>CAZBLJ010000209.1:1872-4813 GCA_964492605.1 uncultured Puniceicoccaceae bacterium
CGGCCTTTTCTTCGTCACTGGACCACTTGAGGTGTTCGGCCATGGGGTGGCCTTTCGAAAGCGCCTTGGTGTCGATCTGCCGGTGGTAGCCTTCGGGCAGCTTGTTGATATCCGCTTGAATCTTTTCGTTATCCTCCGCCATGAGCAAGCCGTAGTCCGGATCGGTTTCCAGCATGTTTTGCGGTGCTTCATGCACTTTCCAGTCGCTGCCGTCCTCGTTGACGGCATCGGAGAAACGGTCGCCCTCCCAACGTTCGAGGCAGGCCTGCTTCAATTCGGAAGCGCGGCCCTCCACCGGCAGGATGGGACCCTGGTCGAGGTCGTCTCCGATCCGAAAGGCCCACTCACGGCGATCCGCGGCGGAGTGCCAGTAGGTATGCTCTCCGTCGGCGGCGAAGTATTGTCCGTTCCACATGCGGCTGTGTTGACTGTGAACGATGCGTTCGCCGGGCTGCATCCCGGCGACCTCGCGCAGGCTGCTGCCTTCGCAGTAGCTGGGGATGTCGAGTCCGGCGGCCTCCAGCATGGTCGGCATGATGTCGATGGTCGAGGAGGCGGCCCGGCATTCCTTGCCCGCTGCAAAGCCCTTCGGATAGCGAACCAGCAAAGGAACACGCACCGCGCCTTCGAGCATGCAGCGTTTACCGGCACAGCCGTAGTCACCGAGCATCTCGCCGTGGTCAGCGGTAAAGAAAACGAGGGTGTTATCCAACTCATCCCCCAGTGAATCGAGCAACCGACCCGTCAGCCAGTCGATCCAGGAACACAGCGAATAGTAAGCGGCTCGAATCGTGCGCAGGAGCATATCGTCACCCGTGACGGCGGTCTCCATCCACTTGTAGCGATTCTGATAGCGGTTGGCACGGCACTGGTAGTGCTTGAAGTTGGCGGGCCGGATGGGGTAAGGCATCTCGGGGGCACGGTAAAGGTATTGCCAGGGATAGGGCACCGGATACGGCGGATGCGGCTTGGCGAAATTCACCTCCATGACAAAGGGTTTTGAAGCGTCCCGCTCATTGATGAAGTTGATCGCCCGGTCGCACCCCCAGTGGTCTCTACTGTATTTATCCGGATACGGCATGGTCTGCGGCATCATGTAGTATTCGCCGGAACGCCCGCCGGGAGAGAGCACGTGGTCGATCCCCTGGTGCTTGAACCATTCAAAATATTCAGCATTCGTCCGTTTGTGCTCGTATCCGTCGATCAGCCGGGGTCGCCCGCTCAACGGTTCACCTCCGATACGGCAACTCTCGTAGCCCGCGTCGGACAACAGCTCGGCGTAGCCCGCCCACTCGTCACGCAGGCCGGGCAGGTTTTCCACCTTCTGGGCGATGTGCGGGGCCACTCCGCTGGAGAACGCCGCCCGGGCGGGTGAACAGACGGGCGAGGGCGTGTAGTTGCGCCGGAAAGACGTTCCCTCGGCAGCCAGGCGGTCGAGGGTAGGTGTCTTAATCAGCGGGTTTCCCCAGGCTCCCACCGCTTCGGTGCGCATTTGATCGCTGATGATAAAGAGAATGTTGGGGCGGGAATCTTTCATGAACACACTTTCTCAAAGCTCACGATGAGTAGCCAGAAAAAGTTTTGTTGACGCGTCTCATTATTGACGGCAATCGTATGGGCTATCCTTTTCTGACTTTGTATTTCCCATGTTTCACACCTGTCTCATTCTGACTCTAAAACCGGGTTGCCTGCAGGCTTATCGGGAGGAATACGAATGACAGGGCAAGGGCAGGCCACGACGCGGAGCCTGGCGGCATCCTTGGGGATCTCGCGAACGACGGTCTCACGGGCCTTGCGGGATGATCCCAGGGTGGCTCAGAAGACCCGTAAACGCGTGATGGAAGCCGCGCAGGCAGCGGGCTACCGGCCCGATGCAGTGCTCTCCATGCTGGCCGCCAATCGGTGGAAGAAATTGCCCAAAGGGGTGCGTTCGACCATGGCATTGCTGAACCTGGGCAGCCGAACTCTGGCCGCTGGGCGGGTGAGGCAGGCGCGTGCAGCGGCGGCCCGGTTTGGCTACGCGCTGGATATCCTCAACCTCTCGGACTATCCGGATCAGGAAGCCGTCTTCCGGGTATTGCGGGCGAGGGGCATTCGTGCGGTGCTGCTCTGGGCACCGGATGATCTGGATTTCGAAATTGAAGCAGACGTGAGCGATTTCACTCTGTTGGCCGCGCCGGTCGGGATGAAGCAATTGCCTCTGCACACCGTATCCGGAAACCACTACCGGGCGGCGCGATTGGTCACCCGCAAGCTGGCCGAAAAAGGTTTTCGGCGGCCCGGCCTGGTGATCGGCCTGACCCCGCGCAACCAGAACCTCGACATGGTGGCCGGAGCCTACCGGGCCGAGTGGGACCGGAAGCTCTTTCAGGGGCGCATGCCCCCAGTGCTGGAGCCGCGCTGGCGAGAAGCCCAGTTTCTCCAATGGCTGGAGCGCCATCAGCCCGATGTGGTGATCTCGGCTGCGGGAGGGGCGTGGTTGATGAATGTTCTGAGAGAGGAGAGGATTCGGATACCGGAAGACCTGCCCATGGTCACGGTTTTCGGTCAGGACAACAACACTAAGCAACTGCCCGGTGCCTATCTCCCCCATCAGACCGTATTGCGAACCGCCTTACTCCAACTCAATGCATTGGTGCAGGCAAACGAGAGAGGTTTTCCGGAATGGCCCGTAAGTCATTTGATCGAACCGCGATGGAGCGAGTTGTAAGATTCTCAATACTTCGGGCAGCTTGCGGATATCCGCCTGAATCTTTTCCTTATCCTTCGCCATGAGCAAGCCGTAGTCCGGATCGGTTTCCAGCAAAAAAATATTTCGGCACACCCATCGAGCACAAAGTAGTCGAGGGGTTCTACCCCACGACACCGGAAGTCACAGCCGCGGCCGCAACGCCAATCCCCAACCGAAGGGAATCGGAGGGTAGAACCCTCCGAGTACTTT
>CAZBLJ010000210.1:0-4783 GCA_964492605.1 uncultured Puniceicoccaceae bacterium
TTTTCGTCCCCGGAAGGTTGCATCGGTTCCGCCCCGCGTCTCTCTTCCTCTGATGAATTGGAAACCAACCCGCACGATTCGGATCGCGAACTTCACCCCCACGCCAAAGCCGGGTTTTTCCGATTTCGCAAAGACGCTTTTCCGAGGCTTCCGGCCAAGCCGCCGCTTGACCCTTTTGCCGGGGAAGAGTAGCTCTCCTCTGTTTGCCATGATTCGTCGTATCGCTCTCCTCTTCCTTGTCATTACCCAACTCGGCACCGCTGCGGAGACAAAGCCGACCGAGGTGCCGCAAGCCGCACTGCCGGCACCGGTCAACCCGGATGCGCTGGCGACCCTGGTGCAGAGCGACCAGGCCGGCGGTCCCTCCCTGACGCTGGCCCAGGCGATGCGTCTGGCGATCGACAACAATTTCACCGGAAAAATCAGCGGCGAGAACGTCGCCTCCGCCCGCGCCCGGGTCGATCAAGCCCGCGCCCCGGTCCTGCCGCAAGTCGGCGTCGGGTTGGGTTATCAGCGAGTCAACGACGATCAAAGCGCCGTGGAGTCCGGCTTTTCCCCCGAGAGCCAGACCAACCTGAGCTTCAATGCGAGCCAGATGATCTACAATGACGCCGCCGTCACCGGACTTCGAACCAGCCGGAGGGATCTGGAGGCGGCCGAGCAATCCGATGCTTCGGTCCGGCTCGATATCGCCGAGCAGGCCGGCATCGCCTACGTGAGAGTCTTGTCCATCGCATCCTCCCTGCGGATTGCGGAAGAGAACCTCCGCATCACCCGCGAGAATCTGGAGCTGGCACGGATACGCCGCGACGTCGGCACGGCCGGACCGGAAGAGGTCCTCCGGTTCGAATCCGAAGAAGCCCGCCAGGAAAGCACCCTTTGGACCGCCCGCGCCCGCCTGCACGACGCGGTCAACCAACTGAACCGGATTCTCGGCGAAGAGCCGGACCGCTCCTGGAGCCTCGCGGACCTGTCTCTCGAAACCGACGTGTTTTCGACCAGCTTCGCGCGCCTTATTCCGCTGGCGAACAGCCCGGAATCCTCCGGCGCTTTCCGCTCGGCGAGCATCGGCCTGGCCCTGGCCCGCTCTCCCGACCTGGCCTCTCTGCGATTTTCATCCGAGGCGCAGGAACTGCGGTTGGCGGAGAGCCGGAGAAGTTTCATCGTCCCCGATGTGGTGGCCGAATTCGAATACCTGCACGTCATCGACGCCGAGTACGCCGAAGGCACCTTTGGAGCCGCCGAGGAGGACGACTCGTGGACCTTCCTCGTGGGTGCCAGCCTGCCGATTTTCGAAGGCGGCGGCCGCTTCGGCGAGATTCGCCAGGCCCGTTCCGGCCTGCGGCGCATCGCGTGGGAAGAGGCCCGGCAGCGCCAGTCCATCTCCGTAGACGTCAGCAACGCACTCGCCTCACTGGCCGGTTCCTGGCAATCGATCCGTCTTTCCCGCATCGCCTCGGACCGCGCCGAGAAAAACCTCGAGATCGTGCAGGACAAATACGAACAAGGCAGCGTCAGCATCGTCGATCTTCTCGATGCACAGAACAATGCCACCGTACAGAAACAAAACGCATCGATCGAGTTGTATCGGTTTTTCCAGGACCTGATTTCTTACCAGAGAACTCTTTCCTGGATGGAACCCCTCGCAGACGAAGCGAGCCGGGACGAGATCGTCGCGGAATTCCAAAGCCGGATCCCCGCCGATCTGCAACCCGCCGCACGGGATTAGAATCACGCTCCCCCGGGAGGGCGAACGTCCCCGTGAGCCACGCCTTCGTCGACCACACCGCCACCGTAATCCACCCCCCAAACCCGTCCCCGCCAACCAGCGCCAATTCCGGGAGGGCGAATGTCCCCATGAGCAGCGCCTCCGTAAACCAAAACGCCTCCCTAATCCACCCCCACAATCCAAAAAAAAGGCCGGAGCGGTTCGTCCCACTCCGGCCTTTCGGATGAAATTTGCTACCGTTTAGTAGCGGTAATGCTCGGACTTGTAAGGCCCGTCCTTATTCACTCCGATGTAATCGGCCTGCTCGTCGGACATGACGGTCAGCTTCGCGCCGATCTTCTCGAGGTGGAGGCGGGCGACTTCTTCGTCGAGACGCTTGGGAAGGACGTAAACGCCGGGGCGGTACCTCTCGACTTCCTTCCAGAGGTCGATCTGCGCCAGCACCTGGTTGGTGAAGGAGTTCGACATCACGAAGGACGGGTGCCCGGTGGCGCAACCGAGGTTCACCAGCCGGCCCTCCGCCAGGACGTAGATGGCGTGACCGTCGTGCTTGAAGCGCCACTGATCGACCTGCGGCTTCACGTTGACCCGCTCCACTTCGGCGGAGTTTTCCAGAATCTCCATCTGGATCTCGTTGTCGAAGTGACCGATGTTGCAGACGATCGACTGGTCCTTCATCGCCTTCATGTGCTCGTAGGTGATGATGTCCTTGTTGCCGGTCGTGGTGACGTAGATGTCCGCCACCGGAAGGCTGTCTTCGATCGTCGTTACCTTGAAGCCTTCCATCGCCGCCTGGAGCGCGCAGATCGGGTCGACCTCGGTCACGTGCACCTGGGCGCCCATGGCGTAGAGTGCCTGGGCGCAACCCTTGCCGACATCGCCGTAGCCGCAGACAACCGCGACTTTTCCGGCGATCATCACGTCCGTGGCCCGCTTGATCCCGTCGATGAGGGACTCGCGGCAACCGTAGAGGTTGTCGAATTTCGACTTCGTCACCGAATCGTTCACGTTGATCGCCGGGACGAGCAGTTTGCCCTTCTCGTGCATCTGGTAGAGGCGGTGGACGCCGGTCGTGGTTTCCTCGGAAACGCCCTTCCATTCCTTGACGACGTTGTGCCAGTGGATGGGATCCTCGCTCTTGATCTTCTTGAGCAAGGCCTTGACCACGCCTTCTTCCTTCGACCCGCCGGTCTGTTCCGGCCAGTCGTCTCCGTCTTCGTATTCGTAACCCTTGTGGATCAGGAGGGTCGCATCACCGCCATCGTCGACGATGAGGTTCGGGCCCTTGCCGTCCGGCCAGGTCAGGGCCGCGTAGGTGCATTCCCAGTATTCTTCGAGGGTCTCGCCCTTCCAGGCGAAGACCGGGATGCCCGCAGCCGCAATCGCGGCGGCGGCGTGGTCCTGCGTGGAGAAAATATTGCAGCTGGCCCAGCGCACGTCGGCACCGAGGGCCGTCAACGTCTCGATCAGAACCGCGGTCTGCACGGTCATGTGGAGCGAACCCGTCACGCGGACTCCCGCCAGGGGCTTGTCCCCGGCGTATTTTTCGCGGGTGGCCATCAGGCCGGGCATTTCTTTTTCGGCGATTTCAATCTCGCGGCGACCGTAATCGGCCAGATTGATATCGGCGATGCGGTAATCGTTTTTGGTTTCAGTTATGACTGACATGGAATTCCATTCTGTTGTTGTTCTGGTTACTGGTCCCGGGAGCGTTCCCCCCGGGCCGGTTCAATAGGTTCAATAGGTTCGGTTAGACCGCTGCGGCGATTTCGTCCTTCTTCGAGATACTCTCCCAGGGCAGTTCCGCTTTCCCGAAGTGACCGTAGTGGGTCGACTCCGAGTAGATCGGCCTCAGAAGGTCGAGTTGGGTGACGATGTCGGCCGGCTTGAAGCTGAAGACTTTCCGTGCGGCCTCGGCGATCTGGTCGTCGGTGAGGCCTTCCCTGGCCGTTCCGAAGGTGTCGACGTGGACGCTGGTCGGGTGCGGGTAGCCGATCGCGTAGGCGACCTGGAGTTCGCACTTCGAGGCGAGCCCGGCCGCCACGATGTTCTTCGCGACCCAGCGGCAGAAGTAGGCGGCGGAGCGGTCGACCTTCGAGGGATCCTTGCCGGAAAAGGCTCCTCCTCCGTGGCGCGCCCATCCGCCGTAGGTGTCGACGATGATTTTCCGCCCGGTCAGGCCGGCGTCGCCCTGCGGGCCACCCACCACGAATTTCCCGGTCGGATTGATCAGAAACTCCGTCTCATCGGTGATCATTTCAGCGGGCAGCACTTTGCGGATCACTTCCTCGATGCAGAACTCCTT
Organism: uncultured Puniceicoccaceae bacterium; assembly: GCA_964492605.1. Lineage (GTDB taxonomy): Bacteria > Verrucomicrobiota > Verrucomicrobiia > Opitutales > Puniceicoccaceae > Puniceicoccus. The sequence goes on from CAZBLJ010000210.1 coordinate 4,035, forward strand.
GATCTCTTTGTGGCTGACGTCTTCGGTGTGCTGGGTCGAAATCACGACATTCTCCAGGCCGACGACCTTCCCGTCGACGAACTTGGCCGCCACCTGGCTCTTTACGTCCGGACGCAACCAGGAGACTCCCAGATCCTTGCGCTGGCGGGCCATTTCGCGGAGGAGACGGTGGGCATACATGACCGGCGCCGGCATCAGCTCGGGCGTCTGGTCGCAGGCGTACCCGAACATGATCCCCTGGTCGCCCGCACCCTGCTCGGCGGTCTCTTTGCCTTCGGCGGCAGCCGCATCCACTCCCTGGGCGATGTCGGCGGACTGTTTCGTCAGGCAGTTGGTGACGAAAACGTGATCGGCGTGGAAGACGTCGTCGTCGTTCACGTAGCCGATCTCGCGAATCGCCTCCCTGACCACCTGTTCGTAGTCGATCTTGGCGGAGGTGGTGATCTCACCGCCCAGGAACACGCAATTGCTCTTTACCAGTGTCTCGCAGGCAACCCGGCTTTTCGGGTCCTGCTCGAGGCATGCGTCCAATACGCCGTCGGAAATCGAATCCGAAACTTTGTCCGGATGACCTTCACCGACGGACTCGGAGGAGAATACAAATGTCTGACTCATAAGCGACCGAGTTGAAGGGAGATCCGCCGCCCGTGCAAGACTTTATATCAAAATATCTGGATTTGTTGATTTGTTTTCTCCCCAGGGGCCTTTCATCTGGCAGAAAACAGGAGTTTGTTCAGGAATTTTGCCCC
>CAZBLJ010000211.1:0-4770 GCA_964492605.1 uncultured Puniceicoccaceae bacterium
CCCGATTGGCGGATGATCGATTGTCTGGTTCCCCGGGGGATTTCTTTGCGGCCCGCCGGAACGATCACGGTTTCACCGGATGCATTGCGGTATTTTTGATGACTGCCGCGTTGCGAGACGAACTCAAAGCCGTTGGCCGAGAGGATCTTTACGATTTCCTTTGAACCGAGGAGCTTAGGCACCGACCAGACTCTCCCCGATCAAGACTTCTTCCACTTTGCGGTAAGAGGCCGGATCGGCATCTTCAAAATACAGTTCGAGAGCTTCCTTGATATTGGAGATCGCTTCTTCGACGGTGTCTCCGAAGCTGGAAACATCCACGTTCAAGCACTGGGCGACATAAAAGCCATCCTCCTTGTAGATGCAGTATTTAACGAGCTGATTCATGACTCTATTCATACGGACTTTCCTCCAGTGCTCAACTCTCATTGTCTGGAACTTGGATGCGTCCTTTCGTGGACTTCCCGGAGGGCCTTGATGGCGACTTCGGTGTAAATCTGCGTCGTGTCGAGCCGGGCGTGTCCGGGCAGTTGCTGGATCAGGCGGATGTCGCGCCCCGTTTTCGAACATGTGGGTGGCGCAGCTGTGGCGCAGGATCTCCCATTTCTACAACATCCCGTCTTGCTTCGACCCGAAAACGCTCGCAGGTTGCGCGGAATGAGTTCTACCGACTCCCATCCTTTTCTATCCACGGCTCGTCCGATCGATTGGTCCACGCTGGAGACTTCCGCCCTGCCGGGCGATATGCGGCTTGCGATTTCCCAGGCGCGCGAGGGCCTTGACCGGATTGGGAAAATTCCCCTCGAGGAAGCGACCTACGAGTCCGTCATCGCAGGGATCGATGAAACGCTCCGCCCGCTTTCCGAAGCCTGGAGCCTGGCGGGGAACCTGAGCAGCGTGCGCATGAACGCCGAGTTCCGGAAGGCCTATAACGAAGTGCTTCCCGAGATCAGTGATTTCTTCTCCGGAATCTGCCTGCGAAACGATCTTTGGGAACGGGTCCGAAAAGTGGCCGACGAGGGGCCTCTCCCGGATGACCCCGTGCGCCTGCGGCATCTTCAGGAGACCCGCAGAGACTTCGCGGAGGCGGGCGCGGATTTGTCCGCGGAGGACAAAAAGCGGTTGCAGGAGATCGAGTCGGAACTGGCCTCCGCCACCCAGAAGTTTTCAGAGAACGTGTTGGACGCGACGGAGGCGTGGGAAAAGATCGTGACCGATCCGGCGATCCTCGAGGGCCTGCCGGACTCCGCTCTCCATGCAGCCCGTGAGGATGCGCGGGCGAAAGGGTATGGCGACGATGCTCCGGCATGGCGCTTCTCCCTCCAGGCCCCTTCCTACCTGCCGGTCCTTCAATACGCCCATTCCGAAGAGCTGCGAAAGGAGATTTGGCAGGCTGCGTCACGCATCGGGTCGGAGCAACCCCACGACAATCGACCGCTGGCCCTGAAAATCCTGGACCTCCGCTCCCGGAAGATCGCCTTGCTCGGCTTCGACAATTTCGCGGAATACACCACTCTCCGCCGTATGATCGGCAGCGGAAAAGCGGCCCTCGCCTTCATCGAAGATCTTCATGAGCGCATCCGCAAACGGTTTCGGGAGGAGGTCGACGAGCTTGAAGGATTCCGGGCACGGGAGACCGGCCGGGAGCAACGCCGTCTCGAGCCCTGGGAGGTTGGATATTGGAGCGAAAGGCTCCGCAAGAGCCGCTATGATTTCGATGAGGAGGAACTCCGGCAATGGTTCCCCATCGAGAAAGTGCAAAGCGGATTGTTCGACCTGGCCGAGAAGGTCTTCGCCGTCCGGATCGTTCCGCGCGATCCGGGCGAAAGGAAGACCCTCTGGCACGAGACGGTCGAATTTTACGATCTATACGACCATACGGGAGAGCTGCTCGGCTCCTTTTATGCCGACTGGTATCCCCGCGAGGGCAAGCGGAACGGCGCGTGGATGAATCCGCTCCTCACCGGAATTCCCACGAAGGGAGTTCTTCATTACGGTGCCATCTGCGGGAATATGACGCCCCCGGCCGGCGGCCGACCCAGTTTGCTGACCCACCGGGAAGTCGAAACCATTTTCCACGAATTCGGCCACCTCCTTCACCACTTGTGCAGCAAGGTGGAGGTGCGGGGACTCTCCGGAACCTCCGTGGCCTGGGATTTCGTCGAACTCCCCTCGCAAATCATGGAAAACTGGTGCTGGGAACGCGAGAGCCTCGACCTCTTCGCCCGTCACCACGAGACCGACGAGCCGCTCCCGGAAGAACTCTATCAAAAAATGAAACGGGCCCGGAACTTCCAGAGCGCCATTCAGACCATGAGGCAACTTCAGTTCGCCAAGATGGATCTGGAACTCCACCGCGGAAAGACCTTCGCAAGCGTCGACGAGCTGACCGCTTTTCTGGACTCGGTTCTGGAGGATTATCGCTTTCCGTTGGAGACCCCTCCGCCGGAGATGTTTCCCCGGTTCACCCACCTCTTCGCGTCTCCGACCGGCTACGCCGCCGGCTACTACAGCTACAAATACGCCGAAATGCTGGATGCGGACGCATTCGGACGCTTTCTCGAAGAAGGACTGCTCAATCCGGCGATCGGTCGCGAGTTTCGCGAGAAGATTCTCGCCCGGGGCAACAGCGCCCCTCCCGAGACCCTGTTTGCCGACTTCCGCGGCCGGGATCCGGACCCCGAGGCCCTTCTCAAACGAGCCGATCTTGTCCCTCATTCGTCCGCGAAGTGAGAAATTTTGTCACGTTCCGCTTTCGCGGACCGGGGTTTTTCGAACGTGCGACCTGCATGTTAGTTTATAGGTCATTATTTTCCAACACCTTAGGAACTTTCAAAAAATCGTCGCGAAAGGGTTGTCAAGGAACCGAAAATGCTCTTTCTCCCTTAAAAACGATTTTCCAACATGATTCTCTATCTCTTTATTCTCATTCCAACCATCCTCCTCGGTCTCTGGGCCCAACACCGCGTCGGCTCGACCTATAAGAAGTTTTCGGGAATCCGTTCGCGGAGCGGGATCACGGGTGCCCAGGCCGCCGATTACGTGATGCGGCAGGCGGGAATCAGGGACGTCGAGATTCGGGCCATTCCCGGTCACCTGACCGACCATTACGATCCGAAGAACAAACGGCTCAGCCTGAGTGAAGAGAATTTCCGGGGCTCCAGTCTGGCGGCTCTCGGTGTCGCCGCCCATGAGGCCGGGCACGCCATTCAACACAAGGTGGGGTACTCCATGCTGAATGCGCGTATGGCCCTCGTTCCGGTGACCAGCCTGGCCTCGCAGATCCTCCCCTTCGCGATCATCGGGGGCTTTGTTTTCCACTTCTTCGGATTGATTCTGCTAGGCGTTATCGCCTACGCCATCCTGACCGTTTTCCAGCTGATCACCCTGCCGGTGGAATTCGACGCCAGCAAGCGGGCCATCGTCCAGCTGGACGACCTCGGGATCGTCGACCGGGACGAGCTTCCCGGCGTAAAGAGCACTCTCAGTGCGGCGGCGTGGACCTATGTCGCCGCCTTCGTCAGCTCCCTCGCCTGGCTTCTGTACTTCGTTCTCGCCGCCCGTCGGTAGCCTCGAGGGCTGATTCCGGCGAATACCGGTTGCGCGTCGCCGGTCTTCCGCGTTTCATCCGACCGTGCACACATTCCGGCGATCCTGCATTCTTTTGTTCCTCGGCCTCGGCGGATGGGTTTCCGCAGGTCAGGATTCCCTCGACTTCGGCTATGCCGAAAACATTCGCGTCATCCACCGCAGCACCGAACCTTCGACGGATAACGGACCTGGTTCGCCCGATGACAGGCAGACCGCAGGATACCAGGACGGGGTTCTCCTGGAAATCGAGGCGCCCGACGGAAGTTCCGAACCTCTGCATTACTATCTCGCCGAGAAACCGATTCCGCCCGCAGAGCTACCGGAAGGGACCCGATTCATTCCCGTTCCGGCCGAACGCATCGTCTCTCTCTCCACCACCTATCTCGGAGCCCTCGGAGCCCTCGACCAGTTGGACCGCGTGGTCGCGGTCGACGATGCCGCCCATGCGACCGACCCCCAATTTCGCAAGCGGGTCGAATCGGGAGAGGTATCCGAGGTCGGCACCCCCGAACGGCTGGATTTGGAATCCGTTCTCGCCGCGAAACCGGACCTCGTCCTCCTGACACGGGTCGGTCCGGGTCGGCCCGATCTCGAGAACCGCCTGGCCCGGGCGGGCATCCCCGTCCTGGTCACATCCGCCTGGAGGGAGAACACACCCCTTGGCAGGGCGGAATGGATCAAACTCTTCGGCCTGCTCACCGGCAGCTCGGAGGAGGCGGTCGCCATTTTCGAGGAGGTCTCCGAAAATTACGAGGACCTCCGGGAAATCGGTCGGCAGCCCGGCCCCGATCGTCCGACCGTTCTTCTTTCCGCCCCTTACGGAGGCGTCTGGTACATCCCGGGAGGACGGAGTTACTCGGCTGCTTTCATCGAAGACGCAGGGGCGAGTTACCTCTGGGCCGACAACCGGGAAACCGGAAGCTTTCCCCTCGATTTCGAAGCCGTCTTTTCCAGGGCAATGCAAGCCGACTTCTGGCTCAATCCCAGCAGTTACCGGACCCTGGAGGCGATCGCGGCGGCGGATGAGCGTTTCGAAGTGCTGCCCGCCTACCGTACCGGAAACGTCTTCAACCGAACCCGGCGCTCCGGTGGGGAAGGCGGAAACGCCTTTTGGGAATCCGGCGCCATCCGACCGGACCAGATTCTCGCCGATCTGATCGCCATTCTCCATCCGGACCG
>CAZBLJ010000212.1:0-4747 GCA_964492605.1 uncultured Puniceicoccaceae bacterium
TCCGCATCCGTCACGGCGTAATGGAAAAAGACCAGTCGCTCCACGTCCTCCACATCGCGATACCGCTCGATTTCCACCCACATGCCTTCGGCTTCCCCGGGGGGCGGTTCTTCGACGAGGATCGAGAACATCCGTCCGGGCACCTCCCTTTCCGCCGCCGTCTTCACGGCGATCGCCTCCGCCCGCTGAAAGTCCCGGGCGGCCACTCCGACGGAACCGGAGACCCCTTTCCACTCGGGATGGGGGGCGAACAGATACAGGTTCACTCGCGGATTAATATCTACCATCGCATCAAGGTCATTACGGATCCACCAACCTTCATCGATGTCCCTTAATCCACGGGAATCAAACCCGACCGACCGTTTTTGCCGACGGAGGATTTCTGGATTGGTTTGTCGCCCGGAACGATGGTAATCCTCTTCCATGATTCGAGTCGGTATTGTTGGAGCCTCCGGGTATTCCGGTGAAGTTCTGGTGGATTTACTGTCCGCGCACCCGGAAGCGGAGCTGGCGGCGGTGACTTCCCGTAGTCTCGACGGCACCCTCGTCCGCGACGCCTTTCCCCGCCTCGCCCATCGCACCGGAGATCTTGCCTTCACCGCCTCGGACGCCGCCGAACTCGCCAAACGGGACGATCTCGATGCGGTGTTCCTCGCCCTCCCCCACGGCGTGGCCGCCACCTTCGCCCGACCGCTCTTCGAAGCGGAACGGACCGTGATCGACCTGAGCGCCGATTTCCGCCTGGGCGACCCGGCCGTTTACCGCGAGTTCTACGGCCAACCCCATCCGGATGAAGAGTTGCTCCGCGAAGCGGTCTACGTGATTCCGGAATGCACCGCCGTCGAGTGGAAAAGCAAGTCGCTCATCGCCTGTCCGGGGTGTTATCCCACCTCCATCCTCGTTCCGTTGATTCCCCTTCTCCGGGAGGGCGTGGTATCCCGGGACGATATCATTGCCTCCAGCATGAGCGGCGTCAGCGGTGCCGGGAAAAAGGCCAACGAGGATTTCAGTTACTGCGAACGAACCGAAAGCGCCCGCCCCTACGGCCAGCCGAACCACCGGCATCTGTCCGAAATCGAAGAGCAACTTTCCGCCGCGCAAGGAGCCCGGGTAACGGTTCAGTTTCTTCCCCACCTCGTTCCGATGAAACGGGGGATCGTAACGACCGTCAGCGTCCCGGACGACGGACATACCCTGGAAGAAGTGCGGCGGGCATGGGAAGCCGCTTACGGCGGCAAGCCTTTCGTCAACCTCCTCGGTGACCACTCCCTCCCCGATTCGAAGTATGTGGTCGGCACCAATCGGATCGACCTGTCGGCCCGGCACGATCGGCGGACCGGACGCTTTCTCCTCTCGTCGGCCGAAGACAATCTCCTCAAAGGAGCCGGCGGCCAGGCGGTGCAAATCATGAACCTCAAATTCGGCCTGGACGAGACCCTCGGCCTTCCGTGATGGATATTCGCTACAAGAACGAAAGCCCCGGCTTGACCGATGTCGCCGGATTCTCGGCCTCGGGGGTCGCCTGCGACATCCGGGGCAAGAAGGACCAACGCCTCGATCTGGGAATCGTCCTCAGCGAGAAACCGTGCACCGGTGCCGGAGTCTTTACCCGTAACGATATCTGCGCGGCCCCCGTCCGTTATTGCCGCTCGCTTTTATCGCCCTCTTCCGTTTTCCACGGGATCGTGGCCAACAGCGGCAACGCCAACGCCTGCACCGGAGCGCAGGGGGAGGAGGACACCCGCACGATGGCCGGGATCACCCAGGAGGCACTCAGCCTCCCCACCGGAAGTGTTTTCGTCGCCTCGACGGGACGAATCGGTCGGATTCTGCCGATGAAGGAAGTGCGACAGGGCATCCGGGAGGCCGCCCTGAAGGCGACCCGGGACTCCGCCGGCGGCCATGACTTTGCCAAAGCGATTCTCACCTCCGACACCCGGACCAAGACGGTCACGGCCCGCATCTCGGACGGCCGGAAACGCTACACCCTGGCCGGTGTCGCCAAGGGTGCCGGGATGATCGAGCCCGACATGGCCACCATGCTCGCTTTTCTGGCCACCGATCTCTCCGTGCCGCAGGCCACTCTCCAGGCCACCCTCAACCGGGCGGTCCAGGGCTCCTTCAACCGGATCACGATCGACGGGGACATGAGCACCAACGACACGGTTCTGTTTCTCGCCAACGGAGCTTCGGACACCGCCGTCACGGAGAGCGCCGAACTGCTGGAATCCTTTCACCGGGCGGCCTGCGAGATCTGCGCCCGACTGGCCCGGATGATCGCGGGCGACGGCGAGCGCATCGAACACGTGGTCGACCTGCACGTGACCGGGGCGCCCGGCGACGAAGAGGCGGAGAAGGTGGCGCGCTGCGTGGGGAATTCCCTGCTGGTGAAAACGTCCTGGTTCGGGTCGGATCCGAATTGGGGGAGAATCGTGGATGCCGCCGGCTACGCCCGCGTCGGCATCTCCATGGAGAAGCTGTCCCTGCACTACGGAAAAATCCCGGTCATCGAGAAAGGCGTCCCCGTGGAAGACAACCTTCCCCTCTGGAAGGAGGCGGTCCGCCAACGCGAGTTCGACATCCACCTGGACCTCGGCATCGGCAAAGGACGCGCCCACCTGATTTCGACCGACCTGACCGTCGGTTACGTTGATTTCAACAAAAGCGAGTAATGGACATCAGCCGGATCGACATCACCTCGAAAGCCAGGGTCCTCCTCGAAGCCCTTCCGTATATCCAGCGGTTCAAAGGCTCCGTCTTCGTCGTAAAATACGGAGGAAGTTTCATGGACGATCCCGACCTCGAAAAGCGGTCCCGGGTGGCCACGGACCTGGTGTTTCTGGCGGCGGTGGGGATCCATGTGGTCGTCGTCCACGGAGGGGGAAAGGCCATCACCCGCGCGATGGACGCCTCGGGGCTCGAAGCCCGTTTCGAACAGGGGCTTCGGGTCACCGATGCGGCAGCCGTCGAGATCGTGCGACGGACCCTGGACGAGGAGGTGAATCTCGACATCTGCGAAATCATTCAACGCAAGGGAGGACGCCCCCTCTCCATTCCCGGCAGCCGCGTTCTCCGCACCCGAAAACTGGCAGGTGCCCCGGAGATCGACCTGGGGTTCGTGGGAGAGGTGGAAACGGTCGATTCCCGTCCGATCCGTAAAGCCGTCGCCGACGGATACATGCCGATCGTCTCGCCGGTCGGGGCGGATGAAACCGGGCAGGCCTACAATACCAATGCCGACGTGGCGGCCTCCCGGGTCGCAGCGGCCTTGCGGGCCCGCCGCCTCGTTTACCTTTGCGACGTTCCCGGCCTCCTCCGGAATCCGCACGACTCCGAAAGCCTTCTTTCCAGCCTGCGGGTCAACGAAGTCGACGAACTCAAAAAAGAGGGGATCATCTCCAAAGGCATGATCCCAAAAGTCGACAGCGGGGTTCACGCTCTTTCCTCGGGCGTCAGCCGAGTCCACTTCGTCGATGGCCGGATGCCCCACTCGCTCCTCCTCGAAATTTTCACCGACCGGGGCATCGGCACCGAAATCGTTCACGGATCATGAACCCGGAAACCCTGGAATCCTACCAGAAGCTGCTTCTGAAAAACTACGCGCCACCCCCGTGCGCGCTGGTCGAGGGCAAAGGCGCCCGCGCCCGCGACGATGAAGGCCGGGAATACCTCGACTTCACCTGCGGGATTGCCGTCAACGCCCTCGGTCACGCCCACCCCTCATGGGTCGAAGCCGTTTCCCGCCAGGCGGAAACCCTGGCCCATTGCAGCAATCTCTTCGCCAATCCGCGGCAGGCGGAACTCGCCGCCCGCCTGGCTCGCTATACGCCGGAGGGCGCGTTCCTTTTTTGCAACAGCGGAGCGGAGGCGAACGAGGCATTGCTCAAGCTGGCGCGCTTGCACGGACGGGCGACCAGCGGGGAGGAGGGCCGCCGCTACCGGATCGTCACCGCCGAGAACGCCTTCCACGGACGGACTTTCGGCGGCATGGCCGCGACGCCGCAGGAGAAGATCCAGGGAGGGTTCCGCCCGATGCTTCCGGGATTCCGGCACGCTCCGCTGAACGATATCGAAAGCTTCGAAAAGGCCCTCGACGATTCGGTGTGCGGGGTTTTGGTCGAGACCATTCAGGGGGAAGGCGGCATCCTCCCGGCCGAGGCCGGCTTCCTCCGGGAACTACGTCATCTCTGCACGGAGAGGGGCGTTCTCCTCATGATCGATGAAGTGCAATGCGGCATCGGGAGGACCGGGCACTTTTTCGCCTATGAAGATTCGGGCATTACTCCCGACGCTATCGGAATGGCAAAAGGCCTGGGCGGGGGATTCCCCATCGGTGCGATCTGGGTCGCCCGTGCGTATGCGGAGCTGTTTCAACCCGGGTCCCATGGCACCACCTTCGGCGGCACCCCCCTGGCGTGCGCCGCCGCCGTGGCCGTGCTCGACGTCATCGAGCGGGAAAACCTCCTCGCGAAGGTCCGGTCGCGGAGTCGGGATTGGCTGGAGCGGCTTCATCGACTGGGGGAAGAGTTTCCATCCGAGATCAAGGAGATCCGCGGACGGGGTTATCTCATCGGGATAACGGTATCCCGGCCCGCAGCGGATATGGTCCGCTCTCTTCGGGAAGCCGGACTCCTCACGGCTCCGGCCGGAGGCAATACCGTGCGCCTCATCCCGCCCCTCAACGTCGAGGAAAAGGATCTGAACGAATCCGTCGAAATTCTACGATCCGTTCTAAGCGCCTAACCCG
>CAZBLJ010000213.1:0-4721 GCA_964492605.1 uncultured Puniceicoccaceae bacterium
TTGCAAGCGTGACTGCCGCGGTGGTCGGCGGTTGGATCGCGCAGTCGTCCGGATATGTGACGGTTGCCGTTGCGGCCACCGGTGCGGCGGTGCTGGGTGCTTTGATGTTGCTGCCTTTGCTGGGAAGAAGATCCGGCCAGGAGAGCGGGGCCTAGCGGTCCAACCAAAGAAAAATAAAACAGAACAGTTCTATATTTGTTGACAAACGGGCGAGAAAAACAGAACAGGTCTATATTTATTGACAGATCGGCGGGCGAAGTCAGTTTAGCCGGAGACTTCTGCGGTATCCGTTTCGCTGTAGGAGCTTCGCCGAGCCATGATGCAGAATTCCGGAAAATCAGGCCAAATACCGTGGCACTTGGCCATTGCCGGATTTTTCTCCGTTGCTTCCTCGGAGGGTTACGGGTTTGGTGGTTATGATGAAAATGCTTCTTTTTCCATTGTCGGCTGCTTTGTCGGTCTTGCTGCTTTCCTGCTCCCAGCGGGGCGACGAATCAGAGTCCTCGTCCAATACAGTGGATACGGCGGCCGATGCCGTGCAGGCGGCTGGGGATACGGCGGCGGATTGGACGCGTAGCGCCGGCAACTGGATGGCCGAAACCTGGAGCCGCATTCAGGATTCCTCTGCGGAGAACGCGGCGCAGGTGCGGGCCTCCTTGAACGAAGCCTCCGAGAAAATCGGCGAGCAGATTGCCGCTGCCCAGAAGAAGGCGAAGGATCTGACGGGTGAAGCCAGGGTGCAGATGGAAAAAGGAATTGAGGAATTGAAACGGGCTCGGGACGAGATCGTGGATGCGAGCAAACGGGTGTCCAATGCGACGGCCGAGCAGTGGCCGGCCGTGCAGAAGGAGATCGGCGATGCGTGGAATCAGGCGGGTGAAGGTCTTGCATCGATCTGGGAAGCAGCCACGAAAGGTGAGACCGGCGATAAAGACGACAGCCGGTGAGGACCGCCGCCGGTAGTGGAACTACGAGGTTGTTTCGATGGATCGAACCCGAAGCGGTAAACGCCTAGCAGCTCCTTTTCGGACCTACCTGGCGTTAGACGGCCTTGCGGGATTCGGCCTGGACCGCTTCGGATAGAGCCTTCCGCAGATTGACGAGATTGTCGTTCTCGATCGGCTCTTCGGTGACGATCCGCTCGATGTAGAAGGTGTCGTTGGCAATGCCGTTTTCGGTCGAAATGCGGGCGAAGGTGATGTCGAAGTCGTGTTCGGTGATGATCTTCGAGAGTTTGTAAAGCAGCCCCAGGGTGTCGCTGGCCTGAACCTCGATGATGGTCCGTCGAAGCGATAGCTCGTGGTATACGTTCACTACCGGTTCATGACGGACCGGAAGGACGGCCGGGCCCTTCGAGAAGAGGTGCGATTCGAACTTCTTCGCCTCCCTCTCGATCAACTCGAGAAGGTCCTTCCCGTCGATGAGAGAACTGCGGACGTGTTGCTCGAAGGCCTCCCGGATTTTCTCGTCTTCCACGACTCCGCCGGACGGACCGACGACGTAAAACGTGTCGATGGCGATGTGGTCGGTACGGGTGATCGCTTTGGTGCTCAGAATGTTCAGTCCGCAGACGCTCAAGGCTCCGGCCAGCTTATAGAACAGACCGGCCCGGTCCCAGGTGACGACGTTGACCACCGTGAGCCCCTGCTCCCGGTTGTTGTGCCAATCGATGACCGGAGCCAGGGCACCCAGAGATTCGGCTTCCTGGATGTGCGAGAGCAGCGAATGCACCATGCGCAGATGGAGTTCCACCTCCTCGATGGTGTTGTGCGCGAAATAGCGGTCCGGCAGGAGGCGGAAATGCGCCTCGAGTTCGTCCCGCGAAAGGTCGCCTGCGATCGGGCGTGAAAGAAGATCCTCCTCGATCATGGTTCTTCGCTCCCGTTCCCGTTCGACCGGATCCGTGCCGTCCGAGAAGACGGCCAGAGTCCTTTCGAACAACATTTGGTGGAGCGACTGCTTGTAGCCGTTCCAGAGCCCTTCCGCCGTCCCGCGCGCGTCGCAGTAGGTGTGTGCGTAAAGGTAGCACAGCCGGTTCTCGTCCTCGGTGAGGTCCGCAAATGATTGAATCGTAGCGGGGTCATCAAGATCAAATCTCTGCGAGAATCGTGCCATTTCCAGATGGTTTTCGATTATAAAGAGAATTTGACTTTGTTGGGTCTTCGGAATGCCCAAACGGTTCAGAATCGGTTCCGCGAGTACGGCCCCCCGGTGGTCGTGTCCGCGGATTCCGTCTGCTTTTCCGATGTCGTGCAGGAGCAGGATGAGGTAGAGCAGGGTGGGGAATTCCGTGCGGCGGAGGGCTTTGAGGTAAGAGTCGAAGGGAGGGCCGCTTTCCTGGAAGATCTCGTCCAGATGGCGGATCGTATCCAGGGTATGGATGTCCGCCGTGTAGCGGTGATAGTACTCGTGCTGAACGAGGCAGGTGAGACGTCCGAACTCGGGGATGAGATGGCCCAGGAGCCGGGTGGCGTGCATGCGGCGAAGCGTCCAATGGACCTTTCCCGCTTCCTGGAGGATCGAGCGGAAGCATTTGCGAAGCGGTTCGTCCCAGGGCTCCCGGACGACCAGGAGGTGGCGTTCCTCCTCGATCTGTTCCTCCAGGTCCAGATGGAGGCGTGCCTGGTGCTGTTGGGCGATCCGGAAGACGCGGAGCAACCGGACGGGATCGTCACGAAAGACATCCGGAGTCTGCGCTCGAACGACTCCTTCGGAGAGGAGAAATCCATCGATCTTGTGAACCCGGTGATGACGCCTTGCCTCGATCGCCTCGCCGAGGCGAAACCGGTCCGAGCGGATCGGCATGTCCCGCCGAAGGACACGGTTTTCGACAAAGGAGGCGGTCCGCAGAATCGTTTTCGCATGGGCGTAATAGTCCTGCATGAAGGCCTCGACGCGTTCCACGATATCCGTCTGAGGGTAACCCAGGTTAAGTGCGACGACCGGTTGGCGCTCGAGGGTAAGAATATCGCTGGCCCGATTGCTGAGAAAGTGGAGTTCGTTGCGGACGCGGAGGAGAAAATCGTAGGATTCCAGGAAGGCTGCGCACCGTTCTTCCGTGAGGACTCCGTGTTTGCGGAGGGTCGCCAGGTCTCCTCCGTCATATTTGATCCGGCTGATCCAGAGGGCGTTTTGGAAATCGCGCAGGCCGCCGACACCGTTTTTGATGTCGGGCTCCTGCATGTAGATGGAGTCTCCCGACTTTCGACGGCGCTCCCGCTGGCCGGAGATTTGGGATTCGATGTAGGCTTCCGGATTCTTCAGATGGTAAAGGGGGCGGAATTTTCGCTGAAAACGCCGCAGAGTCTGCGCACTGCCGCATACGCGACGGCACTCCAGGAACGCGTTTTTGGATTTGGATTCCCGCTGCGCCTCCTCGAGGGCCTGACGGACGGTGCGGCTGGCATGGCCGACCTTGAAGCCCAGATCCCAGAGTGGGTAGAGCATTTCCTCGGTAAAGGTTTTCTGATAGGACCGGACGGTTTCAGTCTCTTTCTGATCCGGGTAAAGAAGGAGGATGTCGACGTCGCTGTAAGGGCTGATTTCGCCGCGTCCGTATCCCCCGAGGGCAACTAAAGTTACGGATTTATGGATCGGTCGGAATCTGTCCGGAAGGCAGCGGCCGGCGGCCGTAAAGATTTCTTCCAGAAGAACATCGAGAATGATAGCCCCGGCTTTGGCCACGCGAAGTCCAGAGTCTCCTTTACGGTGGTAGCGCTCCACCATCAACCGTTCCAGTCGGTAAAATTCGCGATAGGCCTCGGTTCGCTCCTGACGGGAGGGAATACGGTCTTTGAACCGGATGCGCTTTTTGGCGTGCCTGCGGACGCGCCGGAAAAGCGGATCCTCCAAACTGCGGTCTTCTGTATTCCCTTCGATACCCCTCATTACTTCATTTCGAGGTATTCGAACGTGAGATAACACCTCCAGTTCGAATTACGGCCCCAAAGCCGGATCTGACTGACGATAAAATCACGCTCATCCGATTTGGGCATCGGCATGATCTCCCGGATGTCCGGGGGTAGGGTGGAACTTTTCAAATTTGGCCGGGCCCGGGGATTCTCCCGGATGCGTTGCATGGCTTTCAGATAGGAATTTCTGATGGCGGACCGCGGGTTTTCGCCAAAGCCGACGGCCGATTCTCCGACCCGCTTCGTATCCGGTGGCTGGAAAATCTCATGCTCGATGGAAAGAATGCAGTAGTCTTCCCCGTCGGCCGATCCCAGTCCGATTCCTTTTACCTTGAACACCCCTTTGCGGGAAATTTCCCAAGCCTTGACCATGGCCGCTCGTTCAGCGGACTCGGGGCTGGAGCCGAAAACGAAGACTCTCTCTCTTAGCGTCGTGTTGGGTGTGAAATCGGGAAGCAAGGGCGAATTATCGGTTTCATCCGAATCCGACTGGGCAAAAAGTGAACCGGTCAGCAGAAACGCCGTCAGGGTCATTCTCATGATCGCGACTTTCATCATGTCTCCGACTTTGCCGTCGGAACCATCGATTGACCAATAAAAATTGCCGCAATGCAGAGATTTCGAATCAACGACAGGGTGGTTTTGGATCGGCGTGACTCTTCGGAGGAACCGGCGGACGGGTTTTACCTCCTGGTCCGCCACGAATTCTCAGCGGGGAAATGGAACAGCGCGACGCGCGCCTCTCCACTTCGGTAGGATTCCGGTTCTGAAACCGACCCGACGCCGCGGAAAACCCTGCTCGTTCGGCCT
>CAZBLJ010000214.1:0-4666 GCA_964492605.1 uncultured Puniceicoccaceae bacterium
GGCAGTTCCGGAGGTTTTCACTGGAGTTTTGGTTCAGGTTCTGCAACCTTGGTGGTGTTTATGGGACGTCCCGCCCGCTATGCGATCCTGTTCATCCTGCTCCTTCTCATAGGTGCGGGCGGATTTTATTGGTTCGGATCTTCGGACCGAAGGGGATATCCCGAGGTGATGCCGGTTCGGGCAATCCTGGAGCGCCCGTTGCAGTTTGCCGGAAACCGGTACCATCTGGAGGCGGCGGTTGAGAATATGATCGCCTCGGAGGACGGTCTCGGTCGGATAGTTTTCGTATCCAGCTTGACGGACGGGACGCCTCTACCCCTTTTCATTCCGGATCGCCTGGACGAGAACATCCAGTTTCAGCAACGATACGTTTTCAAAATTTCCGTTGAAGACGGCGGGTTGTTCTTTGTGCGCGAGATGAGTAAAATTTGATGTTTTGTTTCATGCGAAAGGTACGGGCAGGCCTGTTTCTCGGGTTGGCCGCCATTTTTTCCCCGATTCAGGAGCCATCGTCGGCGCAGGAGACCGATGGAGCCGCCTCGTCGTCGGGCTCGTCGGGAGGTTCGACTATCTCCCCGATCGCACCGAGTTCTTTCGAAAGCAATACGCTGCTCTCGCTGGTGGACCGGGTGTTCAACGTTGAGTCCGATTCCCTCGACCCCGAGGAGGGCACTCTCAACTGGAAGGGCAGGTCGTTTCAGTTGGGGGAGGGGCGGATGATGCGTGCGAGATTCGTTCGGTATCTGAACACGCCCGTGGACACGATGGATTCGCGATTGTATCTCTCGCTTCTCCAACAAATCAGAGACCGCCTTTCCACGCGGAACCGGACGGGTCCGGTTGAAGACGCGGAAAATCCCTGGAAGCCGGTCATTTCAGCGTGGAAACTTCTTTTTCAGGCCTCGGAATTCGAGGTCGACGGGGGGAACTCCCTCGTCATCGCAAATCTGGTGTACGACAATTGGCGGGATCAGGAAGACTTCATGGACCGGAGGTTCCGGGAGGAGATCGAACAGGAAGAGCGGGACCGATTGGAAGAGGAGGTCCTGGTGGAAACCCAGATCGAGGAACGGCGGCGGATCATCAACTCGGAGGAACTCGGGGACATGCAGGAGCAGGCGATTACGCCGCCTTCGCTCGATGGGACCGGTATGACTCCGCTGTCGCAAGCGATGCGCAGACTCGTAGAGCAAGAGGGCCAACTTGAGGCGCAGGGGATCAAGATGGAAGAGATCGGCTTGAAGGCGCGGCTGAAAATGCAGAGCCAGATCATTTCGTTTCTGTCGCAACGCCGCTTCCAACACGCCTTGATTCTATGCTCTTTTTACCGGGCTCTCTTCAAGAGCAGCGCCCAGGATCTGGAAGTGGGGGGCGAAGCTCTTGTGACCTACATGCCGGAACTCGAGTTGATCCCAACGGTGGACAGTCTCGAGTATGTCGCTCTCCAGGCTCTGGACGACGTGCGGACCGGAATGGACTCGGTCGAGAACGCCTACGAGCAAGGGCAGATGATCTCGGCCCTGGAAAGGCTGCAGGAAACCTTTTTTCTCGGCGAGTACAGCCTGGACGTGATCCTCTTTCCGGAGGAACGGAAGAGGGTCCTGCGGGATTTGTATTTCGACATCGATGAGGCCCAGAAGCTTGTCGAGATCAAGGATTTCGCCTCTTTGAAAGAGTTGGTCGAGTCGATCGCGGCGCTTGCGGAGGATTTCCCGGAGCGGGAAGCTTTGTCTTCGATTCGCGTCGCCCAGCAGGCCAGCCGCATGAAGCTTCTGGCGGCTCGCGGAGCCATGATGCGGGGGAATGTGGAAGACGCCCAGGAGTTTTTGGACGAGTCGTTCGAAATCTGGCCCCTGAACCCGGGAATCGAAACCTTCATGACCGATTCGGTGGAAGGAGCGACGTATGTAGAAGACTTCGATATCGATTATGCGGCGGGCGATTATCGGAGGATTTTCGAGCGGCGGCAGGAATATATGGCGTCGCTTACCGGGGATGAGACGCGCGCCCGGCAACTACAGCAAGCCCTGGAGGCCGTCCAAACCATCGATTTTGCAATTCGCTCGGCGGAAGAGCGCTTGGCACGGGGAGAACCCTATACCGCATGGGAAGTGCTGAAGGAAGTGGAGCATGTCGCGGAGGACGACCGCCGGTACCACATGACTCTCGGTTCGGTGGTGCCCAGGATTGCGACCTTCGTTTCGAACGTGGAGGAAGCCGAATCCCTGGAAGCGGAGGGGAATTCCGCCGCCGCTCTCACGAAATATGCCGCGGCCCGTGAGATTTTTCCGGCCAGCCAGGTAGTGTCCCGCGGAATCGAGAGATTGTCGGAGCAGATGCTGGAGCAGGCGAGGCGAGTCGTGGAAAGGGAAACCAACGACGCCGGAAGCCGGACCGCGGACAATCCGTTTCCGGGGATGAAGCCCTGAGGCGGTCGGGCGGCGGAGATTTTTTACGGCCGATCGACCAGTTTCGCCAGAAGGTCGTTCATGTTGCGGACCACCGCACCCGGATCCTCGACGAGGCCCGCCGAGAGGCGGCATCCGTCGAACAACTGGTTCGTGACGGCCGCAGCCAGGTCGGAATCGTTTTCCTTCAGTTTCGCCAGATTCCGGATCAGGGGATGGGCGGGATTCAACTCGAACCGCACGGGACTCTCCGGGAGGCCGCCGCCGTCCTGATTCATCGCCTTCATGACGCGCCGCATGTTGGCCGTCATATGGGCATCCGTGTTGAGGACCACTGCGGGGCTCTGCGTCAATCTTTTGCTGAGGGTGACGTCGCTTACTTTTTCTTCGCCGAGTCGGTTCTTGATCCACTTGGCGAGTTCCTCGCCTTCCTCGCGCGAAAGTTCCTCGTTTTTGGAATCCGGGCCGTCCGGAAGTTCGATATCCTGCCGGTCCGCCGAAATGAGTTTCTTCCCTTCGAATTCCGTCAGGTGGGACATCACGAACTCGTCGATGGGATCGGTGAGGAAGAGCACTTCCATCCCGCGCGACTCGAAAGCTTCCAGATAGGGCCCGGAAGCGATCGCTTCGCGACTGGAGCCGTAAAGGTAGTAAATCTCCTTTTGGTCTTCGCCCATTCTCGAGACGTAGTCGGCCAGACCGGTAAGTTGTCCGTTTTCCGTCCGGGTGGATTCGTAGCGCAGGAGTTTGGCGAGGTCTTCGCGGTGGCCGGCGTCGGAGACCACTCCCTCCTTCAGGTATTGGTGGAAGGAACCGTAGAAATCCTTGAAAGCATCCGGGTCCTTCTTGTCTTTTTCGCCGAGCATCTTGAGAAAACGTCGGGTCAGGACCTGGCTCAGTTTGCGGACGATCGAGCTGTCCTGCATGGACTCCCGCGAGATGTTGAGGGGTAAGTCGGCACTGTCGACAACGCCGCGGAGGAACCGCAACCAATCCGGCAGGAGACCTTCCGGATGGCGATCGATGAGGATTTTGCGGCAGTAGAGGGAGACTCCCGGTTCCATGCGACCGAACCCGAATCGCTCGAGGTTCTCCTGGGGAACGAAGAGCAGCGAGTTGATCTCGAGCGGGGCGTCGGCGGTGAAATGGAGCCAGAAGCGGGGCTCGTCGAACGCATTCGCCTGAAACTTGTAGAAATCCTTGTACTCCTCTTCTTTGACGTCGGAGGGTTTCCGCAGCCACAGGGCGCCGACCGTGTTGATCTTTTCACCGTTCAGGTTGAGCGGGAACGGGACGAAAGACGAGTAGTTTTGCAGCACCCCCTTGACGCGATCGGCTTTCGCGAAGTCCTTCCGGTCCTCGCGCAGGCGGATGACGATTTTCGATCCGCGGCGTTGCCCGTCCGCCTCCTCGACGGAATACGTGCCCGAACCGTCGCTGATCCAGCAGTAGCCCTGGCTGTCGGGTTTCCAGGATCGGGTATAGAAACGCACCTCTTCCGCCACCATGAAGACGCTGTAGAATCCGACTCCAAACTGGCCGATGAGGTTTTCATTCCGTTCTCCGCCCTCCTGAAGGGCCTTCAGAAAGGACTTCGAGCCGGAGTGGGCGATGGTGCCGAGGTTCTCCACGAGTTCCTCCTTGTCCATTCCGATCCCGAAATCCTGGATCGTGACCGTTCCGGCCTGGTCGTCGGTCGTAACGTTGATCTCGGGTTCGAGCGTATCGTCGAAGATCTCTTTTTCGGTCAGCTGGACGTGGCGGAATTTTTCCAGTGCGTCCGACGCATTTGAAACCAGCTCGCGTAGAAAAATCTCGCGGTCGGTGTAGAGGGAGTGGATGACGATGTCGAGGAGTTGCCGGACCTCGGCCTGGAACTCGCGGGTTTCCGTTTGGTTGGTGCTCATGGAAATAGGTAGTCTGTGTAGAGAAATTCGATTGCGGTGATGGATTGGAAGAGCGGTAAGAACCGGATCGTCGCGGCATCGCTACCTGCGAACGCCCGTTCGGGTGCCCGACAGGAAAGTTTTCCGATTCGCTATCTCTTCCGGAAAGGTTTGGAGCGAGCGAAGGGATTCGAACCCTCGACATCCACCTTGGCAAGGTGGTGCTCTACCAACTGAGCTACGCTCGCGACCAGAAGAAGGGAAGAATTGTTATTCTTCCGGCGTCGTCAATACCAAAAAAACGAATCCAGGCCCGGAATCGCAGGGGCCTTTCATCTGGCTCGCAGTGGGTCGAATTCCCAAAAGGAACTC
>CAZBLJ010000215.1:0-4657 GCA_964492605.1 uncultured Puniceicoccaceae bacterium
CTCAAATTTCTCCGAAAAACTTCCCAGGGATATTTTTCTTGTCATTCCCGGTTGATATTTTCCTTGTCGCCCGGAGCTGCGCTCTCTGAGTTGCTGGATCCATGCTACAAGTCGCCGGCATCGCAAAGGCCTTCGGGCCGCAAACCCTCTTTCGGAATGTCACTTTCCGTTTGGAGCGGGGGGAGCGGGTCGCGCTGGTCGGTCCCAACGGAGCCGGGAAAACTACCCTCTTTTCCATCCTCCTCGGGGAAACCGACCCGGACGACGGGGAGATCAGCTCGGAAAAAGGCGTGCGCATCGGCCATCTTCCGCAGGAAACGGCTCCGGTCGGCGACGAGAGCGTTTTGGAGATCGCCGCCGGGATCACCCCGGAACATGCCGAGCTGCGGAAAAGGATCGGTCGGATGGAGCGGAGCGGCGCCACCGATGCCGACGAGTACCACGAGGCCGTCGCCCGCTACACGGAAATCGGCGGATTCGAAGCGGAACCGCGGGCCAAACGCATTCTGGCGGGCCTTTCCTTCCGCGTGGACGACTATGAACGCGCGGCGAAAACCCTCAGCGGCGGTTGGGTCATGCGGGCCCATCTTGCACGGCTTCTCACTGCGGAACCCGATCTGCTCCTTCTCGACGAACCGACCAACCATCTCGACCTGGAATCCCTTCAATGGTTCCAGAACCACCTGAAAGGCTATCGAGGGACCCTTCTGCTCATCAGCCACGACCGGGCGTTTCTCAACGATGTGGTAAACGGCATTCTCGAGCTGCGCCACCACCGCCTCCATTCCTATCGAGGCAACTACGACGACTATCTGGAAGAGGCGGCCGCCCGGGACGAGCGCCAACTGGCGGCCCACCGGACCCAACAGCGGAAAATCGCCCAGCTGGAACGATTCGTCGAACGCTTCGGTGCCAAGGCCACCAAGGCGGCCCAGGCCAAGTCCAAACAAAAGCAGCTGGACCGGATGGAGCGCATCGAAGCTCCCCAAGCAGCGGAAAAGACCATCCGCGTCCAATTCCCCCAACCGCAACCGAGCGGCCACCGTGTTCTGAAACTCCGGGATGTCGACTTTGCCTACGGGGATCTCCAAGTGTATCGCAATCTGAGTCTCGAAGTGGAAAAGGGCCAGCGCACCGTTCTGGTCGGACCCAACGGCTCCGGAAAGTCCACCCTCCTCAAACTCATGGCAGGCGTCCTCACCCCGGACTCCGGAGAGGTCGTCCCCGGACACAATGCACAAGTCGGCTACTTCTCCCAGAGCCGTATCGACATGCTCGATTCCGGAAACACGGTCCTCGAAGAAGTACAAAGCATCCGGAATCCGGTCGGCGAGGCCACCGCCCGCACCGTGCTCGGGTCCTTTCTTTTCCGGGGCGACGCGGTCTTCAAGAGGGTGTCCGTTCTCTCGGGTGGCGAGAAGAGCCGACTCGGGCTGGTCAAACTTCTGCTCGATCCCCCGAATCTGCTTCTGATGGACGAGCCGACCACGCACCTCGATATGGCCAGTATCGACGCCCTCATCGGCGCATTGGAGGACTATACCGGCACGTTGGTCTTCATCAGCCACGACGTGTATTTCATTCGCAAAATCGCCCGCACCGTCCTGCGGATCAGTGCGGGTACGCTGACCCCATACGCTGGCGACTACGATTATTACATGCGGAAGTCCGAAAGCACCGGCGAACGGGAAGCCCTGACCGCCGGATCCGCCTTGTCGGATGCCCGACCCGCCGAATCCGACCAGAAACCGTCCGCCCCCCGGTCTCCCGATCACGGCGGATTCAAGTCCAAGGAGCAAAAACGGGCCGAAGCCGGGGAGCGAAAACGACGGGCCGCCTTCCGCGCAAAGATCGAAAAGCTCGAAACCGACATCTGCTCGCTCGAGGAGAAGCAGTCCCACCTGACCCATCAACTGGAAGATCCGGATTTGTACGAATCCGACCCCGGAAAAGTAATGGACCTCAACCGGGAAGTCGTCGCCAACAACGACCTCCTCGACGAACTGAACAACCGCTGGATCCAGGCCACCGAGGAATACGAGCGGACGTTTCCAACCGGGTAGTTCCCGGCCGCATCCCGTTTTATATGCGGGGTATGAAAGCCCCTCCTGCTCGTAATCGAAAGACCGGGCATCGGCGGCTTCCGCCCACGCGACCGTCTCCGGCTGAAGCCGGAGTTCCTTTTGGGAATTCGACCCACTGAGAGCCAGATGAAAGGCCCCTGCTTTCCGGCTTTTACCGGCTATTCTTTTTCTTGACAGCCGTGATTCCCGCTGTTCTTTTCCCCACTTTCAACCAGGGGTGCTTTCCAATCCGAAAGCTGAGAACAAGAGCGGACGCTCTTCAAACCCTTGAACCTGATCCGGCTCATACCGGCGGAGGAACGGTTGAAGGGTTTGGATCGTTCCTCCGAAACAACAACAGGCCCTGCCCAACGATCCATATCATGCTAAAAACGTTCATCGCTTTCTCGTCCGCGGGGCTTGTTTCGCTCGCGGCACAAGAATCCGCACCACAGCCGGACGATCAACCGGCACCGCGGGAAAATCAGGAATTCGAAACCTACTCGGTGGCGGCTTCCTCGATCCAACTCAGCCCGCAGGAAACCGCCTCCAGCCTCTCCCTGTTCCAGGGCGAGGAACTACAAGATCCGACCGCGTCCCATCTCGAGGACCTCGTTCTTGACACACCCAATCTAACCTTTGCAGGCGGTTCCTCCCGGGCGCGGTTTTTCCAGATCCGTGGGATTGGAGAGTACGACAATTTCGACGAACCGGTCACGCCTTCCGTCGGTCTGGTTATTGACGGGATCGACTTCAGCGGCTTTGGGAACGTCGTCTCCCTTTTCGACGTCGAACGCGTTGAGGTTCTGCGTGGCCCGCAAAGCGGTCTCTATGGAACCCAGGCGCTGGCGGGACTGATCTACGTCGAATCGACCAACCCGACCGATTACTGGACCGGATACGCCGAAGGAACGATCGCGGAGTATGATACCTATCGCGGCGGCGTGGCGTTCGGCGGTCCGCTGGACTTCCTGAGCGACACCCTATCCATGCGTCTCTCCGTCTATCAGAACAACTCCGACGGCCCCACCTACAACGAATATCATGACGAGCACAAGGGGGCCGACGAGGACGAGTTCACCAGCCGCCTCAAAGTCAAGTGGGAGCCGAGCGACCGGTTCCGCTTGAAGGTTACTGGACTCTATTCCGATTTCCAAAACGGCTACGACAACTTCACCCTGACAGCCAACGAAGGCAGTCGCACCGTCTACAGCGATTTCCCCGGCTCCGACAACCAGCGCTCCCGTGCTCTGGCGATCGAAGCGGGGTTCGGCCCTCTCGAAAGGGAATGGGTCTCCCGGACCACCCTACAGCGCACCAACACCACCTACAGCTTCGACGCCGACTGGATCAACACCTCGGACGATCCGCTCAATCTGAGTCTCTGGAGGGAAGTCTGGGGCGAACCGAACCCGCAGAACTGGTACGAAAAGTACACCCGGGAAGCCAAGCGCTACAAACAGGAGTTCCTTTTTCGAAGCAATCCCGGACCCGGCACCACGCGTTACACCCTTGGGGCTGGAGGAGATTACATCGAGCAGGACTCTTCGGGAGAAGAGAACTACCCCACCGCCGCCTTCGGACCCTTTTTCAACGAGGTCCAAAACACTTACGACGAGGGGCGGATCTACACCTTTGGAGAAATTCTCGTCCCCCTGGACGAGCGCCACGAAGTGGGAGGGACTCTCCGGCTTGAAGGGCGGCGCGTCGAGTTAAAGGACTCAGGTTCTCCAAAGTTCGTCGACAGCGCGGATAACGACGAGTTCCTCTGGGGCGGGGACCTTTCCTATCGGTTCCTCTACTCGGAAAGCCAGTCGCTTTACGCCAAACTGGCCAAGGGCTACAAGGGAGGCGGCATCAACGCCGACCGGAACGCTGGGGAGCTCTACTATGACGACGAGGCGCTCTACTCCCTCGAAGGCGGATGGAATTACCTTCATCCCGACGGTTCCCTTGAATCGCAGATCGCCGTTTTCGCTTTCGACCGCGACAACCCGCAGGTGCGCCGGTGGGAAATCGACCCTGGTTTCAATTATGTGCTCACCCAAACCAACGCCGAGCGATCCTACGGATATGGACTGGAAGGAACGGTTGACTGGTGGGCGAAAGATTGGCTCCGGGTCGGAGGATCTCTTGGTCTCCTGCAGTCGAAGATTGAGGCCAACAACATTCCGACCCTGGCCGACGGGCGCGACCAAGCGATGGCCCCCGGCTATACGTTCTCCGCCTATGCGGAGGTGCGCCCGATCGCTCCCGCGTTTCTTCGCTTGAAGGTCCGCGGTCAGGATTCCGTCTATTATGATTCCTTCCACGACGGCAAGTCCGACGCCTATCAGCTGGTCGATCTATGGGCCGGTTACGAAATCGGAGATTTCCAGCTGAACCTCTGGGTCACCAACGTCTTCAATACCGACTACGGGACCCGTTCCATCTACTTCGGCGACTACAACGATCCCTCTTTCAATCCCGACCTCCAATACGAGGAACTCGGCGAACCGAGGCAGTTCGGCTTCACGGTACGGTACTTTTTCTAGACGCAGATTCCATCCACCGGCGGCCCTTCTTCAGCCGCCCTCTCAGGCTTCGCCGTCCCA
>CAZBLJ010000216.1:0-4478 GCA_964492605.1 uncultured Puniceicoccaceae bacterium
GCCAAAGGCCCGACGCTGTCGCCGAAGCTGGTCAAGCCCACGCCCATGCGGCGGGCGCAGGCGAGGTGGAGATTGGTCAGGCGGCGTTCCGGGTCGGTTTCGTAGGTCAGGACGCGGCCGGGCTTGATCTCGCAGTTGCGGCCACCGCAAAGGAGGAGCGGCAGTTTGCGCCCATCGTGGCCGTTGCCGTCCATCATGTTGGATCCGAAGAGAAGCATGGTATTGTCGAGCAGGGTGCCATTGCCCTCGTCGATGCCCTTCATTTTTTCCATGACGTAGGCGAGTTGCTCGACGTGCCACTGGTTGATCTTCTGGTATTCGGCCAGAGTTTTGGGATCATTGGCGTGGTGGGAGATGCTGTGCATCCCGGCACCGGAGACGCCGT
The DNA here is from genome assembly GCA_964492605.1 of uncultured Puniceicoccaceae bacterium. Classification (GTDB taxonomy): domain Bacteria; phylum Verrucomicrobiota; class Verrucomicrobiia; order Opitutales; family Puniceicoccaceae; genus Puniceicoccus. The sequence continues at coordinate 386 of CAZBLJ010000216.1, forward strand.
TGATGAAGTCGAACTTCCGTCCGGTGGAGTCGTTCTCCATGATCATGGTGGCGACCCGTGTCTTGTCCATCTGGAAGGCGAGGACGAGCAGGTCGAGCATGATCTGCGAGTGGTCGGCGAAGTCTTGCGGGGCCTTCTCGCCGGGGCGCTTGATGTTGGGTTTTTCCAGAGTGGGAGTCCACCCCTCGAGGCGCTCTTCGGCGGTGGCCCGCTCGATCCGCTTCTCCACGCTGCGGACATTCTCCATGAATTGGTCGAGCTTGTGCCGGTCATAACCGGCGAGGTCGCGCCGGAGGCGCTTGCTTTGCCCGAGGACGACATCGAGTACGCTCTTGTCGCGCAGGAGCGATTCTTTGTCGAACAGGCGGTCGAATGCGGCCCGCGGGTAGATCTCCGGTGCGATGGGTGTGCGGGCACTGCTCCACGAAACGGTGCTGTAGTAGATGGCGGGCACCCCGAGGCGGAGGCCCGGTTGAACCGGATCGACACCGAGATGGAGGCTGGGCAGGAAGGTGTCCTTCCCCGCTACGCTGGCGATCACCTGGTCGATGGACTTGGCTGCCATCGGTAGAGTGGATTTTTGGAGGTCGGCCCCGGAGAGGAAGTTTGTGAACAGGGGCCAGTGGGTCGCCGATCCGTCGCCGAAGTACTCCAGACCGTTGAGCGCGAGAATGTCATCGGTGAACGGCTTGAGCGGGGAGAGGGTCTTCGAGAGTTCCATGGTGCCGTTGGCACCGGCTTTGGCCCACCAGTGTTCGGGATTCACGCCGTTGGCGAAGAGCATGGTGGCGTACCGCCGAGGGGGGCCGGCCTTGATGCTGGAGACGCCGTCGGGGGCGGCGGCCAATCGGCTGAAGGGAGAAAAGCTCTCCATTAATGGCAGAGCCATGGCGACGCCCATGCCCTTGAGCACGGCGCGGCGGGAAATGAGGTGGGAGTCGGTTCTCTGGATGTTGGGTGTTTGCATGGCAGTTAGGGAGTGAAGGGTTGAAGGATTAGCGGGTTATTCGGCTGAATTACGGGTGATCATTTCGCCTTCGAGGGTTTCCGGCACCCGCGTATGGGTGAACTGGCGACTTTGGACGATGGTCGAAATGGCCGCGCTCGGGCGGTAGTCGTTTTCGCGCAAGGCGGTTTTGATCTGCTCGAGGAGGGGATTGTCGCCCACCGTCACCGCGCGTCCCAGCATGTAGCCGGTCAGTTTGCGGGCGAAGTGGTGGAGGAACCGATCCTGTTCGGCTTCGAGCATTTCGCGCAGGGCGGCGGGGCCGTCGAGCACGGTGCCGTCCGGTAGAACATCGGTATTGATGACGGCATTGCCACCGGCATCCTCGGTGCGCCAACGGCCGATCGGGTCAAAGTTCTCCAGAGCGATGCCCAGCGGGTCGAACTTGCTGTGACAGGCCGCGCAGGAAGGATCCTCCCGATGAACTTTGAGCTGCTCGACGACGTTGAGGCCATCCTCATTGGTTTCCGCCTGCGAGAGAGCCGGCACCGGCGGCGGGTCGGGCAGGTGGACGCCGAGAATCTCCTCAATCACATAGACGCCGCGTTTGACGGCGCTGGTGCGCAGGGCCAGGGAAGTTTTCGTCAGCGTGGCACCCATGGTCACCACGCCTCCGCGACGCGGGTCGTTCAGTTCCACGCGGCGCATTTCGCTGCCTTCGACGCCCTCCATTCCATAAATCTTTGTGGCCAGGTCTTCGTTCACATAGGTGAAATCGGAGTCGATCACGTTGAGAATCGAACGATCCTGAACGAAAATTTCGGTGAAGAAGAGGCGCACTTCGTCGTACATGGCCTGCGCCAGGTCTGAATCGAATTCGGGGAACAGTTCCGGGTCCGGTTCGGAGTGGGATGCGAAGGTGCTGAACTGAAACCATTGTCCGGCAAATTCCTCGGCCATGGCGCTGACCCTCGGATCGGACAGCATCCGGCGGGTCTGCTCCAGCAGAACGTCTTGATCGAGAAGTTCACCGCTGTGGCCGAGGCGCAGCAATTCATCGTCGGGCAGCGATGCCCAGAGAGTGAAGGAGAGGCGGCTCGCCAATTCCAGGCCGGTGAGCGGACGGATGCCGTCCCGGGCGTTCTCGAGTGCCACGGAGGTGGCTACGGGAAGGCGGTAGATGAAATTCGGACTGACCATCACTGCGCTGAGTGCCTGCTTGAAGGCAGAATCGTAGATACCCGTTTTGTCGTAGGTGACATCGAAGAGGGCGGCAATCTCCTCGATCTCCTCCTGCGAAACTGGACGTTTCCAGGCGCGGGGCATGATGTCCGCCAGCTGCTGGCGGGCAGTTTGTCTGAGAATATCCGGTTCCATGCCCTCTTCCAGGGAAATGACGGTCTGGTCGTAGATTCGGGTCAATTGGTCGAGTTGCCGACGCTCCTCGGGCGTGGCCATCTCGTAGATCTCCCGAGTTGAAAAGTGGTAGGGATACGGCTCGTCCGGGTCTGGCTGGCGGGCGTTCTTTTTATTCAGGCGGTCCAGAGACTTCTCGGAAAGGTACGCAAGGTGGCGCTCCCTCTCGCGATGGATGTTGCCGTTTTCCGCACGGTAGAACGCTTTGCTCCTGGAGGCTGCGTCGAGGTAGGATTCCCCCGGTTCCTCGTTTCGATGGAACAACGGACGACGTCGGTCATACCAGAACAATTCCTCTTCGGTCAAATCCTCCGGCATGATCAGGACCTGGACCGTAGCCAATTCCTCATAGCCGGGAGCGGCTTTGGCCTCCACCTCGAAGCGTTTTGCGCCCTCGGGAACCTTTACGTGGAAAATCGCGGGAGCCTGCACCTGAACCGCCATGCCAGCACCCTTGCCGGTGGCTTCAACCTGCCCGACGGGCTGCAGCCCGGCTCCAATGTAGTCGTCCCACGGTATTTCGCTGCCGTCCTGCATAATGAAGCGCCCTCCCTGCCAGAGGAGGACATCGTTTTCCGGATGATCCGCCGCGATCGTTGTCGCAAGGTGGAGGAAGACCGGATCTCCATCTTTCCACTCGTTCCTGTGGGCGCGACTGTAGGATTGGCTGAATTCCTCCAGGTCGATGTTGAAGGGCCAGCGGTGCTCGTCGCGGACGATTTCCTGGTGCTTTTCCTGGTGCTCCTTCCCGGATTCCTGGTTGATCTCGTAGTTCCAGGTCCGGTTCAGCGGCCAGAGGAAGAAGTGCGGGTAGTTTGTCCACCGATCGACGATCTCGCCCAGAGTCTCCCGGACCTCGGAGATGTCGGCTTCCGATGGCGGAGGAAGATCGGCCCAGCGCTGATAGTGCCGTTTCGTCAGGTCGAACCAGTAGTCTTTGGGGTGGGCGAGGATCGCGATCCATTCTTCCAATGAATGGACGGAAAGGCGCGGATCGACGGATTGGGCGATCTCGGCGACGGATGCGTCAGGCATGCCCAAATCGTCGCGGTAGCGGTATTTCCACGCGGCTTCAAGGTAAAGGCTCGAACTGGCCTCTTTGTCGCCCCGTTCGCTGCCACGGACCATTCTGCGGATAAACATCGCCTCTTCGCGGAGTCGGTTCTCGATCATTTGCTGCTCTTGTTTGATCGCCGTATCCAATCGGTCCAGAACCTCTTCCTCTTTGGCGATTTCGTTGAGAGCTTGATGGTGCCAGTAGAGACCGTGCGGGGTGGCGATGAGGGATTTCTGGGCGAAACGCGCGGCGTTGAGAAACTGCTCAATGTGGCGCAGCGAAATGGGCTGCGCTTCTCCAACGTTGGAAAAGCCCTCGCCGGCACCCCCGTCGTTGGGGAGAAGAAACCCCGCCTTCACCGGGCGACCGGCCAAATCGCGAACGACGCGGTCGTACTCGTTCGGAGTGAGCCGCGGCATGACCACCTTGCCGGGATCGCCCCGGGTTTGCGATTCGATCGATTCCTTGATCCCGAGAAGCGCCTCTACGGCTCTCTCCCGCTCATCGTCGGACGGCTGGAGTGCCTTGCGCGGTGGCATGTCGCCAAAGTCAATCGCGTCAAAGCTCAGAACCAGTTCATCCTGATGGGCGAGAAACCCTTCCGGCGATTCCAGAATCGCCTTCAAATCCATCTCCGCTTCGGCATTTTCCGGGCCGTGGCATTCGTAGCAGTA
>CAZBLJ010000217.1:0-4465 GCA_964492605.1 uncultured Puniceicoccaceae bacterium
GGGGAATCTTTCGTTATGGCCAAAATAACCAAATCCCCGAACAGCCTCTTCAGAACAAGCAGCATTCTACTCCTGCTCATTGGGTGCACCGCGATTACATCTGCCGAGTATTCCTGGGAGCAGGCCCCTGCGAAAGTCCTGCCAACCGGAGCCCTCGAGTGGGCACCGGAGCCCTTTGCATTCGAAAGCGGAAGCGTTGTCAGGTACATCGATTTCGAAGATGGAGACGATTCCAACTCGGGTGAAACCAGGGATCAGGCATGGAAACACCATCCGTGGGATGTCCAGGCGACGGGAAATCCGGCGGATTATCATGTGCCGGGAACAACCTATGTCTTCAAAGGCGGCGTCCCTTACCGCGGAAGTCTGATTGCGGAGGAGCGGGCACCGGCCCATCAGCCCACTCGTTTGACCGCGGACCCTGATTGGGGAGAAGGACCCGCTTTGTTTTACAGTTCCAATCTTGTTACAGACTGGAGTCAGGGCACCGATCATCTGGATATTCCCGAACCCGGGAATGTATGGGTTGCGGAAGTGGATTACCTACCCAATCACCTCTGGCTGGTTCAGGATGGAGACAAGATTACCCGGCTGAAGCTAGCGCGCACTCCCAATTGGGAAATCAAGGACAAAAACAACGTATTCACAGAATGGTTTACCTGGGATAGAACCGCTAAGACTGGTCCCATCCCCGGGGACGAAGAAAATGAGGCCATTATTGCTGAAGATGACCAACTGAAGTCTTTTTCGGCAGAGGAGCTGGAAGATGCGATTATCTGGACGAAGTGGGGCTTCGTAATGGGCACGCCCATTCCCACACGGATACTGGGTGCCGATGTCGAAGCTGGCGAAGTGGCGTTCAAGGGCATCTACTATGGCAATGCCAATCGTGCGCAGCGCGTGGAGGGAGGGCACCCCTACTACCTGGAAAACAAGCCCCACTTTCTCGATCAAGCGGGCGAGTATTGGGCGGAAAAGCTGGGAGAGAATCGCGCGCGCCTGTATCTGCGACTGGAAGAAGGTCAGAATCCCGGCCAGTTCCAGATCGAAGCAGCCCGCTGGTACAGTCCGATCGAGAGCACCCATTTACAAAATGTAGTCATCAGTAATCTGACCTTCCGCTTTAACAATCGCGACTGGGATTACACCCGCTCGGGCTTTTTCCACAAAGAAATCAATACGGCCGGAATTCGACTGATGGGCAGTGCTCACGAGCTGGTCATCAAAAACTGCAACTTCGAACACCTGACCACGGCTATCTGGGTGGAAGCACAGGAACCCACCGAAAACGTCGATGGCCTCAGCATCCGCGATAATCGCCTGGTCCATATCGACAACAAAGGGATCGTCCTGAACATAAGGCACAACGAGAGCACACCTTCGCCGTTTGCCCGGAATGTGAAGATTCTTCGCAACAAGATCGAACATATCGGCATGCGCACCGAACGCCTTTCCAATGGTGCAGCTATCGATGTTCACCTGCCCGATACGGCTGAGATTGCAGGAAATATCCTGCACCGTGTATCGGGGCCCGGCCTATTTGTGTTCGGAGGAAAAAAGAGCGGACAGCATGGAGAAGCCCCTTTCACCCGCATCCTGATCCATCATAATTCCGTGATTGACAGCCTGCTCACCTCAGACGACTGGGGAGGCATCGAAACCTGGCAGGGAGGCCCCGTTTATACCTGGAACAATGTCAGCGGCAACGCCGGGCCGGGACATTTTGCCCACGCCTATTACATCGATGGTGGCTTCAAGAATTATATGTTTAACAACATTGCCTGGGGCATCAGCAGTGATCGGGAAAGTGGACTGGCGAACTTCTCCGCATTTCAAGGTATCATTGGCTTCAGGAACACCTTTCTGAACAATACCGCCTTTCGCTTCCGCCAGGGCAGTCGTCAACAGCGTCCCGAGTTCGGACGCAACCAGCACCTGGGCAACATCTGGCAGGATATTTCCCAATGGGTCTTCTATTACGGGGGCAGACCCCGTGGGCAAGCCGCCGACCCCAACCAAATGCATGTTCCCGAAGACGAGGGCAATTATGCGTACGAGACCCTGGCCTGGGCCCGCAACGTCTTTTATGACATTTCGGGAAGACTGGGTGTCTTCGAGGAAACCGGACGATTCTTTAACGATGTCGAGGCCTTCAACAAGGCACTCGAACAACGGGGCACGCTCAGCTGGGATGTGGGCAGAATTGCGAAATCTTCTCCCCTGCGTGACCCGGAGAATTACGACTTCCGCCCCACGGCGGATGGGGCAGCCATCGACTATGGGGCCATAACCTTCATCCCGTGGAGCCTCTATGGAACCGTCGGAGAATGGAGTTTTACCGAGAACCGCAAGGACCCTTCCGTGATTCTGGACGAGCACTGGTATATGACCAGGTACCACATCGACCGCACGGATTACATGAACCAGCCTGTCTTTCCTCTGCAAGGCGTTGGCATACAGGCGGAAGACTATGTAGATGGCCCATTGGAAAACTGGACGCAGGGAGCCTTGCGGCTCAACGGCAAGGATCAGTACCTTACCCTGGAGCATGACGCCACAGTGGGCACGCGCACGGTTTCACATCAACAGCGGGTTCCCGGTGGCTGGGCCGTCGTGGAACACCCCGAGGAAGTGAGTCTTGGGGATCGGGTAAAACTCGAGGTCACCCTGCCCAATGACATTGATATGGGTCGCCGCATCCTCGTGCGTATGGGCTATGGGATCGCAGGGGGATGGGGAGGGGTCTATGCAGAGACAGAGCCTCAGGACGTCACGGGACCCGGTCCCTATGAATTCGAGATAGAAACCCCCACCCAAGGCGAAAATGGCGAGGAGGTGCGCTCGTTGGTTCCCATCGTCACCTACAGCAAAACAGGGGGCACCACAGCGGAGGATATCGTACGCGAGGGAACCCTGAGCCTGGGCATCGCCGAGGAAAACCCGAATGCAACGACAACGACCTCCGTCCTGGACCGCTACCGAATCAAGGAAGAAATTAGCGGCAGGGATTTTCGTTCTCCCCAAATTTATGACACCAATATGATTCTGGAGGCCTACTTGAAGGTTGAACCAGGATCCTCCGGTGTCCTTGTGCAAAAATGGGATACTGCCGGGGAGTCTCCGGCCGGCTACAAACTCAGTGTTCTGGAAGACGGGCGCGTCCATTTCGTAGCAGGACGAGGCAGACCGCATGATCGCCCTGAAATGGTCAGTCGCACCTCAATCGCAGATGGACAGTGGCACCACTTGTTGGTGGAGATGGATCGCACCAGCCGCCGCAACTCGATTTACATCAATGGAAAGCCCGATGTTTTCGGTCCGGGGCTCTCCGTTCACAGCATCGCCAACGAGGCCGACTTCTACGTCGGTGGCACTCCTGAAGGAAACAACCTGGCCGTAACCCTGGAGTTCCTGCGCATCGCCCAGGGCACGCTCGAGGACAGCCAGACCACGATAGATGAACTGTATCAATGGCAATTCAATGGTCCGCAGTATCGTGACTTCAACGGCAATCCGCGGGGCGCAACTCCGGACGCCGGGGCGATCGAGCATCGGAACTAGAGATGCCACTACCCCATTTGTATCGTGACCGAACTGGATCTCATGAAGAGAGTATTCATTTCCACACTGGTAATCGCACTTTTTACCCTGGGACCTGTGTCCGCAAAGACCATCAACATCCTCGCCTTCGGCGATTCCATCACCCAGGGGGGCGTCAACAAACGCCCGGAATACACCTACAGATTGCCTTTGCAGCAGATGCTGTATGATGCCGGGATCGACTACGACTTCGTAGGATCACTCAATGATGGGCTGAATGCGGACTTTGAATGGCCGGACGTTGCACCGGGTGTCCCGTTCGATCCCGACCACGAGGGACGATACGGGATACGCACCGCCCCGGCGGTTGAGAAGCTCAAAGAGAACTGGGACGATGCCCGACCAGCTCCCGATTTCGTTTTGATCCATCTGGGAACCAATGACCAGGGATTTGGAGATTTCAGGAAAAACGTCTATGAACCCCTCGCCGATGCCATCGGCTTTCTCAGGGAAAAAAATCCAAACGTTGTTATCCTTCTGGGACATCTGAATTTTAATGACAGTCCGGGGGCCTTCCGGATTGACGCCGAACTTACCGATCTGAAAAACGCCCTGGGAAGCAAGGAATCACCCATCAGGACTGTCCACCACTATCAGGGGTGGACGGAAAACCCGGATTCTCCGGATGCAGACACCTTCGATTGGGCCCATCCCAACCGCCAGGGCCAGCGCAAAATGGCCGAAAACTGGTTTCAGGCAATGCAGCCGTTCCTGCCAGCCAACAAGTAATACAGAATTGGAAAAGGGCTCCCCGATCCGATGGATCAATCGGTCGGAAGTAGTGCGGGAGGTCCGGGCATTTCAACCACGGTATGCCGCATACCACCCAGGGCAAAGGCTTCGGGCAGGGGCTCCCGGGCTTCCT
>CAZBLJ010000218.1:0-4425 GCA_964492605.1 uncultured Puniceicoccaceae bacterium
AGCCGGAGTTCCTTTTGGGAATTCGACCCACTGCGAGCCAGATGAAAGGCCCCTGGGTGAGCCCCCAAGGAAAGGAATTCGGGAAAAGATTTCGCCTTAGAAGGTGTAGCTTACATTCGCAAAGAAGGTCCGGCCCTCCCGGGGCACCCCGGGCACCTCCTGGAAGTCGTCGTCCCACAGGTTCCAGACTCCCACCCAAAGTTCGGCACCGGGGAGACGGCTTGTGCTGAAACGAAGGGCCGCATCGGTCAGCCACGCCGTGTCATCCGATTCCCGCAGAAGGTTCTCCCGCTGCTTCCGCCATTCCGTATCGGTCCGGAAGCCGAGCCAGGCAATGGGATTCCAGTCCAGCGTCAGCGTCACCCGATCCTCGGGATAGTTCAAGGCATAGAAACTGGCGTCCACATCGGCGGAACCGTAATCCTCGTCCTTCTCCAGCCGGGCGTACCCCAGCGAGACGGATCCGCCGTTCCATCCGTATCGACCGAGAGCTTCGAACCCGTACACCCAGACGTCGATCGGGTTGGCGGTCCGGGCGAATCCTCCGGTCGTGTTATAGGTCCAGTCGGCCAGATTCTCGTCCCGCCGGGCGAAAACGGCGGCATCCAGCGACCACGGGCCCTCCTCGAGTCCGCCTCCCAGCTCCAGATTCCACGACGTTTCGCGACCGAGGTCGGGGTTGCCCCGAAAAAGCCCTCCGCTCGGCGAGGAGGCGATGGCGGTGTAGCCCGGCACCTGGCTCGCTCCCGATGCATCCGCGTAGGCGTTCCACGAACTCTCTTCCCCCGTCACCTGCACGAACGAAAGCCTCGAGACCGGCAGCAATTCGCCGCTCTCATGATTCGACTCGTCCCACTTTACGCCCAGAAGGGCCGTCCACTCTCCCCCGGAGGCCTCCCAGGAGCGTTCTCCGGCAAGACTGGCCGCGCCGTAGATCCGCGAGTCAAAGGGGCCGAAGGTCAACGCCGTGCTCTCGATCTCGTCCGAATAGATCTCCAGGCCGTACAAGAGATTATAATGTCCAACCGGGTAGGATCCTTTGAGTGCGCCACCCCCCGACCTGGTTTCGTGCCGGAACGGATTCCCGGCATCCGGATTGAAACGGTTGAAATCGTAATCGTCCGAATTGCGCCGGTAATAACCGGTCGCCTCGAGCCATTCGTCCCCGTCCACCTCATAGCGATGGTTTACCAGAAAGAGCCGCGTCTTCACGTTCTCCTGCTCGAAGGAGTCGAAAGGTGCCGCATAGAGGTTCTGCAAGCCGAAGATCTTGTGCTGGTATCCGGCGAAAAGGTCCGTCTGGGTCAGATCACTGCGCCGCTGTACCCGCCCGGCATAGCGGTAAAAACGGTGATCCGCGTTTTCGAGGTCCCCCTCCCCTTCCGAATGGGCGAAGTTCCCGTCCAGGAGCCAGCGGCCGCCGAACCGGTCGTCGCCGAGACCGGCTCCTCCCTGCAACTCCTGCGTATTCCCGTCGTGCTGACTGAAACCCACCAGCACCCGCCCGCCTTCGCGAACCGGCGCCCAGCCCCAGCGGATCGAACCCGCCGTCGAATTGAAGGAACCCAGCGTGTTGATCGACCCCGTTTGGATCACCGGCGACAACAACATCGCCGTCGGCACCGGGATCTCCGCCGAGTAATGGCCGGTTTGCGGATCGATCAAAGTGGCCGCTCCCAATACGAATCCCGTGCTTTCGAACGTGCCGCCGCGGATCGTCACATCCGCCTGGGCTTCGTTGAAGAGCCGACCCTGCACGTCTACCCGCGGGTCGAACTGCAACGCGGAGACCGGCGACTCGTACGTGGCAAACGGAGTGGCGACCGCCGGCAGAAGCACCGGCGGTGCCGCCGGGTCGATACGCACCTCGGCCGCAGTGGCGGCCATAACCGAGAGAAGAAGGATTGATGGAATCTTCATCCGACCGTTCCAACCGGAAACCATTTGAAATGCAATAGTTAACCTTTGAATTTTTAGGTTAACATTTAGGGCGGCACTCTTTTCCCTTGGACAAGGAGAAGGATTTTCCCTTGCCGTTCTCACCTCCTGAAGATTCCATTCCGTGATGATTCAAACCCGATCTGCGTCTGTAAAGCCCCTCGAGAATCAGAAGATTTCATCAAAGAATGCCTCCTCGCTGAAAGTTTTCGACGGCATGGGCCGGGAGTATGCCTCTGCCGGGGGGACGGATCTGGAGTTCGTTGTTTCAGGGGTTCTGGGGTGGCACGTGGTGGTTGCCTATGATTCGGACGGGCGGGAAACCGAGCGCGACCGATTCAAAGTGGATTGCCGCAGCCAGATTCGGGACGCAGGGAATCGTTTCGGGTACATGTTCGATACGATCCACCATGTCCTGGAGATGGCCTATGCGGAGCGTCGCCTGCGCTCCTTCGATGGCGAGCAAACCATCCGCAAACAGTGCATCACCAGTCGGGGCACCTGGACGGGCGCGCAGGGCGGGCGCTACTTCTTCGACCACATCAAGGACAGCTCCGACTATTTCACCGACAATGCCACCGGAAACGGCATGGTTTGGGACTTTGGGGTGCCGACCAGAAAGGAGGAGCCCGTCCACTTCGAGTGGCGCTGGGGAGAGGAGTTCCACAAGCGGGGGCACAATCATGCCGAGATTTTCGCCCGCCAGCCGATCATGAACGATGTTGAGCATCAGTACATCAACGGCATCTTTCTGGCCTGGCAGGTGAGCGGCGATGACGCGTGGATGGCCAGGCACCTGGATACGGCTATCAAGGCGGTCGAATACACCCGCGCCAGCCCCTACACCTGGTCGGAAAAGTTTCAGCTCATCCATCGCCCTTTCACGCTCGACCTCTGGGATTTTCAGAGTGATTTCGACTCGGCACTCGTCGGCGGCGACCACATGAAGGCGATCCCCGGCATCAGCCAGTTCGGCGTCTTTTACGGGGATAACATCAGCATGGCCTTCGCCTGCTGGAACCTCGCCAAAATGCTCCGCGTAGCGGGTCGTGACAACGATGCCGAGGAGATTCAGGCCTTTGGCGACGGCCTTTTTGAGCGGACCAACGCAGTCTCCTGGAACGGTCGGCACTACCAGATGCACGTCCCGGAGGATCCCTCGTTCGAACGCGACTTCGGCATCGATCACACCCAGGTGGTTTCCCTTTCCAACACCATGGTCGCCAACTACGGCATCGGGCACGAAAAGGCAAAGGCCATCATCCAAACCTACCAGCGCATCCGTGAGGAGCTTCCGGCAAACTACCGGGCGGAATTCATGACGATGTACCCGCAATTCCCGCGCGGCTTCCACATTGGTCCGGGCTTTTATGTCAATGGCGCCATTGCCGGTCTGGTCGCCGGAGAGCTGGCTCGCGCCGCCTTTGCCCACGGCTACGAAGCCTATGGCGCGGACGTCCTCTCGCGCTATTGGGATCTGGTCGAGCCCTACGCTCCCTACATCGAGGGTGGCATGCGTGCGTTCGACTGCATTCCTCCCGAGCGAAACTTCTCTCCCGTCGATCTGAGGGAGGCTGCGAATGCCGACCTGCGCTGCGACGAGACACACGACGGCTGGTTCGCCGAAAAGGGAAACGACTTGCGCAACCTTCCCACCGGACGCCAGACCTTCGAAAGCATCGACTTCGATATCCTCGATCCCATCAACCAGGGCGGACGCGCCTGCCTGCGGATCGCCCGCGATCGCGAAGGCTTTGCCCGCGAAGTCGAACTGCCCATTGCGAGCCAGAAGGCCGGTTCCATCTACTTCCTGCACGGCATGGGCGGCGGAGGCTCGATCGCCGGCGAACTCGAGGTTCACTATGCCGACGGCCACGTGACCCACCACTACGTGAAGAAGAATGAGCAGGTGCTCAACACCTGGAATCCCTCCGACCCCCGACCCCGCAGATCCATCCCGGAGGTCACCCTGGGCTGGGTGGGCGAAACCGAGGTCTTCTGGCGGGTCGGCTTGACCCTTTGGGGATGGAAAAACCCTCATCCGGAAAAGGAGATTACAGCCCTCAAGCTGCGCGCCTCGAAAGAAGTCGGCCCGAAGTGGGGCATCGCGGCAATCACCCTGAGCGACCAGCCCGTCTGGCTGCCCCCGCGCAACGTCTTCGAAGGTCCCAACCAATACTGGAGCGCCAACTGCGTGGCCTGCGCCATGGGCGAAGGCCTCGCAGGCGTGGTGGATCGCGACCGCGCCATGCGCTCCGTGCAGATCAAGCCCGCCTGGCTGGCCGCCGGGATCGACGAAGCGACCGCCTGCATCAAATACGAGGAGAGCGATGCCTATGTGCGCTACCGCTACCAGCGCACGGGCAACACCATCGGCCTGGACATCGCCGCCAGCGGCGAAGACCGGCTGGTCGAGATTCTCCTTCCCGAAAATGAGGACCCCCGGAAGCTGACCCTGAACGGCGAGGAGGCGGATTTCGAGGTCCG
>CAZBLJ010000219.1:0-4415 GCA_964492605.1 uncultured Puniceicoccaceae bacterium
CAAGGCCCGTATTGGGGTCACACTCGATGGAACTGACACGCGCAGAGTAGGGATTTGAACCCTGCACCCAGCCCTCCAGATTATCGAGCCAGGGCCGCGTAAGGTTTTCCCATTGCTGGGCGTGCAGGGGTGCCGAAACGGCGAGACTAAGGAAGATGAGAAATAGAGATTTCATGGAATGGTGTTGGGAGGTTTATATTTGTAATCGACCGGCCTGGATGTCCGCGACACGGTTCATGATTTCTTCGGTCAGTTGGGGCAGCAGATCAATAGCCTGCAGATTGGTCTCGACCTGGGAAAGTTTCGACGCGCCGGCAATGAGCGTGCTAACATCCGGGTTTTTGAGCGCCCATGCAAGCGCGAAGACCGGCATAGGTGCATTCAGTTCGTCGGCGATGGCTTTGAAGCCCCGAACGGCTTCCAGACGTTCTTCGGTGATGAAATTCTTGTGATGCTCATTCTGCGCGTAGCGGGAATCATCGGGTACGCCGTCCAGGTATTTGCCCGTCAACATACCTCCCGCAAAGGGCTGGTAGGCGGTGATCCCCATACCGTAGTTGCGGAGAAGGGGCAGCAAATCGTTCTCCACCCGTGCCCGGCCGATCATATTGTACCAGGTTTGCTCCATGGCAGGCCCCTCCATGCCCTCCGCTGCCGCATAGGCGTGCATTTCCAGCAACAACTCCGGGCTGTGATCACTGGTGCCCCAGTGAAGAATCTTACCCTGTTGAATCAGCAAATTCATGGTGCGCACCACCTCTTGTGGACTCACATTCGGGTCGGGACGGTGGCAGAACAGGAGATCCAGATGGTCCGTGCCGTAGTCGCGCAGGGCCTGCTCGCACACCTCGATGACGTGCTTGCGCCCCAAGCCCCGGGCGTTTGGCGGGGCTCCCGCAATTCCAGAGGGAGTCACCTTCGTGCCCAGCACCAGGCTGTTCCGTGGCCAACCCTTTTTGCGAATGATAGAACCGACCAATGGCTGCTGCTTGCCGTTGGCATATTTCTCGGCGGTGTCGATGTAGTTCACCCCACCCTCGTAGGCACGGGTGATAATGGCCTCGGTCTCCTCATCCGGAATGTTTTTCGCCCAGTCGATGTGATTGCCAATGGAGAGGGCACTGACTTGCAGGCCCCATTTACCCAGTTTTCGATAGATCATATTTACAAGGATTGATTGTTTCGCGGTCCATAATGGGGAGTTTCATCGCCGAATTCGATGGCCCCGAGATCCGGGGCGGAGCCGTTGTAGCTCCCGGTGATATTGGGAATGGCCACGCCTGCATCAATAGCAGGTGATCCGGGTTTCAGGCGGAAATCGACGTCTTCCAACCGAATCTCCATGCCCTCCTCCGGTTCGGGCACTTTCCTGAATAGTTCACTGTAACCAGGCACCAGGATACTGTGCTCTTCCAGCCCGGTGGCAGTCGCGAAGGCTTCCAGTGTCGGATAGCTGTCGTCGCCGTAAATAAACGGCTTCTCCATCATGATCCCGGGAACAAGATGATAGCCGTTGTAATCGCTGAAAATATCCGGCTCTTTGTATATCTTGATCATGAAGGTCGGTAAATCCCTTTCACGAACGATCTCTTTGTTGAGGATAAAGAGATTGTTGTACCAGCGGGTTTCAGATTGACCGAAGTTCCCGTAAACCTGGTTTGTGGGAAACACATTGTGAAAGGCGAAAATGCTACTGGGCAATTTGAAAGTTCCGCCTGTGGACTTGTAGCCGGTGAACAGGTTACGGATAAAGTAGAAGGGTCCACCCGGCGTGCTCTGGGTGCTGGGAGAGTTGTCGGTAAGGAAGGCGTTGCGGAAGAAGCGTCCATTGAAATAGCTGCCGTCGGCCTCAATGGAATTATCACCCGATCCAAATACGTAGTTGTTATAGACATCGATCGAGGCACTGTAGTCGCCGGTATCGATATCGGTCTTGCGATCCCACCAGCCGATATCGATCCCATCTTGAAACCACTCCAGATGATTGTAGGCAATGATGTGCCCGCGTCCTGCCACGGAAATGCCAAAGGGAGAAATGTGCTGGTTCATGGAGTGATTTCCCACACCACGACCAATGAAGCGGTTGTCGGTGATGGTCCAGTTCACGCCGGTACTCTCATCGGCATACAAGCCCATGCGCACGTTCTCGCCGTCCATTCCGGTGAGGATAAGACCATCGGGGGCATGACCGAAAGGCATATAGCCTGCGAGGACGACACACTCGGTGTTTTTCACCTTGAAATCGCGAATCCAGAGATGATCTGCATGAATGGTGTCGAACATCGCATAGGTATCGCCCCCGTCGATCATCACCTCCCCATCGTCCGCGGGTCGGAGGACGATGGGCTTGTCTTCGGTTCCATCGATCTTGACTTGAATGCTGCCAAACGCGCGATACCACGGCCCCGCATGGACCCCCGGCAAACCCGTGTTGCCCGACAGATGCCAGCCGCTTGGGGCGGTTTCGGAGTAGATCGGCATGGAAACATCCTCGAAAGTGCAGTTGGTTACGGTAAGGCCTTCGATTTCACCCATGTCCTCCTGTCCTGCGATCAGGGCGCAGAGTGCGTTGCGGAAGTGGATGCCATCGATCCAAAGGTGGTCGGTGGCGAGCAGCTCGAAGATGCCGTAATTGCCGTCTCCATCAAAGACGACCTCGCCATCGCCTGCCGCCTTGAAGACCACCGGGTTCCCCGGCTCGCCTCCACCGACAAAACGCCAGACCCCCCATTTCGGCCCTTGGAAAAGACGGTCGCGGTAATTGTGTTTATCGACCTTATAGGTGCCCGCATGAAAGAGGACGGTATCGCCCGGCTTTATCTCCGGTTCGCCACTGCGATCATCCTTCATAATCGGGTCGTCGTAATGGTTCAGTCGTACGGTCGGTTTGAGCTTCTCCCCTTTGTGATCCACCGGATAGACGTGCCAGGTGGTCCCACCTGTCGGCGCCTGTGGCCGGGGTGCGGAGGAGACATCCGTTACTGGCACGACAGCCATGCTTTCCGGTTCGGGTTTGAGCTGGTACGAACCAGGGTGGAAGAGCACCTGATCCCCTGGCTGAATGGGAGATCGTTCCGGCTCAGCGAGGAAGGCACGCCAGTCTCCTTCTGCGCCCAGGTCAAGCCGCTCTTTCGCACCGGTGTAATCCGGCGGATAGACATGGTAGGTATTGCCGCCCGTGGGCATGACCGGTTCGCTGCGGGTCGTAAAGGATACGGTGCGGGTGGGTTCCCCTTGCACGCCGTCGGGATCGCCCAAGGTCAGTCGTGCCTCGTAGTTCGTTCCCGGCTCCAGGTGAAAGAGACTCCCCGCCAGAAACTGGCGACCATTGACTTCAAGCCGCATCAGGTCGAGGCCCGGCAACCAGTCTCCCGCACCCTGCTTGCGGTAGGCAACTTGCGCAGTTGCATTGGCCGTTTCGAAGCGGCTGCTCCCGTCGTCAGAGATTTCCCAATGAAAACCGACACACTCTTGTGTCGGAGGCTCCACGGTTAGTTTTCCAGGGGTAGCAGCGGAGAGAGTGCTGGCGGACAGTACCAACACGACACCAGAGAGAATGTTTCCGGGTGTCTTCATGATCTCCTAACGATTCAGGTTGGGGTTTCGCACGCAATAGAGTCCCCAGAAGCCGCGAAGCAGCATGTGACCGTTCGCGAGAGGGATGGGCATGGCGACAAAGCCGTTGCCGCTCTTGTTTCCCGTCTGCCGCACATTGAGCTTCATCTCAGTCTCCACCCGATCTTCGTCGAGCACGTTCCGGGCGAGAAGATTGTATTCATCCGTGGCCTCCAACACCCAGGTTCCCAGGAGCTGGGACTGGATGTAGATTTTTCCGTCTCCAGCGAGCGGCGGTGAGTAGATGTTATCGCCAAACTCGTCGGGCTGATGATGAAAGACTTTTTCTCCCGTGGCGGCATCGATGCAGCCAAAGCCCTGGGCGGCGGAGGGTTTTACGCCCCCGTATGCGCCGTAATAGAGTCGTCCGCGGTATAAGACGGGAGGAACCAGGCCGTGGCCCACATAATCCGTCTCCCAGATCACACGTTCCGCCACATCGTCGCCCGTGCGGAAGGCGGCCATGGCGGTCGGGCCGTGGCTACCGCCAAAAGCAGCATAGAGGATACTGCCATCGGGGTTGGCCACAGGAGTCCCACTGGCGTATCCCCCGCCCCATCGGCCTTCTTTCCAAAGCAATTCTCCAGTGGCCGGGTCATACACCTGAATGAATTGACCCGCCGCAAGAATCGCCATCCGCCAATTGCCCTCCGCATTCTTGAATATCAATGGGGTCGAACGGCTGATCTCATTCATCCCCTGGCCCAATCCCTCGGTATTGCGCCAGACCTCCTCGCCAGTCGCCTTGTCCAAAGCGATAAGCGCCCCGGACTCCACGCAGGCATTGGCAATGATGAGAT
>CAZBLJ010000220.1:0-4397 GCA_964492605.1 uncultured Puniceicoccaceae bacterium
TCCCGCTGCGGTAGCGGAAGAGGTACGCCCGGCCGGAATTCAGCCGGACTTCGGCCTGGTCGGCATGGAAGGAAACCGAGGCGTCGCCGAGGGATTCGGTGAGGGTGACAGACTCCGAAGAATCGAGACCGCGCATCCTGAGAGAGAGCGGCCGGGTGGGATCGGACTCGCGGAGATGGCGGACACAGACCAGACCCTCCCCGAGTTCCGGCACATGTACCTGCCAGGCATCGACACCCGTGCGATCAGAGGCCTGGGGAAGCAGCGGGTAAAAGTCCCCGTTGAGCAAGGAAGCATGGGCTTTCCAGAAATCGACCCGTTCCTTGATCAGATTCCGGCAGGACTCGGACCGGGCCGCCATCTCGGGGGCAAAACTGAGGTCGGCCGGGAAGTTGGCCAGAAAGCCATCGAGGGAAGGAACGTCTTCACCGGATGCGGGCGGATCCGGGAGATACCAGCTCTGGTGATTGCAGACGGTGGGCAGGATACTGTTGGCACCGATCAGGATGGCTCCGGCGATGTCGGGATCGTCTCCGGTGTAATCGGTGATCCAGTGCGAGTGGCCGGCCTTGATGGAGGCGAGGGAAATCATTCTTCCACCGGAAGCGCAGATTTCGATCCATACGTCGGGGTGTTTTTCGCGGAATTCGGCCATCACCCGGTCAAAGCCCTGGTAGAAATTGAGTTCCATCAGTCCGCGCCGATCCGGGCTTTCATTGGGATCGAAGAAGAAAGGCCTGGGGTCACAATTCATATCGAACCAAACCATCTTTGCCCCGTATTTATCGACCATCCGCTCCAGGTGCTGGGCGAAAAGGTTGCGCCCGCCCTCACGGCCGAGGTCGAACAGGGGCTGGATGTTGATGTCATAACTGATCGGATCGTATTTGGCCGTCGTCTCCCGGTCGAAGGTCTCGGGATAGAAAAGCAGGTGTTCTCTGATCCCGGGATCGTTGACGCAGGGACTATCCAGCCCGACTCTGGGGTCGATCCAAAGGCCGAGGTCCATTCCTTTTTCCTCCAAGTGGTTGCGCAAGGCGTCCATACCCTCGGGAAAACGGGTCTTCGCCGGGGTGTAACCGCCCATCAAATTCCACCACTGCAGCTTGTGCTCCGGATCATTGTCGTACTGCCAGGTTGACGGGTAGGCGAAGGTTTCCATACCCAGGGCAGCAACCGCCTCGACCTCCTGATGCACCTTCGGCTCCCCCATATTTTCGCGGGGTCCACCGAATATCTGGAACATCGGCCGGGGATGTGCCCTCTTACCGCCGAAGGGCGGGATACAGACCTCACCGGCATAGCGGCGGAAATGGTTGGCACCGTCCTGCAGGTCTCCCTCGAAGAGGCCCAGAGTTACGGCCGGAAGCTCGATGGTTTCCCCTGGGCGGGGGATGAAGTCGAGCTGCGGCAGAGAGAAGAGCACGGAGGAATAGGCTGGCAAGCGGTGGACTTCCATGCTCCAGGAGCCGGACCATTCCGGTGCCAGCCAAAAGCCGTGGCTCGCCTCCTCGAAAAGCCAGATCGGCAGATACTCATTGGAGCCGCGCCCGGTGTCGTCGTAGTAGCGAAAAATGTCGTGGGCGTACAGGTTGCGGTCTTCAATGCGGAACATTTGTGTGGGAAAGCGACTGTGAGCCCCGTGCTGGCAAGTGCCCCCGCGCACGGATCGGAATCGAGTCGCCCCGTCCGGGTCGGCATTCTCCAGGCGGAGTTGCGCCAGTCGCACTCGATCAACCCGAGGAAGAGACTGACCGGATGCCGGCGTTCCAAAGCGAAGAATCGGTTGCCAACGCAAAACGCGTCGCTCGGGATCGACCTCGACTCTCGATTCGACCTCGAGCGGCGTCCCTTCAACGGTCAAACGTTCGGGGCCGGGACCCCCAGCCGAATTCAAGATAACAGGCTCGCCTCCGAGACGGAAGGAGAAGAGCGTTTCGGCAAGAGATTGCAATAGCGGGGAGGACAGCGAAGACGGGTTCATTTTTAGAGGAATCTGGTTGGAGGTTTACATTCCTGAGGGTCGAAGGCCCCGATGGCACTTCTCCGAAGCGGGATCAGCGCAGCTTCAAGTCCGGTTCGGGCTTGGGGCCCGCCTCATAGATGACTTTGAAATACTCCAGGTCGGTTTGCCAGGGATCAAAGTCGTCGGTGGCGGGATCGAAGTCTGCAGGCAGGGCACCGTAGCGCTTGAGTTCGCGGATGTATTCGGGGGTGGGTTCAAAGTCTGCCTGCCAGTAGCGAGGCTGGTCGAACTCCTGGACAACGGCCATCACCTGCTCCCGCAGTATCTGATAATCGGAGTCGTCCTTGCTGGTGAAGATCGATGCCGAGGGTTCATCAAGATCGGCCTGATTGCGCTTCGGCCGAGCTTGCTTGCAGAACCCGGTGCCTCCTGCTTCCTTGGCCAGCGGCGCGGTCAAGAGCAAGGACAAGTCTGGATTATCGATATTGTACCAGCCGCCGTTACTGGGTTTCCGGATTTCGCCAGCGGTCAGCGGGCTGCGTTTCGACATGCGGTGGCATTCCGAACAGCGGCGCTCCATCACCTCGGCGGCCGCATCGGAAACCTCGATCTTAAGACCACGGTGGGCGGAGCCGAGGGCGGCGTAGGTGCCGGCGAATTTCTGTCCGGAGTCGATCCAGGTCTTGAGCAGTAGTTTCTCGTGATCACTGAGCTGCACATCGTGGTGTTCGGGGGTCAACGCGGGGATGATTTTACTGGAGCCGGTGCCGATTGAGTACGGATCGGGGTCCGTTCCACTGTCATTCGTAAGACGACGGGAGTTGAGAGAATGGTAGCTGACATTGAAGCCCGGTGCCCGGTCCGCGCTGAGCGTAACGCCGCCCGCATATTCTTCGTTATTGTGGCATTTCAGGCAATGCTCGTTCCAGATCGGTTGAACATCTTTCATGTAGTCGATGACGGCCGGGATATCGGGAAGGGGTTCGATTTCGCTGGGCGGGCGCATCAGCGCCGTCAGGGTATCGCCAAACTCCAACGGAGCGGGGGCATGCGTGCGGTGCTCGTGGCAGCCCACGCAACTGACCTTCTCTCCCGGCATGATGGAGACAAAACTGTTCATGTGTTTGACGGCGATATCGTTTTCGTCGAGGGCGACGAAAACAAGCGGCCGCCCAGCGGGAACCTCAAAGTAAGCCGAGCCGTCTTCTTCGACCGGAACCGTGCCATGCACACGGTGGTGGACGTAGCCCTTGCCCACGGCATCGGAATAAGCGCAGTAGGACACGGGCCGCGGCATTTCCTCTTTGATGAGCAGCTTCTTGATGGTTCCGGGCTCGATTCCCTCCATGCTGCGCCCGTGTAGAACATCGGCCAGCACCATGAGTCCGTTGTCATCCTCGGATGGTTCAACCTCCGGCATGATCGGTGGACGGGGTGAGGGAATGAGAGGGCGCGGTTCGTGGATGTAGAGATCCTCGTTGTAACTGTCGGGAAGCTGGTAGATCACTTCGTAATCCCCTTCTGCGTTCATGACGACCAGGCGGTCGAGAGTGGCGGCGAGCAAGTAGTTCCGACTGATGGGGAAGGGGTCGCGCCAGGACTCCAAATCAATATGGTTCTTTTTCTTTTCACTGGTCCGCGGAAGGGCGTAGCCCCGATCCACCAAACGCAAGCCTCGCGGATCACTGGGGCCGAAAGCGGGATCCTGCACGATGATGCGACCGCGCTTCTCATTGCGTCCATGCCTGGGGCTGGCGATGGAGAGGATCAGATCGCTCTCTGGAATGGGTTTCGGGTCGGCATGAAAAGTGTCGCCAAGACCCAAATTGTTGAGCAGGACCATCTGATTGACGCCATCCGGGTTGAAGGTCCACAGTCCGTGAAAGGAAACCTGGTCACGATTGACGTATTCCCAGCGGGTGTAGGCGATGCGTCCGTCGTTGAGTGGCCAGGGGTTGTTCTCGTGCTCCACGCCAAAGCTCATTTGCCGAATGTCGCTTCCGTCGGCCTTGCAGCGGTAGGTGGTGCCGACCTCGGTCGTCCAGCAGGGCACCCAACGCATGGCCCGGGTGGAGATAAACATGATTTCGCCATTGGGCAGCCAGCAGGGTTCATAGTCGTCGAACTCATCCGAATCGGTGAGCTGGGTTAGATTCGAGCCGTCGGACTGGATGGTGTAGAGATGGAATCGGTTCTCTCCTCCGGGACGGTAGGAGAAGAGGATGGTCTTGCCGTCGAAGTGAACCGCCGGGTCGCGCACATCTCCCTCCGGGTCGTCGATGAGCTGGCGGACTTCGCCCGAGCGCAAGTTGAGCACACTGAGTTGCCCGCCTTTTCCACCATAGATAAATCCGTTAGGGTTGTTGATGCTGTATCCGGCGTTCTCATACCAGTGCCATCCCCGGCCATTGGCGCGCACGGCGAAGACGAC
>CAZBLJ010000221.1:0-4359 GCA_964492605.1 uncultured Puniceicoccaceae bacterium
GATCCCTGCCCGCAACAGGCGTCAAAGGCGGCGAGGACCCGCTCGTCGAGTTCTCCGAGAGCAGCTTCGGCCGAAGCCTCTTCTTCGTGAAGGCGGCCAAAAAACCGTTCCGCCTCGATTGCCGGTGCCTCATTCATAAGATTGCGAAGCGACTCGGCCACCGGGGCCGTGAAGTCGGTGCCGGGACTCGCCGTGGAGCGCAGTTCGTCAAAGTTCGCCCTACAGCGGGCGATCATCTCACGCATCCTGCCGCCAATCGTGTCGGCCGAGTAGATGGGGACCACAAACAAGGCCACCCCGAGGGCGACGCCCGCGCCGATAAAGGTCTCGTAGATCCGGGCCACCATGCCGCCCATGCTCAGTTGCTCGAGCAGGTGCAGGCCCAGAACCACGGCAAAACCGATCAGGCCGGATGCGATCTCGTAGCGGGTATCCAGAAACACGACCACGGCCCCGATTGATATCAGGACAACGGGCAGCCCCAGCCAAAGATTGTTCCCAACGAGGAGGGAGAGGGCCATCGCAATGAGAACGCCGACCGCCGTGCCCAACGCCCGCTTCAGGGTTCGGTTCAGAGTCTCCCCCATCGTTCCCGCGAGGACCAGGGCCACGGTGAGAGTGGCCCAATAGGCGTGATCGAGCCGAAAGACAAACGCCAGCAGAACGGTCACCGCTCCGGCCACAAGCCCCTGCAAAGCGAGTCGATTGGCGACGGTTTTTACGTGGGGAGGCACGGCGGGCGCAGTGGCGGTCGAGGACTGCGGTGAGACCGGCGGCTGAGGGTCGAGTGCCTTGTCGAGACGGATCAAGCTGGTCAGTGCGCGGAGTGCCTGTAGTTTGGTTTTTCTCTCGGCCTGGGCGGCGAGGATCTCCTGCCGGATCGGCCCGAGTGTATCGGCCAGACCCGCACTGGCGATCATCCGGTGCCCGGCGGCGGCGGCCGACCGGTTGGCGATCTTGTCGAGGGCGTCCCCCATCGCCTCGACCGGCATGGCCGCCCACAAGGGATCTGATCGCAGGTGATGGAGAGCGTCCACCATCGCCTCGGCGGCGAGGATCAGCCGGTAATCGGCCGCCGTCTGACGCTGGAAGAGTTCGGCCCTCGGAGGATCCTCAAGGGCGGCTGCCTGCATGGCCCTGCGGGTGGCCGACCATCGGCCGCGAAGGTGGGAAGGGGGCGCACCGTGCGGAGCCATCGTTCGCAGCCCCTCGGCAAATTCGGAGAGCCAATTCGCAGCGCAGCGGTGGAAGCGCGCCCGTTCCGAGTCGTAAGCGGCCACCGCCGAGGGACGATAGCTACCAAAACGGATGATCCCGGCCGCACTGGCACCGAGAACCGCAGCCACGGGCAGCCAGAGCCCCTCGGCCCGGGTGGGCTCGAGAATCATCCCGAACAGGCTCAGAATGATCAGGGAGGTTCCGATGGTTCCCCCCGTCGGACCGTAACGCCGCAGAAACAATCCTCCGCCGATGATGAACACCCAGATGACAAACATGGGCCACTCGCCCATTCCCCAGCCACCCGGGGCCGCGAGTCCCAGAGCAAAAAAATACCCGACAATCACGGGAATCATCAGTCGAAAGCGTCTCCACTCCAACGATCGGCTCGAGGGCGGCGTGAACAGGATAAAATGCGCGGCGGTGAGGCCGGCGACCAGTTGGGTCAGGAGAAACCGCCGCGGTGCTTCGAGGGCCTCGGCGAACAAGGGTGCGTGCGTGCCAAACCAGTCGCCCCAATGGGCGACCAGCGACCCGGCACCGGTCGCCGCCACCCAATGCCCAAACGCCACGCCGAGGAGGAGTGCCAGCACGAGGTGCACACCCCGTGCCACCCGGATCCCTCCCGGATCAATCTGCGCAAACTTCAGGCGGGAGAGCTTCCTGCGAATCGAGGGGGAGACTGGCCCGGAGCCATAGCCCCCGCCGGACAGAGGATTCTGACCCGCCCTCGTCATCGCTCTGGTTTTCTCATGGTAAATACACTCGGAGCAACGCAACCCGAAGAACGATCTTCACCGGAAAGAGAGGAGCAGTCCAGCCCGTTCGTCGCGGCTCGCGACTCTCCTTGATTTTTCTCGTCTGCTCCTCTCTCCGGGGAAACGGTCAGGAATAGTCGGTTCTCCGTTTGGGCGGCCTTTGGATACCTCTACTCCACGAACGGAGTATATTCCGGCACCATTTCCTTGATCCGCTCCTTGAGTTCCATGGGATCGAGGCCGAGGAGGTCTTCCTCCAGGCTGGCGAACCACCGGTGGACGTCGTCGCAGGAGCGGGGTTGGACGCGGAGGCGACGGATGCGCGGATGGGTGGTTTCCTCGCTCGCCTCGGTGTCGTAGTTCAATTCCTCGAACAACTTCTCGCCCGGACGCAGGCCGGTGACCTCGATCTCGATCTCGGTGTCCGGCTCGAAGCCGCTGAGCTGGATCATCTGGCGGGCGAGGTCCATGATCTTTACCGGCTCCCCCATATCGAGGAGGAAGATTTCGCCGCCTTCTCCCAAAGCGGCGGATTGCAGGACCAGTCCGACCGCTTCCGGAATGGTCATGAAGTAGCGGGTTACGTCGGGATGGGTGACGGTAACCGGTCCGCCCCGTGCGATCTGTCGCCTAAAAGTCGGAATCACGCTGCCCGACGATCCCAGCACGTTCCCGAACCGTACCGCCATGAACCGGGTCCTTTTCCTGCCTTTTGGAAGATCCGGCAAGGAGGCCGGTTCCAACTCTCCGCCCTCCGCCCCCTGCTCTCCGTCCTGCGTTCTCCGCTCTCCGCTCTCCGCCCTAAGCTCTTGGCCCCAGCGCTCTCCGCCCTGACAGATCGCCTGGATTCCGATCTCGGCCAGCCGCTTCGACGCCCCCATGACACTGGTCGGATTGATGGCCTTGTCGGTGGAGATCAGAACGAACCGCTCCACGCCGAACTCCTGAGCCATTCCGGCAAGCCGAAGCGTCCCCAGCGAGTTATTCGCCACCGCCTCCCAAGGCTGCGCCTCCATGAGGGGCACATGTTTGTAGGCCGCCGCGTGGAAGAGGATGGAGGGCTGTGTCCGTTTCAAAATATTTTCCATTGCCGCACGATTCCGGAAGTCCGCCACATGGCTGTCGAGAGAGACGACTCTTCCGTAACTGCGGAGGTTTTCGAGAATTTCGAAAAGGGCTTGTTCGGAGGAATCCACCAGGACCAGATGCCGGACGGCTACGGTTGAAATTTGGTGGACCAATTCGGCTCCGATGCTGCCGCCCGCACCGGTCACGAGGATGGTTTCTCCTTCGAGCATCTGCTGAATCGACTCGGTCTCGATACGCACACGCTCCCGTCCCAGGAGGTCTTCCACCTCGATTTTCCGCATTTCCTCGATCCGGACATCACCGGCCGACAACTCGTGCAGTCCGGGCACAATGACGGTTTCCAGTTGCACCTCGGAAGCTTGTTGGAGGATCTCGCGGATTCGATGGGCCTTCAGGGCCGGGATGGCGATCGCCACCCGGGTGGCTTCGAAGGTCTCGGCCGCCTCGGTCAATTGGTCGGGTTTTCCGAAAATCGGAACGCCGTGGATCTGCCGTCCGACCTTCTCGGGATCATCGTCGAGGAAGGCCACCGGACGCTGCCCGAGTTGGGGTCGGGCAAGTAGCTCGGCGGCCAGGTGGGCACCTGTCGATCCGGCCCCGATGATCAGGAGCCGGTGTTTGGGGACTTCCCGGCCCGCTTCCGATTGCTTCTCGCGCGCCAGACGAAGTACCATGCGGAAGCCCGCGATGAAGTAGGTCGAAAAGAGAAGATCCGCCAGAATCACCCCCCGGGGAATATTCGCCAACCCTGATAGCTGGAACTGGCGAATACCGAAACAAATGACCGCAACCACGAGAAGAGCCGCAGACAAACGGGTAAGGTCCGGAATCCGAAAAAACGAAAGCAGACCTCTGAATTGCCCGAAGGCCCATAGGCACAAAAGCTTGAGCGGCAGAACATAGAGGAGTCCGAAAAGCCGATTGGTGCGGTAGTTTTCCGGAACCGCGAAATCGAATCTCACCTCGTAACTCAACCAGAAGGAAGCGGTGATCAGGACCGCATAAATGGCACCGAGCAAAGCGATCCGCAGGGATTCGGGGAAACGGTTGAGGGGGGACTGCATGAAACGGGCAATGATCTGAACGCTAATCCCTAATCCGTAGCGGTCCCCAACGGCAATGACGAATGGGAGGACTGTCGCCGGCCGGAAGGCGGACACTCCTGTAGGCTATTGGCTTTCATGCCTGCCGGAAGATCGAGGGGGGACAAGAGTGTCCCCCTTCCATCGAAAACCGAACGGGTTTTCAACCCGTGGGCTGTTCCAACGGGGGAACGGGTTTTCCAACCCGTTAT
>CAZBLJ010000222.1:0-4331 GCA_964492605.1 uncultured Puniceicoccaceae bacterium
AGGGTGATCGCGCCCTGACGCCTTAAAAAAGCCTTCCCCACTTCTCCTCCGAACCGCCGGGCGTATCGGTCGCTCGAAGACTCCAGATCGCTTCGGTCGGATTCACCCGGAGCCGTCGGCGGCTTCTCGGGAAGGATTCGGAGCGGCTTCCTCCGCAACTGAAACTGACGCCGAATACTTTTCGCGAGGCCCGTTCCGGACACGAGGGGTTTCCGCTCTTCGGTGCTTCGTTTCAAATAGGCCGCGAACTCCAAGGGAGTGGTCATGGATTCTCCGGGGAAAGGTCCGGTCATGCCCCCCGAAAACGCGAAAGTCTCGTCTCCGCGAATCGGCAGCGGGTCCGCCCCATCCAGGCGCGGGACCGACGGATACTTCGCGAAAATTCCACCGCCGCTTCCACCCTTCGGCCGATTCGCGGAATCGCCGAGAAACAGTCCGTCCGGAGGCGACTCGAGCACCCTTTTCACCACCGCTTTGCGACGACCGGTCCATTTCCCGAATCCCCAGGGAAGGATAACCGCGCCACCTTCCGCACAGGCCTTCGCTACCATCGACTCGCACGAACCGTAATCCGGAACCGGCCCCAGTACGAGCAGCTCCAGATTCTCCTCCGAGAGGCATTGAACGCCACGGAATAAACGCGCGCACTTCCCTCCGGACCAACGCCATTCCATCCAACCGTCGTCACCGTCGAAATCACATTCCGCTTCCCGCAGATCCTGCTGGAATCGTTCCCAACACGGGACCAGCTCGGTATCGAAGATCACTCCCACCAGTCCGTCGGCCCGGGATTCGGACAAAACCGCATCCATCCGTTCCTCCAGACGGGCCGGATCGAACCCCGGATACCAGTGCAAATGAAAATCGAAACGAGTCATGACTCGGAGGAAACGTCGACGAAGAGAACATCCTCGCCTTCCGCAAGGGTCGAAACCACACGCTCGCCCTGATAATCCGGATTCCCGTCATAGGGGACCAGCTCCAAAGAATACGTATTGCCGGGCTCCCGCCGGAAACCGCGCAGAACCTTTCCCTCCCGAATCACCCAATGGGCAACCAGAATCGTTCCCGGGCCTCCTTCCGGGGTCTCTTCGACCTCGTAGCGATACGTTGCCAGGGCGCTGCGGTAAGGAAGGATATCGTCGGGGCGGGGCGTTGCGGTCTTTTCCACCAGAGTGCCTTCCACTTGAAATGCGTCCGCCGCAGCCCCGTCGGAAACGTCCACCGCTCCCCGCACGTCCACCGGCACTCCGCCCCCCCCTTCCGGGCGAACGATTACATCGGGAAACAGGTCAGGCCGGTCGTCATCGGTGAGCCGGGTCCAGCCTTCAACCGACCGATAATCCTTGGAAAACCGTCCCACGTAGATCTCGGCCCGTTGATACGCCCCGTGCGGCATGGGGCCAGACACCCCGAAAAACCGGGAATGGTTCGACCACCGGGGATAATACACCCTCTGCCCGTCGATTCCCGGAGCATCCGTAATGCCGACGATCCATCGATCCTCGCTCCCGTCGGGCAACCATTCGGTATCGCTCGCGAAAAAGAGAAGATTGCGATGACGACCGTCGAAAATCCACAGCAGACCCCTCGGACCCGGCGAAAGCGAGCCCCAGCAGCCCGGCGCGTAAATATTAAACTCAAGGGTTTCCAGATCCACCACCCCTCCCGCCGGAGCCGCCGGGAAAAGCCCTCCTGCATAGCGTCCGGACCGACCGAGCTGGAAATTATCCCGGGCCACCTTGTGATCCCAGACGATCTCCCTCGCTTCAGGGTTTTCCAGAGGGAAGCGGAACACCCGCTTCACGTTTCCGCGGTAATCCATGGGACCGTCCCCCGCATAGACCCATACCTGCCCGGCGGGGTCCTTCCAGACATCCAACGCCAACCCGGGGCCGAGTCCGGTCAACTCGCCCCCACCCCAATCCATCCGCATCAATTTCCCCACACCGTCGGAAAGATCGGTGAACACGACGGTCTCCCCGTCCGGCGAGAGAAGCGGTTTGTTGTAATTCGAATGGCCCTGGTGGAGAACCCGCACGCCCTTCCCGTCCTCACTATCGAAGCCCATGAGCAATAGATCCTCCCCCGCCGCGTGCCAGTCGGTGCCGTCGCCGGTCTCTTTGATCCAAACCGCCCGTAGCGCACCACCCGTCAGTTCCCCGGGGGAAACCAGTTCTTGCACCGGACCAGACGGCGCATTCGCCTCGTCGACGAAATCATCGTCGCAGCCGATAAGGAAAAACAAAACAACCGAAAAAAAGAAACTCTTCCACATGGCCAAACAGGGAAACCCTGCCCCGGGCTCCGTTCAACTCTTTTACCCGATCTTTCCATCTCCCGACGATTCTCCGGGATGGTTATCGGGTTGCCCTGCTCCACCTGGCTCGGTCGCCATTCTTGGGGTGATTTGCCACAGAAGGATTTTCCATTGATCGTTGGAGCGGATAAAATGAGAGGCTACGCTAAAGTCTCCCTGAATCTCGTTTCCGTCAACGAGAAGACGTTCGAAGCAGGAATAGGAAATAATGGGGGACGCGGAGGTTCCGTGAAGCGTTGGGCTGGCTAAAATAAACTCTTTGAGATACAGGCGTTCGAAGAGATTCTCCAGAATCTCGTTCTTTGACAATCGACCGAAATAGTTGATCTCCAGAAAGTCCTCATCAAGCAGAAAGGCCAGATCGGCCTTGTTGCGCGAAAGCCATGCATCCCGCCTCTGTTTCTCAATCGCGACAAGAGTATCGAGCAAATTCACTTCGGCGTGAGGTACTGTTCCATTTCCCATTCGAAGTCAAGAGCGGAGGGCTGAGTCAGTGTCAGTCTTCCGCATAGCGGTCGTCTGCATCCGGATTGTTAGCATTCATCTTCTCCATTTTGACAAAACTGGATACAGCCTCCCAATACTCCTGCTGGAATTCTGTGGAAATGTTGTTGTGCCCAGCCCCATCAATAGTAACCATTGTCTTTTTCGACTGAATCTCGTTGTAAATATTCACGCCCATCCTGTACGGAATCACTCGATCATCAGTGCCGTGAATCACCAATGTCGGGCAGGTTATATTCTCAACCTTGTCGATGTTGTTGAACGACGAACCTGCCAGGAAAGAAACTAAACCGAGCCCCGTTGCTTTCGCTTGATCCTTCCCGCTAGTCAGCGGAGAAACAAGAATCAAGCCGGCAATGTCTCTTTCTTGCGATGTGTTTATCGCTACAGTAGTCCCGATGGAACGGCCAAAGACAATGATGTTTTCTTCATCGAAGCCCAGTTCACTTATGGCGAATTTCAACGCGGCTTCGCCGTCAAGATAGATACCTTTTTCACTCGGCTTGCCCTCACTTTTGCCGTAGCCGCGATAGCCGACCCCGAGAACGTTCAATCCAAATTGTCGGAGCTGCAGCAGGTCCAACAGGCGATGCGAGATATTGCCAGCATTCCCATGGAAGAAGATAGCGAGCATTTCTGATGAGTTGTCAGCGAGAAAGTAGCTTTGGATTCTGATTCCATCTTCTGTGTCGAAAAATTTCTCCTCCACCCCGAGAGGAAGCCTTTCCTTGGGGATATGACTCACTCTGTCTGGATGAAAGGCCATCTTGTTCACAATACTCGAACATCCCGTAGCAACGAACACTACCAGGGCTGAAATCAATATGGCAAACTTGGTCCTCATTCTTCCAATGCATCATCGTTCTGCGAGCGACATCAGGACCGCCCCCGTAATAGTCTTCGATGCCGAATCGATCCTGGCAACCTGGCCATTCGTCCACTCGCCGAAGGACTGTTGATAAACCGTTTCGCCGTTCCGCAGAATGTGTATTTCGAATCCCGGGATGGGATCATCAACATGCTCACCAACCAATGCGCCCTCTGCGAGGTGAGTTATCTCGCTGAAGTCATAAGACCGAGCCAGACCCGCCGCTGACAAAGCGAGAAAGCCTGGTAGACCGCGCGTCCAAATGGTTGCATTCATTGACTCCACCCATACAACGAGGTTGAGACGGGATTTCAACTGTGAAAGGCAAGCCGTTGCGCAACGGAATATCCGTTGTCTTCGCCTGTTAGTCCTTTACGTATTCTCTTGGATAATTCATTCAATGGATACAGTGCTAATCTCGTTCCCGAGGTTTCAAAAAATGCGATTGGATCTTTATCTCTGGCTTTGGTTGTGAATCCCAGCCCATCTCAATAAAACCAGATCGCTCTGGCCAGGTCTTTAACGCCAAGGGTTATAATGCTGATTCGGGGTTCCATTTATTTTGTAGATCGGTGAGGCTAGGCGGCGGCCCAGCCTGTGGGGTTCGGGGTTCTGTGGGTTGTCGATTTCACGCGGATG
>CAZBLJ010000223.1:0-4247 GCA_964492605.1 uncultured Puniceicoccaceae bacterium
CTGTTTTCTGCCAGATGAAAGGCCCCTGGCAACCGGGTTTTCCTGTCCATCATTAACCGAAGAGCCGACAACGATTACGGTCGGGATTACGAGTAAAAGCCAGGTTTCCTCCATAAAATCACACCGTTCCAAAGCAAAGATGCGTTTGCGGACTTGAACTGAACGGAAGGAGTCGGAAACTCTCCCGCAGCGGTCTTCCCCGTCCGCTCCCGAATCTTCGAATCCATGACCATGAGCACCACCGGAAGTTTGGAACCTGCAAACGGAGACAGCCTCTCCGAAACCACTCTGCTGCTTCAGCGGGGCGAATCGCTTTCCGAGGAACAGGCGATGGAGGCGGCCGTAGCTTTGGCGGACCCGTCGCCTTCGGTCGAGTCCAAGGAAGACTTCCTCAAGGCCCTCTCCGAAAAAGGGGAAGGCCCGACCGAGGTCGCCGCCTTTGCCAAGGCCTTCCGCGCCCGCGCCCGGGAAACCGGACTGGAAGAGTTTGCCGAAAAATCCATCGACGTGGTGGGAACCGGCGGCGACAAAAGCGGCACTTTCAATTTCTCAACCGCCACCGCTCTCCTCCTGGCGTCCATGGGGGTCTCCGTAATGAAGCACGGCAACCGGTCCGTTACCTCCAAAAGCGGTAGCGCTGACCTGCTCGCAGCCCTCGGAGTTCCGATGGAGGCGGACCTGCCCCACCTGCGGGAAAGCCTCGAACGATTTCACTTCTGCTTCTTCTTTGCACCCGCTTTTCACCCGGCCTTCAAGGAAATCATGCCCGTCCGCAAGAAACTCGCCGAATCCGGCACGCGGACGATTTTCAATCTCCTCGGCCCGCTCATCAACCCCGGTCGCCCGGCCCACCAGCTCATGGGAGTGTTCGCACCCCAATGGGTGGAGCCCATCGCCTCGGCCCTCCATGGGCTGGGTCTCCGATCCGCCCTGACGGTTCACTCGGCCACCGGTCGGACCAGCGGAGTCGATGAACTGACCGTTGCGGGGGATAATATGATCGTCGGCTCGGGGCGTTTGTCCGACGCGGATTTCGATTCCGCCCCGGAGGCGTTCGGCCTGCAACGCGCCGACCTCGCCGACATCCGGGGAGGCGACGCCGGCCAAAACCTCGGCATACTGAAAGACCTGGCCGCCGGAAAGGGGACCGCTCCGATGGAGGATACGCTCTGCTTCAACGCGGGTGCTGCATTGAAAATAATGGATCGCGCTGGATCCATCGCCGAGGGTATCGACGAAGCCCGTAGCGCCTTGAAAGAGGGCAGTCTTCTCTCCTGGCTCGCCTCCTTCGAAACTTTCAACCGGAAACACGCATGAACAATCGATATTTCGGAACGGACGGCATTCGCGGCCCGGTCGACGGCCCGGTTTTCGAACCGGCTTTTCTGAAGAAACTGGCAGGGGCACTCATCCGCTTTCTGAGAAGCGGCACCGGAGCGAAAGTGCCGCGGATTCTCTTCGTGCGTGATACCCGGGAAAGCGGGGAGCGGATCATCCGGGACCTCCTCGAAGGATTCCGCCCGGCCGGGGCCGAGGTGATCGATTACGGAATCCTGCCGACTCCCGCCGCGGCCGGGCTGGCCCGCTCCCAGGAGGCCGACCTCGCCATCGCCGTCACGGCCTCGCACAACCCGGCCTCGGACAACGGAATAAAACTTTTCTCATCCCAGGGGACGAAGCTGTCCGCCGCCGAAGAGGCACGCATTGAAGCCCTGCTCCTCGAGCCTTCCCCCACCCCGACCAACGCCGATCCCGATTTCTCTCATGTCCGAAGAAACGGACGTCCCCTTTACCTCCAGTCGGCCGAAATCCTCTCCCACCATCTGGACCTGAAGGGGAAGAAGATTGTCTGTGATACGGCCAATGGAGCGACCTGCGAAACCACTCCTGCCGTGCTGGAGGAAGCGGGCGCCGAGGTGATCCCGATCGGCAGCCGCCCCGACGGGCATAACATCAACGACGATTGCGGCAGCGAGCATGCCGAGAGAATGGCGGACTTGGTGCGGCAGGAAAGTGCCGCTCTCGGAATCGCCCACGATGGAGACGGCGACCGGGTCATCTTCGCCGACGAAAACGGACAGGTCGTCCCGGGCGACCAGATTCTGGGGATCTTCGCCCTGCACGGCATTCGTAAGGAGTCTCTCGCTCAAAAGACGGTCGTTGCGACCATCCAAAGCAACCGGGGCCTTGACCTGGCGGTCCGGAAAGCGGGCGGAACCGTCGTCCGCACCGATGTGGGCGACCGAAATGTCGCCGCAAAGATGCGGGAAATCGGGGCTTCGCTGGGAGGCGAGTCCTCCGGGCACATCATTCTCCACAACTACTCCACCACCGGCGACGGATTACTCGCCGCCCTTTACCTGCTTCGCATCCTCAAGGAAACCGGCAAACCCCTTTCCGAACTACGGAAGGACGTACCGCTGCTCCCGCAGCTTGCAGGAAATCTCCATGTCCGCGAAAAGGTGCCGCTCTCCGCCTGCTCCTCCCTGGCCGAAGCGGAGAAGCAAGCGAACCGGGAGATCGGTGCCGCCGGACGGATCATGATCCGTTATTCCGGCACCGAACCCAAACTGCGCTTCCTGGTCGAAGCCACCACCCCGGAAGAGTGCTCCGCCCATATGAACACGCTGCTGGAAGCCGCCCGTAAAGATTTGGAGGAAGCGTAGGCGGAGCGGGGGCTACGGTCTCGTTACGCTGCGGACGGTTCCCCCATTGCCGCTTGCTTGCAAAGGCGAAAGCCCGGCTGCGCCGATTCGGAAAAGAGGTCAGGCGGTATGGATGAATTTCGTCAGAACCGGGTCTCCCTCCCAGGCGGGATCTTCCTCCACGGGCGGAAGTCCGCCGTCCTCCTGCTCCCCTTCCTTGCGCTGGACCTTTTCCTGCAACCTCTTCTGGAACTCGGAGAATTCCAGAATCTCGAAACTTCCGTCGAAATGCTCGACCAAAGCCGTGAGTGATTCCACCCAGTCGCCGCTATTGAGGTAACGGATGTCCTCGATCTGCTTGTCGGCCGCCGTGTGGATGTGCCCGCAGATCACTCCGTTGCACTCCCTCTCCCGCGCCAGATCCCGGAGTTTATCCTCGAATTTATCCACGAAGCTCACCGCACTCTTGACCCGCGCCTTGATCTGCTTGCTGAGCGAGTAGTAGGGTTTCCCCCTCCAGGCACGATATTTGTTGTAAACGCGATTGATCCGCAAAAGGGTTTGGTAGCCGACATCACCGAGGAGAGCGACCCACTTGTGATGGGTCGTGATCGAATCGAATCCATCCCCGTGAACCACCAGGTAATCCCCCGAGGGCGAATGGTGTATGTACTCGTTTACGACATGTAACCGATCAAATTCGAGAGGAAGAAAACGGTTCAGGATGTCGTCGTGATTGCCGCGAAGATAAATGACCTCGGTATCTTTTTTCTCGAGCTTCTTCAGGATGAGCCGGATGAAACGCGTATGCTGTTTCAACCATCCCCCTTTCCGCGAAAGACTCCACCCGTCGATGATGTCCCCGTTCAGAATCAGGCGTTCCGAGTGGGTGTGTTTCAGAAAGTGATTCACCTCGTCGATTTTACAGTCCCGCGTTCCGAGATGGACATCCGACAAGATGATGGTTTTGAATTTTAGCGAGACTTTTTTCATAGGCGACAGACTGGTTGATACCAGAAAAACACGGCATCGATTGGGGTCAATAAGTGAAATCAATTGCGACGGTAATGTTTCATTGGAACCCCAACCCTCTTGGCAACTTTCGCCATTGCAAATTCGCCAGCGACCGCTTTTCTTATCAATTCCAAGATGGCCGACCAAAAACTTACCTCCCCGAAGACCATCGTCTTCGATCTCATGCTTACGGGACTTTTCTTCCTGTTCATGACCTGGGTTTTGCGCCCGTTCGTTCCGGCGCAGTCCGCCTTTATCGTTTGGTTTTTCGCCGGTTTCACCGCTCTCCCCCTGACCGGTGTCTTCTGGCTCGCTTGCCAGATGTTTCGCGTGACGCTCACGGATCAGCTGCGACGGCGGGAATCCGAGTAGCCCCTTCTTGAATCCGTAGCGGAACGGGAAAACCTGCACCCGGGGTAAAGATCGGGCGGACCTTTTCTTTTCTCTACCCGAAAAGGTCTTTCCGGAGTCCGGTTCCTACGGACAGGCCTTGCCAGTCTGATCCCTTGAGCGCATGGGGGCGGCTTTTGCGTTTTCCGGGAGGACCGGCTTCGAGTTGTTCCCGTACGAAGCTCTCCGAGCCCAGGA
>CAZBLJ010000224.1:0-4193 GCA_964492605.1 uncultured Puniceicoccaceae bacterium
GTAAACCGTTTTCGCGGGAGGACCTTCGTCGTTCGTCTTTTTTCGTGCAGGCATGAAAGTTTCCAGCGAAACCTACCGGTCCCAAGGGGGCGACAGCAAGGCCCCATTCACACAGAAACGATACCGACCCGAACCCCAGAAAGTCAGGCTCCTGCACTGTTCTCCGACTTGCTCTGGTTGGATCGCGCGAACTCCTGGTCCGCCCAAGACCTCGGGATCAACTGCGACTTTCAACCTTTCGCTGTCTTCGCTCCTCAAGGTCTCGTCGTCTGGAGCGTCTTCCGCCGACGGGTCGACATCTGCATCGGTGGTTTCATCCTGGAGTCGAAACAGCCCGCCGGATTGATTTCCCGGCGGGTTTTTTCGTTCTTCTCTTGCTGTCCGGTGGAATTTTTCGGCATGGTTTTCCCATGCCCGACCACAAGCCGTTCGTCCACCTGCACCTCCACACCGACCGGAGCCTGCTGGACGGATGCTGCCGGATCGATTTGCTGGCCGAACGGGCCGAGGAACTGGGCATGCCGGCCATCGCCATGACCGACCACGGCAACCTGTTCGGGGCCATCGAATTCTACCGCCAGATGGAGAAACGGGGTATCAAGCCGCTCATCGGCTGCGAGATTTACCTCGTCCACGACCACACCATGGACGAACGCCCCAAGCGCGAGAAAAAACGCTCCGACGACATGGTCGACGTGCCGGAGGAGGAACTGGGGCCGGAGAACTTCCCGAAACACCAGATCCACCACAAAACCCTGATCGCGAAGAACTTCAAGGGCTACCAGAATCTCGTCAAACTGGTTTCGGACGCCCACGTTCGCGGCATGTATTACCGTCCCCGGACCGACGTGGAGCAGCTCGCCAGATACTCGGAAGGCATCATCGGCCTCTCCGGCTGCATCAACGGCGTGGCCTCCCAGTACCTGATTTATTCGGATTACGAGAAGGCCCGGAAGGCGACGGCGGAGTTCGTCGATATTTTCGGCAAGGACAATTACTACATCGAGATCCAGAACCACGGCATGCCCGCGCAGCAGCGGATCATCCCGGGACAACTCAAGCTCGCCAGGGAATTCGGCCTGAAGGTCGTTTGCGCCAACGACGTCCACTACGTCCGCAAGGAGGACTGGGAAACCCACGACGCACTCCTTTGCATCCAGACCGGCAAGGTCATCGCCGACGAGCAGCGCATGCGCTACCCCTCCCGACAATTCTACCTGAAAAGCGAGGCGGAGATGGCGCAGGTCTTCAAAGAAGTCCCGGAGAGCCTGACCAACACCCTAGAGGTGGCCGAGAAAGTGGATCTCAAACTGGAATTCGGCGTAAACCACTACCCGATTTTCGAGAAGCCCGAGACGCTCGAGATCGAAACGAAGCAGGACGACTTCGACCGGATCCTCGATATCTATGTCGGCGAACAGGAGAAAGTGAACCGGCAGAACGGGATCGAAAACGGCGATATCCTCGGCGAGGAAAAGCGGGAGGCTCTCCGGAAGAACGGCGTCATCCTTTTCGAACTCTGCAAGAAGGGAATCCGCGAGCGCTACGGAATCGACTACGACCATCCGGAGACCTATGAACCGAAGGAGCGGGAAGAAGCCGATTTCGCCGAAAAAGTCTGCCGACAGCTCGACTACGAGGTAGCCATCATCGCCGGAACCGGCTTTGTCGACTACTTTCTCATCGTCTGGGATTTCATCGATTGGGCGCGCAACAAAGACATCCCGGTCGGTCCCGGCCGCGGATCCGGGGCGGGCTGCCTCGTCGCCTACGTCCTGAAAATCACCGACATCGACCCCCTCCGCTTCGGTCTGCTGTTCGAGCGGATGCTCAACCTCGAGAGGGTCTCCCCGCCCGACTTCGATGTCGATTTCTGCATGCGCCGCCGCGACGAAGTCGTCGAGTATGTGCGCGACAAATACGGAAAGGATTCCGTCGCCAACATCGTGACCTACGGCACCTTCGGCCCGAAGATGGTCGTTCGCGACCTCGCCCGGGTCAACGGTCTCGACTACAAGGACGGCGACCGGCTCGCCAAAATGGTCCCCGACGATCTCGGGATCACCATGGAGGAGGCCATACGGAAGTCCCCCGACCTCCGCGAATCGATCCGGAAAGACGCGGTCGCCCGCAAGATCGTGGACCAGGGGCGTATCGTCGAAGGGATGGTCCGCAACACCGGCAAACACGCCTGCGGCATCATCATCGCCGACCGGAAGCTCACCGAGCTGGTTCCCGTCTGCCTGCAGGAAGGCGACCTGACCACCCAATACGCCAAGGGGCCGGTCGAGGACCTCGGCCTGCTGAAGATGGACTTCCTCGGCCTCAAGAACCTCACCGTGATCTCGGATGCGGAATTCTTTATCCGGCACACCCGCGATCAGCCCGATTTCCGCATCGAGGACATTTCCCTTGAAGACCAGACCACCTTCGACCTCCTCAACGAAGGCCGCACCGTCGGCGTTTTCCAGCTGGAGTCCGACGGCATGCAATCCCTTTGCCGACAGATCGGCATCAGCAGCTTCGAGGAAATCATCGCCTTGATCGCCCTCTACCGCCCGGGGCCGATGCAGTTCATCCCGCAATTCATCGAAGGGAAGAAGGACCCTTCCAAAATCCACGTTCCCCACCCACTTCTCAAGGAACTGGTCGAAGAGACCTACGGCGTCCTTGTCTATCAGGAGCAGGTCATGCAGGCCGCCCGCATCATCGCCGGCTTTACCCTCGGCAACGCGGACATCCTCCGGCGCGCCATGGGCAAAAAGAAGAAAGAGGTGATGGCCGAGCAGAAGGAAATCTTCGTCGACGGCGCCAAGGAGACCAACGGACTTTCCCGCCGGGAGGCGGAGGAAATCTTCTCCATCCTCGAAAAATTCGCCGAATACGGCTTCAACAAATCCCACTCGGCCGCCTACGCGATGGTGAGTTACCGGACCGCCTTTCTGAAGGCCAACTATCCGGTCGAATTCATGGCCGCCCTCCTCTCCTCCGAACTCGGCAATGCGGACAAGGTGGCCAACTACGTGGCCGAAGCGATCGCCCTCGACATTCCAGTCCTCGGTCCCGATGTGAACGAGTCCCGCCACGACTTCACCCCCGTTCCCGGCGAAAACAAGGACGACCCCGGTCGGATCCGCTTCGGGATGAGCGCCATCAAGGGCGTCGGAGACGCCGCCACCCAGAAGATCATCGAGGAACGGGACGCCAACGGACCCTACCTCGATTTCACCGACTTCGTCGCACGCACCGACCTCAAGGCCGTCAACCGCCGCACCCTCGAAAACCTCATCCGCACCGGCACCTTCGACTCCTTCGGCGACGACCGCTCCGCCCTGCTCGCCAATCTCGACAGCCTCCTCGGCGTCGCCATGGAAAAGAAGAAGGACCGCGACGTCGGCCAGGGTTCCCTCTTCGACCTGATGGAAGACGACCCGGACGATGCCGCCGCATCCAACGGCACCGCCTGGATCGAGGTCGAGCCCATGACCAAGCGGGAAAAGCTCACCTATGAGAAGGAACTGCTCGGATTCTACCTCTCCGGCCATCCCCTCGACGACTTCGGTCTCCTCGCCGACGCGCTCCTCTCGGTCAACCCCGAGACCGTGGAGGATCTGGAGAACGACGAAAGCTTCCGCCTCGTGGGCGTCATTTCCGCTCTCGAACAGCGGATGACGAAGAAGACCGGCGACCCCTGGGCCCGCTTCCAGTTACTCACCCGCACCAAAAGCCTCCCCGTCACCGTCTTCCCGAAGAATTTCGAGAAAAACCGCAATCACATCGCGGAAAACAACATCGTCGTCGTGCAGGGTCGCGCTTCCAAACGCGACGAGGGAACCGACCTCCACGGCCTGCAGATACGCCCCCTCTCGAGCGCCCTGAAGGATTCGATCAGGAAGATCACCTGGGTCATCCACCCCGGGGAGGATGCGGTCGACTTCCTGAAATCGTTGCGCGGACAACTCACCTTCGACGAGACCGGCGTCCCCGTTTCCATCGCGGTCCTGGCCGAGGAGCAACGCGCTTTTCTGGCCGAAGCGGCGAAAACCCTTCGCCTGCCGCCGGACTGGAGCCGCATCCACCGCCTTCGAAATCACAAAGCCGTCGTCGGCATCCGCATCTCCGTCGCCGAACCGAAAGAGATCGACGACCGTCCCCACTGGATGAGAAGACAACGCGACCGCCGGGCCGGTTGA
>CAZBLJ010000225.1:0-4175 GCA_964492605.1 uncultured Puniceicoccaceae bacterium
CTCTCCGAGCTACGCAGGGCATCCTTCGCCCTGCGCTTCGCTTGAGCGAAGGATGGTGGAGCCGATCGGGATCGAACCGACGACCTCCACAATGCCATTGTGGCGCTCTTCCAACTGAGCTACGGCCCCGTTTCCAAAAAGGAAGCGGGAAGCAAAAGCGATCCTGCTTCAAACGGTCAACACTTTTTCGAAGGCCAGGAGCGCGCGTCCGCGATGACTGATCCGGTTTTTCTCGGCCGCGTCCATCTCCGCAAAGGACCGACCGCAGCCTTCCGGGGCAAACACCGGGTCGTAGCCGAAGCCTCCTTCACCGGTCGGGCGATGAAGGATCCGACCGTCGCAGACACCCCGGAAAAAGGCCAGGTCCGTCCCGGCCCGAGCCAACGCCAGAACGCAGACAAACCGGGCGCCCCTTTTCCGGTCCGGACGAATCTTTCTCATGCTTTCGAGGAGAAGTTCGCGGTTTGCCAGGTCGCTCGCACCCTCTCCCGCAAACCGGGCCGAACGAACACCGGGCGCCCCGTCGAGCGCGTCGACCTCGAGCCCGCTGTCATCGGCCAGCACCCAGAATTCGTCCGGAACCCGCCCCCGAAGAAACCGCGCCTTGATCGCGGCATTCCCCTCGAAGTCGTCCGCATCTTCCACGCAGCCTTCCATGCCACCGAATTCCGCCGCACTCCGCACCTCGACCGAGTGGCCCCTGTCGCGAAGCCAGCTCTCCATCTCCGAAGCCTTGTGCTGGTTTCCCGTTGCCAGAACCAGCCGAAAAATCCGGTCGTTTCGTGACTCCATTGCACACATCATGACCCGAACCGTTCGGAAATTCAATCTCCCCTTTTCAGGGTCGATTTTGCTGTAAGATCCCCTATCCTATCGTCCAGAATCTCTCCATCATGTCTTATCCATTCTATAATTTTCTGCATCTCTTCGGCGTCATCCTCCTTCTACTCGGATACGGTGCCTTGCTGGTACGGGTCGTCCTGCAACCGGAGAACCGCTCCATTCGTATTCTGGGCGGGGTGATTGCGGGAGTCGGCCTCCTTCTTCTGCTGGTATCCGGTTTCGGGATGCAGGCGAAGGGAGCCTGGGGCTGGCCGCTCTGGTTGATCCTGAAAATCGTCGTCTGGCTGCTCCTCGGTCTGTTTCTCTCGTTTATCAACCGGATGCCGGAATGGAACAAGGCCCTCTGGGTCGGCGTCGTCGTTCTGGCCGGTTTATCCGCATGGCTGGCCATCTTCGGAAAAACCACCGAAGCCCTCAACTAACCCTATTGCGTATCCAGGCTCATGCCGGGAAAAGACAGCCCCCGCATCGGTCTTTTCGGAGGAACCTTCGACCCGATTCACATCGGCCATTTGATCATGGCCGAGGATGCGCTGCGCGAAACCCCGCTGGACCGCGTGGTGTTCATCCCGTCGCCTTCGGCACCCCTGCGGGAGGACCAGGCGGAGACCTCGGGAACCGAGCGACTGGAAATGGTCCGCGCAGCCGTCGCAGGGTATCCGGACTTTGCGGTCGACGATTTCGAGGTCCGACAAAACCGGAGAGTCTACAGCATCGAAACCGTCCGCCACTACGAGCACCGGTATCCGAAGGGCCGTCTCTTCTTCCTCATCGGGGGCGATCAGGTCCGGCAGCTCGGCGAATGGCGCAATATCGATGAGTTGAAGCGCAAAGTCACGTTCATCTGCGCGCGCCGGGAAGAGGGAAACCAGTTCGCCGCCGGGGCCGACCTCGTTCCCCTTACCTCGCGGCGCATCGATATCAGCGCCACGGAGATCCGCCGCCGCTTCGCCCGTGGCGAACCCGCCCGCACGCTCCTCCCCCCGCCCGTCCACGCATACATCGAAAAGAAGGGTCTGTATCGGCGTGGCTGAGACCCGGCAGTGCCGGCATTGCGGAACCCCTTTCGTGCCTGCGGAGGAGAAGGAGGAGTTCTGCTGCTCCGGCTGCGCCCACGTGCACGGCCTCATCCACGAATCCGGGCTCGACCGCTTCTATTCGCTTCGAGGCAGGGAGATCGAACCGGTCTCGCCCGCCGCCAGTCGCCCCGTCGATTACAGCTGGTTGGAGACTCTCGCCGGCACCGCCGAAAAGGAGGCGGAAGGAAGCGGGAAGGCTGCGGAAATCTCCCTCGATATCAAAGGGATCTCCTGTGTCGGCTGCGTCTGGTTGATCGACGAGCTATTCCGACGGCGCAAGGGAGGGATCCGGCTGGATATCCGCCCGCAGACAGGAATTTTTCACGCGGAATGGAAACCCGGGGAATTTTCGCTCACCGGATTCGCCGAGGAGCTGCGTAGATTCGGCTACCGCCTTTCCCCTCCGAGTTCCGACATGGCCCGGAGCGAAACCGGACCGCTCCTCACGCGAATCGGAGTCTGTGCCTTTCTGGCGCTCAACACC
This sequence comes from uncultured Puniceicoccaceae bacterium, assembly GCA_964492605.1. Lineage (GTDB taxonomy): Bacteria > Verrucomicrobiota > Verrucomicrobiia > Opitutales > Puniceicoccaceae > Puniceicoccus. The sequence continues at coordinate 2,407 of CAZBLJ010000225.1, forward strand.
ATGCTGTTCACTCTTCCCGGCTATCTCGGGATGGAGAAGGATTTTCCTTTCGCCGGGATTTTCGAGATCCTGACGCTTCTCTTCGCTACCCTCAGCTACGGCGTCGGGGGGCTCTGGTTTGTCGGCAGAGCCTGGGACGCCGCCCGGATCGGCGTGCTCCATATCGACCTTCCGATTGCCATCGGCGTCACCGCGGCATGGTTCGCATCGGTCGCCGGCTGGTTCATCGGCTACGAGCCGTTGGTCTATTTCGATTTCGTCGCAATCTTTCTTTTTCTCATGCTCACCGGGCGTTGGCTCCAGGAACGCTCCGTGGAACGGAATCGCTCACGGGTCCGCACGCTGGATCCGTCGTCCGCGGTGTATGAGGGAGCGGATGGCGGCACGCCGGTGCAGGTCGCCCGAATCAAAAAGGACACCCGATACCGCGTTTCTCCGGGAGGCACCATTCCCGTCCTCTCCGTTCTGGAATCGGCCAGTGCCTCCGTGAGCCTCGAAAGCATCAGCGGCGAGCCCGATCCGATCCCACTGAACGCCGGTGGAAGGATTCCCTCCGGAGCCCTGCTCCAAAGCTCTTCCCCCGTGTCGGTTCGAGCGGTGGAGGGATGGCGGGATTCACTGCTCCACCGGCTGGTTTCCGAGAACATCTCCGCGAACCGCAACCCGCTTCTGGAAAGAGTCCTCACCCTCTACACGGCCCTGATCATTGGCCTGGCGGTTCTCGGCGGTACCGCGTGGACGGTTTTCGGGGGCATTCTCCCCGGAATTCAGGTCGCCGTTTCCATTCTGGTCGTCTCCTGCCCCTGTTCCCTCGGGATCGCCTGGCCCCTGATCAACGATCTTTCGGCAGCGGTTCTCCGCCGCAAAGGACTCTATCTTCGCAATATCGAGATTTGGTCACGGCTGACCAAAGTCCGCCAAATCGTTTTCGACAAGACCGGCACGCTCACCCTCGAGATCCCCCGACTCGCCAATCCGGAATCCGTTTCCGACCTGAGCCCGGACGAGAAAACCGCGCTGCTGGCTCTCGTGGAATCGAGTTTCCACCCCTTCGGCCGGGCGCTTCGGGAAAAGCTGCTGGGCGAGCGGGTCGAACCGACCGCCCTCCGGCAATTCAAAGAAGTTCCCGGGAAGGGGGTCTCCGGAATGTGGAAAGAGGACCGCTGGAGTCTCGGCAAAGCGGGCTGGCTCGACGCCGCCAACCAAAAGGACGACGGCACCGTTTTCGCATGCAACGGCCGGGAAATCGCCCGGTTCTTTTTCGAGGACCAGGTGCGGGACGGAGCCGCCACCGAGATCGGACAGTTGCAGCGGAAAGGCTATTCCATCGCCATCCTCAGCGGCGATCGCCGGGAGAAAGTGGCTTCCCTCGCACAGTCCATCGGGGTCGCCCGGGAAAACGCCCTCGGCGAACTCGACCCGGTCGCCAAAGCATCCTGGATCGAGGAACACGCTCCCGGGAGCGCCCTGATGATCGGCGATGGCGCCAACGATGCCCTCGCCTTCGCCAAGGCCGTCTGCCGCGGCACTCCGTTGCTGGACAAAGGAATCCTCGAATCCCGTTGCGACTTCTTTTTCACCGGGCGCGACCTGTCGGCCCTGCGGAATCTTTTTGCAGTGGCGAAGGTGCGCACACGGCGGTTGCGGGCGGTTTTCGCCTTTGCCGTCGCCTACAACTCGATCGCGGTCCTCATCTGCCTCGCGGGCTGGATGAATCCGCTCCTCGCGGCGATCCTCATGCCGGCCAGTGCCCTGGTCACTCTCGCCAT
>CAZBLJ010000226.1:0-4154 GCA_964492605.1 uncultured Puniceicoccaceae bacterium
CGGCGAACGACGACCTCGGAGTGTTGGTGCCCGTACTCGAGCGGCTCCGCGAGGAGCGACTTTCCTACAAGAAGCGCGCCGTCGAGGAGAGCGATCCGCACCTGCGGCGCGAATACGCAGCGCGGCAGAACAGTTTCAAGATCCTCATTAACTCTTTCTACGGTTATCTCGGTTTCGGCGGCGCCCGATTCGGCGACAGCGGTCTTGCGGCGGAAGTGACCGCGAAGGGCCGGGAGATCCTCGAGGGGCTCGTGGTCAGTTTCCGGGCCAAAGGCTGCCGGGTTCTCGAAGCCGATACCGATGGAATCTACGTGGAGGCATCGGACTGGTTCGAGCGGCCGGAGGCCCTTCTGGGTGAAGTCAACGGGGATCTGCCCGAGGGGGTCGACCTCGAGTTCGACGGGTCCTATTCCGCCATGTTCTGCTACAAGGCGAAGAACTACGCGCTTCGCGACGGGGACAGCTTGATCGTCAAGGGCTCGGCCCTGCGCTCCCGGGGGACGGAACCGTTTCTGCGCACCCTGACCCGGCATCTTCTTGAGTGGCTTCTGGGCCTGCGGGACACTTCGCCCCGCGAGGAGATTGTCGAGCTTCGATCCCGGTTGGAGGAGCGTTCCCTGCCGGTGGAGCAGCTGGCGAAGGGGGAGTATCTCAGTCAGTCGCCGTCCGCCTATCAGAAGGCGATGGAACAGAAGGGAAAGCCGCGCCGGGCATCTCTCGAGGTAGCCCTCCGGATGGATCCCCAACCAAAGATGGGAGAAAAGGTCACCTATTACGTGGGGGAGGCCGACAAAAAGAGCACTCCGGAATGGCGGAAAGCAAGAGGGATGAACGAATACGATCCGGAAACCGCGCCCTACGACCCGGGATACTACCAGGGTCGGATAGAGAATTGGCTGAAACGTTACGGTGAATTTCTCGGGGAAGAGTGAGTATGATTTCTCGTATTTGGAAATTTCGCTTTCGGTGACTCTGGTTGCGGTCTGAGAGGCTTTCGCGTTTTGGTTTGGTGACTTAGGCATTCTGTCTTTACGGCTCCAGAGGAGATCATCGCCGGGGAGATTATTCGTTCGATTGCCCTCCCTCCCCTGGGATGTGGCAACGGTGGCCTGGATTGGGCGGTCGCCTTTTCTCCCTGTGGGTCCACGAGGCGGCGAATCCCGCCAAGCTCACGAGCGCACCGCCGAACACAATACGGAAGGTGAGCGGCTCGCCGATCAGGGCCCATCCGGCGAGGGCCGCCGCCACTACCTGGATCGGACCGATTTGGCTCAAAAGGGTGGCCGAGATATGACGCAGGCTCATGAGCAACAAGGTATGGCAGAGCCCGGTAACGAAAAGCCCGAGAAAAGCGACTTTCAAAAAGGTTTCCATCGACCAGTGGAGCGGGCCTGCGTCGAGAAAGGCGGCGGGAAGCAAGATGGTACCGACGACTACGAGATTCCAAAACATGACGCACTCGCCGGGATAGGCCCGCAGCGAATGGTGGATCAGGACCAGGCGCCCCGCCCAAAGGACGGCCGAAAGGATGCCGACCAGCACGGCCGGAAGCATCTCGGGCGAAGCGTTCGTGATCGGGGTCAGCAATGAAACTCCCGCCAACATCAGGACCGCCATGACGAGATCGACCCCCCTTGGTTTGCGCTTCTGGACGGCCGCCTCGATCAAGGTCGCAAATACCGGAAAGGTGTAAAAACTGATCATACCCAAAGCCACCGTGCTCAGGCGCATGGAAATGAAGAGGGTGATCCAATGCGCTCCGGTGAGGATACCGACGGCCAACATCTTGCTGCGGTCGTGCGGGAGGATGGATTGCGACGTGCCCCTCCCCGCCATCAGCAGCCATAAGAGGGGGGCGGCCACGACACAGCGGTAAAACACCAGCGTTGCCGGGTGGAGCGGAGTCACCTGGATCACGGTGATGCCGAAGCCCATCAAAACGAGCGAAACATAGCCGAGGCCCAGACCTTTGGCGTGAGGGGTCATCGGATTCGGCGAAAACGTTTCCGCTGCGTCCCGACAGGGGACGGGCCGCGCCGAACGGGTCGGCATCCCGGACCGTGAAAGAGTGAGAAGGTTGCCTCCATCCCTAAAACTTCTCCGCGAGGCACTCCGCCGCCCGCCGCACTTCTCGGTCGATCTCGAGGAGACTATCGAGAGAGCCAGGATTCGCCGAGGCTGCCTCGCATTTCAAAGTCTCTTCGATGATCCCCGGAATATCCGTGAACCGAATCCTCTTTTCCAGAAACCGGGCCACGGCGACCTCGTTGGCGGCGTTAAAGGCGGCCATGGCGGCGGGACCCGCGCGCATCGTTTGATAGGCGAGATCGAGGCAGGGATAGCGGCCGTCCGGCACGGGACGGAAGTCCAGCGAGAAGGCGTCCCGGAAATCGAGGGTGGCGTCCACTCCCCCGGCCCGGTCGGGGTAGAGCAGGCAGTGCTGGATGGCGAAGGTCATGGACGGCGGGCTCAACTGGCCGAGGATGGATCCATCCACGAACTGCACGAAGGAATGGACGATGCTCTGCCGGTGCAGGACCACGTCGAGGCGATCCGGTTCGAGGCCGAAAAGCCAGTGGGCTTCGATCAATTCCAGCCCCTTGTTGGCCATGGTGGCGGAATCGACGGTGATCTTCGGCCCCATGGACCAGTTGGGATGGTCGGTGGCTTCCTCCGGGGTCACGGAATCGAGGGTGTCGGGGTCGCGATCGCGGAAGCGGCCTCCGGAGGCGGTCAGGATGAGACGGTCCAGGTGACGGCGGGGATGGCCTTCGAGGCATTGGAAGATGGCGTTGTGCTCGCTGTCGGTCGGCAGAAGTCGCACGCCGGAGCGGCGGGCCGCCTCGATGACGAAGGAGCCCCCGAGGACGAGAATTTCCTTGCTGGCGAGGGCGATGTCCCGTCCCGCTTGAATCGCAGCGAGGGTGGGCCGGAGGGCGGCGGTGCCGACGACGGCAACGAGGACGACATCGGCGGGAGGTGCCGCGGCGATTTCGACGAGTCCTTCTTCCCCCGAATGGAGGGTGCAGTTCCCGGGAAACCAACCGTGCTTGCGCGCGTCGTCGGCGGCCCGCGGATCACTCAGACAGGCATGGGGCACGTTGAATTCCCGGACGATCGCAGCCAGCTCCCCGCCGCTGGATCGCGCGGCCACGCCCACCAGTTGCAGTCGGTCGGGATGCTTTCGGAGGGCGCGCAGGGTGCTTCCGCCGATGCTGCCGGTCGCACCCAATAAGATGATCCTGCGTGGTCGATCCATCGGCTCAAAGAAGATTCGGCCGACGTTCCGTCAGCGTTCCCCGGTCACGTAGCGGGAGTCCTGGTAGATCTTTTCGGCTTCGGGCAGGCTTTGCTTCAAACGCTCGGAGCGGTTTCCGTGGGAGGGGTGGGTGGAAAGCCATTCCGGCGGTCCTCCCGGAGAAGCTTCCGCCATTTTCTGCCAGACTCCGGGGGCGACGGCCGGATTGTAGCCTGCCCGGGCCATGTACATCTGCCCGATGAAGTCCGCTTCGCTTTCATGCAGGCGGCTGTAGGGTAGGGCGACCGTCAGATTGGTTCCCAACCCGTAGGCGGCCATGACGAGTTGTTGTTCGGAAGGGTCGAGATCCTCGATCAAATAGCTTCCGCCGATCCCGATCCCGGCAATCACCATGGCTTGCGACAAGCGTTGGTTGGCGTGGCGGGCGGTAACGTGGGCGACCTCGTGTGCCAGGATAAAGGCCAGTTCGTCCTCGTTGTCGATCACCTCGAAGAGACCGTCGTAGACGGCGATCTTCCCGCCGGGGAGTGCGAATGCGTTGACGGTGTCCTCGTCGATGTAGATGAACTCCCAATCCGCGTCGGGCATATCCTTGTCTACGGTGTCGGCGATTCGGCGGCCGACCCTCTGGATCATCTCGTAGTTGCGTCCGCTGGTGATCAGGGGGGACTCCTCCTTGATTTGCTCGAAGGCGGATAGCCCCATGCCTTTGACCTGGCTTTCCGGAAGGAGCGTGAAAGCGGACCGTCCGGTTTCGGGGACCGTGTGGCATCCGCTCAGGAAAGCGAAAAACAGCAAAGTGGAGAGCAGCCGGGTGAAATGGGCCATGGGAGTACGGGATACGATCTTGCGGGCGATTGGCAACCACGGACGCTGCATGAGTGTGACTGTCGGC
>CAZBLJ010000227.1:0-4136 GCA_964492605.1 uncultured Puniceicoccaceae bacterium
TGCGACGAACCGCAAATGCGACGTAGGGCTCGACCTCGTGTCGATGCCGCTATTCTATGGTCAGAAATTGTGGAAAACGATCCGGATGAAATGGAAAGCCTGGTGATCCCGGTCGGCGTGACGGGCCGGCTGGATCAATGGTTGGCGACCGAGCGTCCGGAATTGTCCCGTGCTCGGTGGCAGAAACTCTTGAGGGAAGGGAAGGTTCTTCTGGATCACGAACGGGTCGATCCCCGGGCCAGGATTCGGGCCGGGCAGGAAGTGTCGGTCTTCCGGGAAGCCCGGCATTCGGCGGCGGACGCCACTCCTCGGGTGCCCGGGCCCGAGGCGCTGCCGCTTCGGGTTCTTTACGAGGACGAGGCCTTTCTGGCGATCGACAAGGAACCCGGGATGATCGTCCACCCCGGAAACGGCCGTGCAACGGGCACGGTCGTCAACGCGGCGCTCCACCATTGTGGATCGTTGCCGGACCTCGGCGATCCCGAACGACCCGGGGTGGTGCATCGGATTGACCGGGAGACTTCGGGTCTGCTTCTCATCGCGAAGACGAAGGAGGCCGGAGCCAACCTTCAACGGGCCTTCCGGGAAAGAGAGATGGAGAAGACTTACCTCGCCGTCGTTCAAGGTCGTCCCGATCGGGATGCGGGCACGATCGACCGGCCGATCGGTCGCCATCCGGTTGCGCGGACCCGCATGGCGGAGGGAGCGGAAGGCCGGAAAGCCGTTACCCATTGGGAGGTTTTGCGGCGGTCCGGGGAGAACTGGAGTCTCCTCAAGGTCGCAATCGAAACCGGACGGACGCACCAGATCCGGGTTCACCTTTCGGCACGCGGGCATCCGCTCCTCGGAGACCGATTGTACGGCTACCGTCCGAACCGTTCGGGAGGGATGGGGGCCGAGGTGGGGCGGGTCCTGCTTCATGCGTGGACTCTGCGCCTTGCCCATCCGATTTCCGGCGAGCGGATGGCTTTGGAAGCGCCCCCTCCCGATGATATCGCCCGATTCCGCGCGGGCGGTTGAACATTTCTATTTCCTTTCCGGAAGCTTGCGCCCGTTCCAGACACAGTGCTTCCGATCCAACGCATGGAAGTGGATGTAGGTGGTCGGCGGCAAAAATCCGAGGTTGCGTTCGAGTAACTTGGAAAGGGGTTCGACCAACTCTTCCACCTGTCTTTGTTGAAGGTCGACGCTGGTCAGTTCGACGAAGGCCGACGGGCCGGGTTGATTGCCGAACTCGATCATCGAGCGGGTGTAGACCACCTGGATGAAGGAGGCGTTCTTTTCCAAAACGCCGGATAGCAATTCGGTGGCCTTTGCCGTAAAATCGGTGAAACTGTCCTCGTCCGGCGGGATGTTGCTGTGAATGTGAAGGGTCGGCATCTTTAAGAGTTTGAATGGAAAGAACTTTAGGTAAGAATGGACCGAATGGACGAAGATACAAACACAAATGAGGATGATCCGGAGCAGGAAAAAAAAGGCCTTCCTCTGAAGTGGGTGTTTTACACGGTTCTCGGCTATGCCTTCTTCCAGACGCTCTATTTCTGGTGGAGCGTCCGGGGGGAATGAGGTTCGGGGATTCCGCAGTCATGACGGATCCAAACGAGTCCTTCATCGAAGCGGAGGTATTTTCCGTCGTTCCGGACGGCGCCGCGCTCTACCTCCACGTTCCCTTTTGCGAGGTGCTTTGCGATTTTTGCGCGTTCGCCAAGGCGAAACCTGCGCCGGGGGACTGGGCGTTGTTCCGGGAAGGGCTCCGGGCCGAGTGGGAAGGCGTACGTTTCGAGGGCAGCGCATCGAGTGCTTTCTGGGGCGGCGGCACCCCGGGGCTCCTTAAAGCATCGGACATCCGCTGGATCGGCGAACGGTTCCGGGAAAGATTGCGCCCCGGTGCGGAATGGACGGTCGAACTCACGCCCCGTTGCGTAACCGGGCAAAAACTCCGGGCCTGGCGGGAGGTGGGAGTCAACCGGATCTCCCTCGGGGTTCAGTCCTTTTCCCCCCGCCTATTGCAGGCGATGGGTCGTCCGTATGCGACGGACCGCCTCCCGGAGCTGGTTGATTCCATTCGACGGTCGGGCTTCGAACGGTTGAACCTGGATTTGATCATCGCCTTTCCCGGCCAGACCGAATCCGAGCTGGAGGCGGATATCCGCCGGGCCGTCGAATTGGAGCCGGATCACGTTTCCGCATACTGCCTGACCCTGGAAGAGGACACCCCGCTCTTCTTGAAGTTGGCGAAAGAACGGAAAGCGGGCGCGGCGGCCGGAGACCCGGACTCGGAGGCACGTCTCTATGAGAGAGCGTGGAGCTTGCTGGAGGACGCCGGCTATCGACAGTACGAAGTGTCGAACTTTGCGCGGCCGGGGGCGGAGTGCCTCCACCATCGAAATGTCTGGCAAATGGGTGAGTGGCGGGGGTTCGGACCTTCGGCGGCCTCGCAAATCGGGGGAGTGCGATTCAGAAATCCGGATTCGCCGGCGGAATGGCACGAGGGGGTGTGTTCCGCCCCCGGCAATCGATTTCGCGAGGTGAGCGTCCAAACGCCCGAAGAGCGGAGCCTGGACAGACTGGCGTTCGGATTGCGGATGAACGAGGGAGTTGCGGATTCCAGCCTCCCCGGGACCGGGAATGGGGCGGCTCGAAAAGTTTGCTCGTTTCTGGGTTCTTTGGAGAGCGAGGGGCTTCTGGAAACACGCGGAGGACGCAAAAGGCTCACGCTGGCGGGCAGATTGGTTGCCGATGAAATCGCCCGGCGGATTTTGGAATCGGCGGCCCCTTGACGTCCGATGCGCGCGGGATGTGCGGTTTTGGCAAGTTTTCCTTGCACGCGGGGGCGGGAGTGAGTAAGTCCGGAAGGTGTTTATGAAACGCTTTTTCCCGTTCGCGGCCGTTTTCGGGTCCATTCTTTTTCTATCCGGTTGTGGTGTCACCATCGAAAACCTTACACCGGCGAAGGTTCCCGAGAATCCTTCGGGGATTTACACCATCACCATGCGCACGGATGCGGGCGGGGTGACCGTCAAGGACGACAGCGTCCAGGCGAACATCGTGATCGACGGGGAAACACTCCCCATGGTTCGGAATCCCATCGATCCGACCCTGTTCGATTTCGATTACGTGATGCCGGAGGATCAGGGGGAAGCGGCCTACTACTTCATCCTGAACTACGAGGTGTTGGGAGGATCGAAAGAAAACCCGCGCCAGAAATTTTCGGAACTCTACAACTTCCAACTGGTCAACAAATATGTTCTGCAGATGCAGGTGGACCGCGCTCCGGTGGGGCGCCCGGTCGCGGTGCTCGGCCGTCGGTTTTTCCGTTCGGATAAGATCGTGATCGGTGGCGTGGAGGCCGAAACCCGCTTTAAATCGGATAATGAGATCGAGTTCGTCGTCCCGCCGCTGCCGGCCGGCGAGAGCTATTTCGTCCAGTTGGAAACGGACGGACGGCTTGTACCGATCGGGAATTTCATGATCGATTTGTCTCTCCTGAAGGTGGCTCCCAAGAGCCTCGAACTCGCTTCCGGGGAATCCGCGGTTCTGCTGTTTTCGGTTGATTTCGAAGCACCGGGCGGCGGCTTGGCCGTGCGGGTGACGACCGACGTCCCTTCGTCCATCGTCATGCCCGAAGTGGTGATTCCGGAAGGCGCCCGGTCGGTCAGCGTGCCGGTCGAGGCGGCGGATCCGGGAGTCGGGGCCCTGTTCGCAGACGTTCCGGGAATGAAAGAGGTCGTCATTCCGGTGACGGTCACCGACTAGCGGGTCGGGCTAGCGGCGGATCCGGAAGTCGGGATGGCTTCCGTTCGATGGCCTCCGGGCCGTTTCCGTTTCGCGGATATAGTCGGACAGGTGCTCTTGCAGGGCGGTCAGGAAATCCGTCGCTTCCCGTTCGTCTCCCTCGGCAAGGAGGTGGACCCGCCCGTCGGTGAGGTTTTCCACGAACCCGGTGACCGCATAGCCCCGCGCGACGTTCAGGGTCTCGTAGCGAAATCCAACACCCTGGACCTTCCCGCTGAACCAAGCTTCCCATTCGATCCGATTTTCGTCTGCTGACATAGGCTTACTTCAACGCTTCCGCCGTCCCGGCGCAAGAGGAGGTTGCGGCTTTCGGAAGCGGGGCACTCCTGCCCTGCCGCGTT
>CAZBLJ010000228.1:0-1717 GCA_964492605.1 uncultured Puniceicoccaceae bacterium
AGGTGCACGAGAAACGCCATTCCCAATCCGTCTCCCCAGAGAGCCGCCTGCCCCAGGCGCACGCCGTGGTAAAACGGGTTGATCCAGGCGACCACCTGAAGCGTCCAATGGACGGAATCCATCGGGAAAAACACAGCCGAGAAAAAGAACAGCGGATTCACTACGACCGCAAAGAACGGGTGGAACTGCGTGATGCTCCGGATCAATCCCGAGCAGATCATCCCGATCGCCCCGGTCGCCAGAGCCGTCGTCGCTCCGACGAGCGGGATCAGAACCAGACCGACCGGATCGACCACGCCAAACAATGCCATGACTGCGGCGACACCCGTTGCCAGACCGGCCCCCTGAAGCGCCACCCAGATGAATTCGCCATAGACGATCTCGTCGGCTCCAACCGGTGTCGTCATCATGGCATCGTAGACGTTTTCAAAAGTATTTCGGACGAAAAACCCGTAGCTGGTCTCGAACACGGAAGCCCAGAACGCGGCCATGATCGCCAGTCCCGGCCCGAGATACTCCAGGTACGTCATCCCTCCGACATCGGTTACATAGGCACCCAGCCCGATTCCGAGGCAGATCAATAAAAACGCCGGATCGGAAACCATCGGCGAGATGTTCGTCCAGAAATTCAGACGATACACGTCCCAATGCCGCAGGGCGACCCGCCAACTCAGCTGAAGAGTCTCAAGCATCGGCCGTCAGCTCCTTTCCGGTAATTTCGAGAAAGACATCCTCAAGGTTGGTCGGTCGCACGATCACGTTCTCGCTCCCGATGCGTTCCACCAGACGTTCCGCATCCTGAAAGGAAGGAAGCCTGAGGTGGACGCCCAGCATGTCGCGCGAAACCTGTCCCCCCGTGGCCGCCAGCTCTTCCTCCGACGGAATCCGCTGCCCGGAGAAGGTGGCCACTACGCCCGGGCAATGGGTGCGGATCAGCTCTCGGGGCGAACCCTCCGCCTGTCTCTTGCCCTGATCGATAATCATGAGGCGATCACAAAGACGTTCCGCTTCGTCCATATAGTGGGTCGTCAACAGCACCGTGATGCCCTGCTGCTTGAGCCGGACCACCTTCTCCCACAGGAGCAACCGCACGGCCGGATCAAGGCCCGTGGTTGGCTCGTCGAGGATCAAAAGATCGGGGCGGCCCAAAAGGGCGCGGACAAAGGCCAGCCGACGCTTCATGCCTCCCGATAATTCGCGGATCCGGGCGTCTGCGCGGTGCGAGAGCGCCATCAGTTCGAGAAGCTCGTCCACGCGCTTATCCCGCTCCGCAACGGGCAAACCAACACAGCGGGCAAACATCAGCATGTTCGCCCGGACTGCCATTTCCTCATCCAGCGCGTTCTCCTGGAGGACCACTCCGAGCCTCTTTTTCACGGCACGACTGTTCTCCCCCGGATCGATGTCGAACACCCTTAAGGATCCTCCGGTCCGCATGACGGCACCGTAAATCATCCGGATCAAGGTCGACTTGCCCGCCCCATTGGGTCCGAGCAGGCCGAAGCACTCCCCCTGGCGTACTTCAAAGTCCACCGAAGCGACGGCCTCCGCGTCCTTGAAGCGTTTTCGAACTTTCGATGCACTAACGATGTTCATGGGAGAAAGAGCCTTTTAAGCATGCTGCGGAGGGTAAGCTATGCAATTCGGTATTTATTGCGGCTGAAGGAGGGGTTCAGCCGGGATTTACCAAACGGACAGGAATGTCCGTTCCCCGTTT
>CAZBLJ010000228.1:1817-4054 GCA_964492605.1 uncultured Puniceicoccaceae bacterium
ACGGACAGGAATGTCCGTTCCCCGTTTGTAAAGGGGGAACGGGTTTTCCAACCCGTTTGTCTGTTTGATGGTATCCCTCCCTTATGCGGACAGGGATTTCCGTTCTCCGTATGCAACGGCAAACGGACATGGTTTCAAGATGCCTGTTTTTTTGATGGTAAAACGGACCGGGAATCCTCAGAACTTGGCCCGATGCCCGATCTTGAATTCATGCTTCATTCCGGGACCCTTGCGGTCACCGACGGTCAACGCTCGCTCGAAATCATTCCGGAGGTTTGCTGGCGCGATCCTTCCGGGAAGGAGCGGATCTTCCGCCCCCTGAATGGAAACCCGACCGAGACCCGGGTGGACGGTTTGCGGCTGGAAACCTCTCATGAGGAATTCTCCTTCGTCCTGGAAATCGCTTCCGACGAAGGCTTTGCCATCGTCCGCGCGCGTCTGATCCCGGCTGATCGACAGGTGTTTTCCCTCGGCAAGATCCGTTGGATCACACGCCGGGCGGACGGGTTTCCTCCCGCCGCCGCTCTCGTTCGGCGCTCCCTTCCCTATGATGTGTGGGGCCGTTGCGGTATCTTTCCGATGACCGAGACGACTCCGGACAACCGGGTGGAATATTGGCGGTGTGCGGTGCATCCGGAGGAAGCCACCGACCAATCGCTGCTGTTTACCGTGAACCTTCCGGCCCGCTGGCTCCACCGCTTCACGGTGGAGGAGGGAGAAACGCTTCTGGAAACTTTGGTCGAAGCTTCGCTTGCTCCGGGTGAGTCGTTCGAAAACGACCCGCTGGCCATCAAGCTCAACGGGGATCTCGACAGGGAACTCGGAGGTCCTTCCCGCTTTCACGCCCTGCGGCTTCCCCCTTCCGCCGGACCGGTCCACGCCGGATGGAACTCCTGGGACGCTTACCGGTTGACCGTGACCGAGGATGACATTCTGGAGAATCTCGAAGAATTGCAAAGATACGACTGGTTGCGGAACCTCGTACGCTATGTGATCGTGGACGACGGATGGGAGGATAAAGTCGGCGAGTGGGAGGCCAACGAAAAATTCCCCCACGGAATGAAATGGCTGGCGGACCGGATTACGGCGGCGGGATTCGTCCCCGGCATGTGGGCGGCACCCTTTTTCGCCGAGCCCGGAAGCCGCATCTTCGACGAGCATCCCGAATTCTGCGTCCAATACGAGGGTCGGCCTTATTCTCCCTTCGCCTTGGTGGGCTGCGAGTCACCCTGGGGAGACCGGGCCTACCTCGACCCCACCCGTCCGGAGGTCGCCGACCACATCTACCGGCAGTGGCGCAAATTCCACGACTGGGGCTACCGGTATTTCAAGACCGACTTCCTCGCGAATTCCTGGAAACTGCCCGGAAGAAACACCGGCCCCGCGCAACCGCCGGACAAGCCCGAACCCGATTTTGGTGGACGACTCGGCCTTTACAACCGCGGTATCGGGCTCCATTGCGGGCACCGGCGCTGCATGGCGGCCATCCGCGCCGCCATCGGCGAGGAGAGTTTCTGGCTGGGGTGCGGCTCGATATGGGCAACCGGTGCCGGCCTGATGGACGCCTCCCGAGTCAGCGGCGACATCGATATCAAGTGGGACAACCTGGTCAAGTGCGGTCGGAATGCCTTCCTGAACCAGCACGCCCACGGGCGGATCTGGCTCAACGACCCGGATTTTCTGGTCGTGCGTGGAAAAGAAACCGCCACTCCCGAGCAACTCGAGGACTTCAAGACCGAACGGAACGAAAGTTCCAAACCGGCTTATCCCGACAGCTTCACGCTTGACGAGGCCCGGATGTGGGCGGCGATTGTCGCCCTCAGCGGCGGAATGGTCGTCCTTTCCGACCGCCTGAAGTGGCTCAACGAAGAAGGGCTGGGGATTCTCAAAACCCTGGCACCCTTCTTTTCGGGCGCTCCCGGCAAGGTTCTCGAATGGCAAGGCGACCTGCCTCGGGTTGTGTTGCAGAATTCGCCCAAGGGTCGGCTTCTGGGGATGTTCAACTGGACCGATGAAACGGTCGCGCCTCTGGAAGCCGCCGAAGCCTCCGGGCTGCCGGACGGCCCGTGGAAGGAACTTTGGAGCGGGACGTCGGTCAACACATCTGCGGCGCTGGCCGAACTCCACCTCCCCGCCCACGCCTGTGCGCTTCTCTCCGCCGGCTGAGGATCGGAGGCCGGGAGCCAGGGGCCTTTCATCTGGCAGAAAACAGGAGTTTGTTCAGGAATTTTGCCCCA
>CAZBLJ010000229.1:0-4053 GCA_964492605.1 uncultured Puniceicoccaceae bacterium
GGATTCCGGTTCTGAAACCGACCCGACGCCGCGGAAAACCCTGCTCGTTCGGCCTTCGCGAGCCATGCGAAAGAAATAGCTGTCGAAATCCGGAACTACCGCCCGGAAGCCTGCCAGAGTGCTTTAAGCCATCCGTTCGCAAACAATCTCCCGAGGGTGCCGTAACCGGGAACAAATCCCGGCTCATCGCCTTCGCCTTCCATCGTGGGGACGTGATCGCAACGATAGGGCACATCCAGACCGATCTCACGGTAGAGCCGGAAGAGTGCAAGCTGGTCGGTCTCCGCTTCATCGTGGAAGACTTCAACGAAATTCTCCGCCGTCCCCTTCACGTCGCGCACATGGATAAAGGCGATCCGGTCACCCAGGTGTTTCGCTGTCGCGGCAAGGTCTGCTCCCATGAGTTTGAAGTTTGCCTGACAATAGGTCACTGCATTCGCCCGACAGGGCATCAGGTCATAGGCCTGGTCGAAGGAGTTGACCGTTCCGAAAATCCGACCCACACCCCCGAGGTTCGGCAAGGGTGGATCGTCGGGATGAAGGGCCATGCGGATACCGAGCCTCTCTGCTTCGGGGAGAACAGCGTGCAAGAAATCGCCGTAGTTCTGCCAAAGCTGGCCTTGTGTCAAGGGGGCACCGGGAATCTCACCCGGTGCTTCAGAAGCATCGAAAGCCGTACACCTTGCTCCTCCCCGTCCTGCCCGATCACTCGCCCGAAACCATCCGACTCCTGCCATAAAATATCCCCATTTGCCTGCATAACGGCCAAAGCCGATGCGGTTTGGGCGGCACAAATTCGATCAATCTCATCGGAGATGGTGTCCCAAAGGACGAAAGCGTTGGGCTTCATTTCATCGAGCATCTGGGTCCGGTATTCCATCTCGCCGGTCAGCTTGACGTTGGGAGCGCTTTTGACCGTAAAGGCAAACCCGGCTACCGTCTGGTATTCCCGCAGGGGCTGGATGCGATGCGGAAGGGCCTGGTCGAGCAGGCAGAATTCCCGCAGCACATCGTTGACAGCTCCAGTGTAGAGCTGTTCGAAGCGTTTTAACAGTTCCTCATCCGGTATCGGAAAAGTGACTTCCGGGATGCTCTCGCGCGCTTCGATGAGTTTCTCGAGATTCATCATCCCGATTTCTTTCTTGTAGGTGTCTGTGCTCATAATGTGATTATTCGAGTGGGTTAGGAAAGTTGGCAGCGAATCAGCAATGAGCGTTCCCAGGCAGGGAGTAGAACTGTACCCGGAGTCGAATCGGCTTGTTGCCAAACGGCGGTAGTGCTCCAGGGGTTGAAAGAGGCCCATGAGGTGTTGGCACCGGGTTCTCCGGGGATCGTCCACTCCGCAGCCGGATGGCGAGCCGGCGGTTGATTTTCAATCAGTTCGGAATGCCAATCATTTTGGGCGTCACGGATCCAGAAAAGGCGAGTGGTTTTCCCGCGAAGTTCATAGGTCCGGATCATCTCGGTTTCGTGGAGGTGTGCGACGAACTCTTCTGCGGCGGGATCAATCCCTTCGAGCATCCTTGCAAAGGAATGGAAATGCCACCAGAGATTGTTGGGAGCCACGTAATGATCCCAATGCCAGGCTTGGCCGGGACCACATCCGCCTGCAAAAAAGCCAGCGAAAAGGACGTCGTGCAGGATGCTCCCTTTGGTATCTTTCGGATATTCAGAGAAGGGTGCCACAAAGTTCGCGTCCACTGCCCCGCCTTCAGCCAGTAAAACCGGCTTCCTTCCCTGACACAGCTCGTTTACCACACGAACGGCATCGGCCATATTCACATCCAGTGGACCGCCGACTACCGGCTTCTGCTGCGGTGCGGGGTCGAGGTAGCGGTGGGCCTGAATGATGTCGTTACCCTCCAGTCCGGCCAGCCACTGGTAACACCAGTTCGAGGTGAAGGAGCCGCTGCCGTTGCTTTGCAGGGTCCATTTGCCCGGAAACCGCTTGCGTAGCTCGGGCATCATCTTCTCGCTCCACTCGAACCGGCTTTCGCCTTCGGGCACGGCACTGATCTCATTCCACAGCTCCCACGCCACGACTGCCGGATGATCGCCAAATTGCTCGGCGAAAAAATCCATTTTGGCCAGGAAGTGCCGGTGGCCCGCATCTGAAGCGAAGTAATCATCGACCTTCTCGGCAAAACCGCCGTTCGACACATGGTATTTGGGGCGGTCGAAGCGGACGACGCCCGGAAAATTCTCAGCCTGTTTTTTGGCAATCAGGGTCCGAAAATGGTCGAGGGTAAGCTTCGCTTTAACTCCCCGCCCATGGGCGTAGTCCAGCACGGCGCGGAGATTCTCCGTCTTCTCGGGACGGAAATCGCCGCAATGATCTCCCTCCACGTCGAAAAACGGGGTTGATACCCAAAGGCGAATGAAGTTGCCGCCGTTGTCCGCCAGTTTCCCGATCCAGTCGCGGTACAGCGCGTTCGCTTCTTCATCCGTCTCGTAGAAGCGGGGAAAGGCGAGATTCAAACCGATGGGCACGAAGGTGGAACCGTCGGATAATTTCAGATATTGAATAGGAGTATTTGTCATAGGATTCATTCCACAGTTAAATTTGAATCGAAAGCAGTCGCCCGGTTTCCGCCTCGGTGACGACCAATCCGAGGGTTCCAGAGGGATCGATCGCACAATTGGTCGGGTTTGCACCTCCCACTGGAATTTCACGAATGATCTTCCCTTCGGGGGAAACCACGTTGACTTTTCCTGTAGAATAAACCGCTACGTAGAGGAGACCGTCGCTGTCGCGATTCTTCCGTATCTGGATCGAACCTGCGAATTTCATTCCGCGCAGAATCGGTAAAAAAGATCCCGCCTGCCTGATCCATCGCCAGCCCATTCGGTGCCCCGCCAACGCCGAAGCGGCGCAGCCCTGATGCCTCCAGCCGGAGGAGGTTCCCCGCTTTCATCTCAACCGCCCACAACCTCCCCTGAACGTCGAAAAGAGGTCCCTCGGGAAAATCCAGATGATCGGCCAGGATATTCATCGTCATAACGACATCCCTCCATCCACATACAGACTCTGACCGGTGATATACGCCCCGGCGTTCGAACAAAGCAGCAGGGCAGCTCCCACACAGTCCTCGGATTCGCCAAAGCGCCTGGCAGGAATCGCCGCCAGGACTTTTTTTTCATATTCCTTATCCGTCAGATTTTCCTTACTCCGGTCGGTGAGGATCACGCCTGGTGCCAGATTATTCACCGTGATGCCATACGGCGCGAGCTGCCTGGCCAGACTTTGCACCATCGCGGTCTGGGCATTTTTCAGGGAACTGTACACGAGCATGTCGGGGTGCGGCTTGGCCTCCTGAACACTGCCAATGGTCAGGATACGCCCCCACTGCTTTTCCTTCATCGCCGGAGCCGCCGGCTGCATCAATTCCAGCGCCGACTGAAAATTCACTTGCATCTGATGAATCACCTGCTCCCGGGTGATCTTTTCCCAGGGGCTTGCATGCTGAATGGCCACATTACTGACCAGAATATCGGGCGCACCCAGTGCCTGCACGCACCCCTCATAGAGACGGCGGGAACTATCGAGTTCCCCGAGATTGGCCTGTACGGCCTCTGCTTTCGAGCCCATAGCCCGAATATCGTTCACAACCTCTGCCGCCGCCCTTTCCGAGTCGGCGTAGTTTACGCACACCGCCGCCCCGGCCTCACCGAGTCCCTTGGCAATCGCCGCACCGATCCCACGACTGGCACCGGTGACCAGAGCCACCCGCCCTGCCAGATTCCATTTCTTATTGGATGAGCTATTCAACATCTGTTCAAGGTTCAGGTAATCCACATATCCTGTTAGAAATCGATGCTCTTGTTTTGCTTCGCCAGATGTTTGCGTATCTCCGTTGCATCCACCACTACCTATCACCTGACGGCTGAAACATGATCTGACAAGCGAACCTTTTCTCAAATGAGAGAATGGACGGTGCGATTACAACTGACAGGATATCTGATCTGCCGTCTGTAACATAAGGGCTTTTATCGAAGAAAGGTCCTGGTTCTCCAGCAGTTTCCTATCACTGAACAGCGTCAAAACCGCTTCCT
>CAZBLJ010000230.1:0-4044 GCA_964492605.1 uncultured Puniceicoccaceae bacterium
GTTTTCGCCAATCGAGCGCCGGGCCCCGAATCGTTCGCCTCGTTTCTCTCGGACGGCGGCTTCCCCGGCTTCCTCGAACAGGGCGATCCGATTCGTTTGCAGAGCTTGCTGCGCGACATCGTCGAGCGGGACATCCCCCCGGTAACGCTTCCAACTGTCGATTAGACATACGGCCTTCGGTAGATGTCTCCGCTTCTCCGCCGCTCGGCGATCCGCTCGACTTCCTCCTCCTCCATCGGTTCGGGGTCGCCGGTTTCCGGATCGATTTTCCATTTCGCCGGTTGCAGGTCGTGGTCCAGGGCGACGCGGTAGTCGAAGACAAAACAATCCCCCTCCCACAGGCTCCGATCCCTGGGCATGGTTTCCAGATAGCGGAGGATCCCGCCCTTCAGGTGGTAGACCTCCTTAAACCCCTTCTTCTTCAAATACGCCGTCGAGCGCTCGCACCGGATTCCTCCGGTACAATACATCGCGATCTTTTGGTCTTTTCGGTCGGCCAACCGTTCGTCGACGAATTTGGCAAAGGCCGTAAAATCATCCGTCTCCGGGTTGAGCGCCCCCTTGAACCGTCCCACTTTCACTTCGTAATCGTTCCGGGTGTCGATCGTGATCACGTCCGGATCCGCGATCAGGTCGTTCCATTCCTCCGGTTCGAGATAGGTGCCGACCGCCTCGCGGGGGTCCGCCCCTTCCTGACGAAAGGTTACGATCTCGGGCTTCTTCTTCACCTTGAATTTCGGAAACGGATTGAAGTCCGCGAAGGAATATTTCACCTCCATCTCCGCGAAACGCGGATCCGTCTTCAGCAGGACGATGGTCGAATCGATCGCCTCCTCCGATCCGGCGCAGGTCGAATTGATGCCCTCCGGAGCCAGGATGATGGTTCCGCGGAGTCCGACCCGTAAGCCATGATCGACCATCCGGTCCGCCCAGGCGTCGCGGTCCTCCAAATCCGTAAAGTGGTAAAAGGCGGCTATTTTGCAGCGTTCGATTCTCTTCTGTTAGAAGCCGAAACGACGGTTGTCACTTCCCAAATCACCCCTACTTCCCGAGAAATGAAAGGCGGGACTCCCGGTTCCCCGCGAACGCCGCTTCGCACCAGCGGCGCACCCGATCTTTTCCCGTCTGATCGAGAAACCTCTCGTCCGCCTCCCCCAGATCGGCCTCCAAACCCAACACCCCCCGCAGGGCGAGTCGGGTAGCTCTCCAACCCGCCCGTTGCCGGGCCAGCACCAATCCGGAGCGAACCTGTGCCATTCCGGCGTCCCATTCGGAATCGCTGAACCCTTCCCGACCGATTCGGTCGAGGATCCGGCGAACCCGGTCGGCAAGGAACCCCGCCCGACTCCGCTCACAACCGGAAACGATCGAAAACAGTCCGCCGGAAACTCCGGCCACCACCCGCGCGCTACTATAATAGGCAAGACCGTGCTTCTCCCGCACCTCCTCGAACAGAGGTCCCGACAACCCGTTCAAACACGCTGCCACGAGATTCTGGATCCGATAATCCTCCTTCGCCATCCCGACTCCCGGAAACGCCTGGACCACCACGGATTGCTCGCGGTCGTGCCCGACTTCCTCGGTAAACGATTCTCCCCCGACCGCCCCAAGACCCTGCCGCCGCATTTCCCCGCACCCGTCGCCCCAAAAAGGCCCCAACCGTGCCCGCACCCGAGCGGGGTCGAATGCACCACTGATCGCCAAGCAAGAGTCGGTCCGACCGAGGAGCTGCGAGCAGAAATCGCCGATCTGCCCGACGGAAGTTTCCCGCAGGTCCTGGTCTCGCCCAAGCGGCGCCACCGCCAAGGCCGACTCCGGAAGAAGCCATTCTCTCACCCGGAGCAGAGCGTTGGCGGCAGGGTCGTCCCGTTGCTCCCGGATACCGGCCAACCGGGCCGCGCGCTCCCGCTTGAAGAGTCGCTCGGGGAAGCGACCCTGTCCGCAGATCCGCATCAGCAGATCCAGGGATTCCTCTAAAAACTCCGGAAGACAGTCGTAGACCAGCAGCCCGGCTACGGGAGTCGTAACCGATCGCAATCCCCCTCCCCATCGGTCGAACCGACCGGAGACGGTCTCCTCGGGCACTCTCCCTCC
Organism: uncultured Puniceicoccaceae bacterium; assembly: GCA_964492605.1. Taxonomy (GTDB): domain Bacteria; phylum Verrucomicrobiota; class Verrucomicrobiia; order Opitutales; family Puniceicoccaceae; genus Puniceicoccus. Next base: position 2,095 of record CAZBLJ010000230.1, read on the forward strand.
CCCCGCCCGGAGGATCTCGAACACCAATCCGGCCCAGCCGTGCTGTTTCGGGCCTTCGACAAGGTCCGGGCCGGGAAACGCAAGCGCCAAGCAAACCAGGCCCGCCTCCGGTCGGTGATCGAGAAAGAGCCGGTGCTGTCCTTCATCGAAACTCATGCGGTTCCGGTTCCTTTTAGAAAGCCCGCGAAGCATTGCTCCCGGCCCAGCCTTGCCGTAAGGTATTCCATCCAGGCTTCCCCCCCGGGATACGGACCGAAAATCGGATCCTCCTCCGTCCGGGGTATACGGCCGAAGGCCATCAACTCTTCGGCCACCTGGGAGACCCACCCTTCCACGCTCTGACGAAGCCGCAGGCGCTGGAAACGACAGCGATCCCAACCCCGGCGAAGATCCTCCCCGCTCGGGAGATCCCTTCGGCAGGCATCCAGAACCCGGAAGAATTCCTCCTCCGCTTTCTCCAGTTGATTCGAATCCGCCATCCAGGAGAATCCGAGGAGGGCGACCGATCCCATGCCGTAAAGAAATCCGTCGATATGGTGCACCAACTCCAGCTCGTTCCGGAGTCTTCGGATCAGGAGCCCGCTCTCGCCACCCGCCAGAGTCTCCATCACCCATTCCGCCGACCGGGCCTCCCCGGGTTCGGCCACCGGAACCAGGAAAAGAGCCAACCCCCTCCCCTCTTCCCAGTTTCCCTCGAGTCGTAAACGCACCGGTCGGGGACTCTCGGAGACCGGCGAAACCGTCCGGACATCGCCTGAAGGGGGTGAACCCCGCAGAAACAAGTTGCCGGCCTCTTCGATCTGAGATTCGCCGACATCCCCCCCCAGCACCCGGAAAGTCCCGCCGCCCCGATAATAAGTCCGGTGAAATTCTTTCAAGTGATCCAGCGTCAAAGCGCGGAACGGAGCCTCGTCGCCAATCACCGGGAACCGGAGAAGATCGGTTTGCAGCGCCTCCCGCACGACGGCGTGGAAGAGAACGTCATCCGGATCGTCGTGCACCATCGCCATCTCCCGCAGAATCACCTCCCGCTCCGGCTCGAAACCTTCGACGGGAAAGGAAGGGTTCCACACGAAATCGCTTAAAAGCTCCATTCCCGCCGAAACGTTCGCGGAGGGAAGGTCGAGGTGATAAACGGTCCGGTCGTAAGACGTATAGGCATTCAACATCCCCCCCATGCGTTCCGCTTCCCGGTTGATTTCCAGCGCGGTACGTTTGGAGGTACCCTTGAAAACCATATGCTCGAGAAAGTGGGCCGCTCCGCTCCCCGGGAAGGCGCTCTCCGCGCGACTCCCGGCGGGCACCCAAATTTGAACGGAGGCTACCCCGCTACCGGGCCGTCTCGCCGCCAGCAACGGGCAAGGCCCTCCCGCCTCCAGGAACTCGATCGACTCCCCTTCGCTCACTGGTTCCCCGGCTCGAACGGCTTCTCGAAGGCATCGGCGAAATCATAACCGCCCTCGAAATCTTCAATGCTGTCCTCTTCCGTCTTCCCCAAGACTCCGTAGTCCACCAGCTCGAAAACGATCACCCCGAAATCCCGGCAGGAACGCACTCCCCAGTGTTCCAGGACCGCCCTGGCCAAGGGGCCGAATTGCTCCAGGGCGTAGGCCCGGATCCCATCGAGAAGCTTCTGCCCCGAAACGTGTTTCCGCCCGGAAAACTCTCCCTTCTCCCTGAGCCGGGACATCGTGTAATCCAATCCCTGCCGAACGAATAAATACACCGCCGGATCAAACCGCCCGTTTTCGGCACAGATCCGTTCGACCACCTCTTGAAAATCCGGAAGCGACTGCATACCCCCACCATCGGAGGAACTATGAAAATCTCAATCCGAAATGCCGTTCCCGACTCCGAGGAGGTGATTCGAAACAATGCCAGACCAGGAGCCTTTCCTCTGGCTGAAAAGGGGCCATTGTGCCATCCCCTCCCGCGCGTGTTAGCTGTAGT
>CAZBLJ010000231.1:0-2118 GCA_964492605.1 uncultured Puniceicoccaceae bacterium
CGGAATTCGCGCGGGGAGAGGCCGACCAGGGCTTTGAAGTGGCGACTGAAGTAGCATTCGTCGCAGTAGCCACAAACCTCCGCGATATCGGCCATCCGCCGCCCCGGACTTTCCAGGAGCAGCTCTTTCGCCCGCTCCACCCGGAGGCGCTGGACGCAGCAGTGGATGGATTCGCCGTGCCGCCGGCGGAAGCGCCTGCGCAGGGTGCTCGGCGAAATACCCATGCGCCCGGCCAGCGCGGGATAGTCGGCGTGAGGGAATGACGCCTCCAGCGCGTTCAGGATGGGACACGGAGCCGCAGGCTCCCCGTCCATCCGGCGAATTTTCAAGAGGAGATTTTCGAATCGGTTGATTTTCTCCAGCTTCTCGGCTCCGCGGGCGGTGGTCGCCCCGCGCCGGATCGCGGTCAGTTCGCGCTTGATCTCGGTGGCACTCGGGCCATCGCAGGGAATCGGGCGGGCGGAGCACAGCCCCTCCCCGACCCATGCCTCCACCAGCGGACCCCGCACGGCCATATAGTGGTGGTTCCAAGCACGCCCCGCCAGGGCGAAGTAGCGGATGCGCGGACCTGGTGGCGTGAACCAGAGGAGAGGGCCGTCGTAGTCCCGCTCCACCCCGTCGAAGCCCAACCGCAGATGCCCGGACTCCGCGAATTGCAGCGCCGTGTAGCCTTGGAAACGACGATCCACGTAAGAACGACAGTCGGGGAAATGACCGTCATGAAGAAAATGGACTCCGTCGATACGTTCGTTGATCATATTTTACAAGTCGCCCAATTCCTCCATGGTATTCGGCGAGGTTCAAGGCTATTATACGCTACATTCTCCATGATCCAACTGCCTCCTGCGAATTTTCCCATATTCCACAAACACCGCGTTTCTATTATGCCACAACCCCGACCCTCCTCGAACGAATTCCATACCGATTTCAGCACCCTGGCCGACCGCTGGGAGGCTTGGTGGCACCGCGAGAACGACACGGCGCTGATCTACCGCTCCGAAATGCCGACCGGAGTGGACGCGCCGACCGGCAAGCTCTTCGACCGGCTCGATGCCCCGGAGGCCTGGGTCGAAGGTCGGGAGCGGCAGTTGCGGGCGGAGCGGCGTTTCGGCGACGCCGTGCCTTCCATTCGGGTGGATATCGGGCCGGTGGCGATCGGTGCCTTCATCGGCGCACCGATCGAGTTTTCCCCCGCTCAAAACACAAGTTGGCAGCATCCGATTCTCGACGAGGTCGGCGATGCTATGGCTCTGCGGCTCGACGGGGACAACGAGTGGTGGCAGCGCGTGCAGGCCCTCACCCGGGCCCTAGCGGAGCGGGCGGCGGGACGATACTGCGTCTGCATGCCCGATCTCAGCGGCCCCATCGACTTGCTGGCCAACCTGCGCGGGAGCGAAAATCTCTGCATGGACCTGTTCGAGGAACGGGAGGAAATTCTCGCGGCGGCCGAGCATTTGACCGGCATCTGGCATCAGGTCTGGCAACGGCTCAACCAAATCGTGAGCGAGGCCGGAGCGGCCTCGGTGCATTGGATCGGCTGCTGGTCGGACGCCGTTTACACCGTTCCCACCTGCGATTTCAACGCCCTGATCGGCCCCGAGGACTACCGCGAGCTTTGCCTGCCCTCCTACCGCCAGCAAGCCGCCCTCGCCGGCCGTGTCTGCATCCACCTGGACGGCCCCGACGCCGCCCGCCACGCGCCCGCCCTGGCGGAAACGCCGGAGTTCACCGCCATCCAATACACGCCTGGCGCGGGCACGCCCTCTGCCCTCGCCAAACTGGACATGTTCCGCCTGCTGCAGGAGGCGGGCAAGCCCCTCCTCATCATCACTCCGCCCGAGGAGGCGGAGGCGATGACGCGTGAACTGAAGCCCGAGGGTCTGGCCCTCTGGACCGTCCCCTGCTAAGCCTTTTTTCCATCCCACCATCCCCTGAAAACACCATAATAGAAAACATGAAACTTTGGAACGCGAATGACCTGTTGCAATGGGAGAGCGGCGAAGCCGGCCTGCCCGAGATCGACTTCCGGGCGGATGCCCCGGTCTGCTACCCCCCGTCCACCCCTCCGCCGGAAGGCATGGAGGAGACCGATCCCTGGTTCATCCTCGGCAACTACGG
>CAZBLJ010000231.1:2218-4042 GCA_964492605.1 uncultured Puniceicoccaceae bacterium
AGCCGCCGCTTCGACACCCTTCCCAGCCGCGACCACCGCGACCGCATCCCCGGCTTCATCATCACCCTCGAAGTTGAGAACCCGGGCGAAAACCCCGTCGATCTGAAATGGACCGAGGGGCTCGGCGCGCGCTACGCCTTTTGCAATTGGAACAACCCGCCGGCGGATCGCCAACAAGCGCACTACCCGGTCCGGGCGCAGGCGGAGGGCGCTTCCGCCCGTGCCTCCTTCGAACCCACGGCACTGCGTCCGCTGGTCTTCAACGTGCCCGGAGCGCTGGCCCAGGCCGACGCGTTCCCTCCGACCGTCCACCTAACCATCCTCGATGACGAGGGAACCACCTCCGTCGAACCCGAGAGCGAGACGGCCGCATGGCTGCTGGCCGGAATCACGCGAAGCGTCCCGCCCGGCGGCTCGGTCACCCTGCGCGTGGCGGTGGGCTGGTCCGCCGACGACTTGCGCTGGGAGGACACCCTCGCCGCCCTGCGAAGTCCGGTCGACGGGATGCGCGCCGCCTGGGCGGAACGGCTCCCCGACTTCGCCGAAGCGGAGCCCGCCACCCGCGCCGAACTGCAATGGCACGCTTATGTCCTCCACACGATGGCCACCTGGGACGCCCGCTACGGCTGCACCTACATTCCCCAGGGCAATCTCTACGAATACGCCCTCGGCTCTTCGTCCTGCACGCGCGACCAGGCCATGCACGCCCTGCCGGCCTGCACCTACGACCCCGATCTGGCCCGGTCGATCCTCAGCTACCTCGCCCGGATCACCGACCCGCGCGGCCGCGCCGAGCACACCAACGAGGGGGCCGGGATCTACCCGGTCGGCGGCGATCAGAAAAGCGACAACGAGCTGTTCTGCCTTTTACTGGCCGCCGAATACCTCGAGCGCACCGGAGACGTCGCCTCGCTGCTGGAGACCGAGCCGTTTTTTCCCCCGATGGGCGAGCGCACCCCGTCCGGCACGCTCCTGGAGCGGATTGGCGGCTGGGTGACCTTCCTGCGGGACGGCGTCCACGTCGGCAAAAACGGCCTCGTCCGCATCATGCTCTCCGATTTGAGCGACACCCTGCACTCCGCCTTCCCGCACCTGACCTACAGCCATCAAAGCTACCGCAAAGTCTTCGACGGCGAGAGCTATGTGAACACCGGGATGGCTCTGAACGTCCTTCGCCGTGTGGGCGCATGGATGGAAACACACGCCGGCGAACTGGGCGATCAGGCCGCCACCGCCCGCGCGGTTGCCGCCGCCGCCCTCGATCTCGAGGAACGGCTGCGCGAAGCGCTTTTCAGCGATCTTGAAAACCGTCCCTGGGCACCGCGGGGCCGCGTGGAAGACCATGTGCTCGGCGAAGACGATGCCTTCGCCGCCCCGCAGATTTTCCTCCTCAGCAATCCGGATCTGCCCGAGGCGCGCAGTCGCGAAATCTGGGACAACATCCGCCCCCGCGTCTGGGACGGCGAACCCTTCGGCGTCCTCCTGCGCGAAGGCGTGGGCAAGCACCGCTGCGGCATGGTCTGGTATGCCTGGAGCGGCATGTTCATCACCGAACTCGCCGCCCTCGACGAAGACGCCGCCCGGGACGGCTTCGAGCGGCTCAGCCTGCGGCGGCGCGCCGAGCGGGCGCCCGACCAGTGGGTCGGCCTCTGGTCGAACTCGGACTGCACCTGGGGCTACAGCCTCGACTGGGGTGACGGCAAAATCCCCGGCACCTGCCGCGTCGGCTACATGAAACCCTTTCCCCATTTTTGCGCCCACGTCCACGCATGGCCGCTGATGATCTGGCAACGCCTCCACTGCGAATCTTGAGGAGGAGACGAT
>CAZBLJ010000232.1:0-4035 GCA_964492605.1 uncultured Puniceicoccaceae bacterium
CGGAGTTCCTTTTGGGAATTCGACCCACTGCGAGCCAGATGAAAGGCCCCTGGTGGCCCGAGGTGAGCCTGATGCGCGGACGGAGCCTTCTCGAATGTCGAAGACCAGATCCCCTTCGAAGCGAAGCAAGTGTCAACTAAATTTCGCCTGGTATATTTTACGCGCACCCGGACGGGGCCTTCTCGAATGTCGAAGACCAGATCCCCTTCGAGGCGAAGCAGGTGTCAACTAAATTTCGCCTGGTATATTTTGCGCACCTCTCATCGGCTTCTTCCTCTGGGCCTTCGGCCGACGTAAACGGGCTTAATCCGATAAACGAGGTCGAGGGCTTCACCCTGGCGAAGCCCCCGACAACGGTTGCCGACGTCCAAGACGGCGGTTAAGCCGGGCTCGTCTTCGGCAATTCCGCCGGGACGTCCACCGCATGAACGTCCTTGCGCTTCACTTTCCGCAGTCGCGAGCGACGACGGAGCATCCGGTCCAGTTTATCCACCATCCGGTCAATGGAAGTGTACATGTCTTCAGAAGCCTCCGTCGTGATCAAGGGCTTGTCGTTGATCTCAATGTGGCCCTTGGCAATCTGCTCATCCTGTCCCGTCACGTTCTTGTTATATTCGAGTTCGACCCGTAATCGGATGATCCGCTCCTCATGCGCGAAGAGCTTTTCCACCTTTCGATGGACCGCCTCCTTCATGGCATCCGTGAGTTCGAGATTGCGACCGGTGACGATGACATCATGTTGCTTCATGCGTATTCCTGATTTTTGTGTTTACGTGTTACGAAAGAGCCTCCGTCTGAGGCTCAAAAATCCTTATGACGACTCCGAATTCCCAATTCTTCTCTTCTTTCGACCGGGTAATCATTACTGGTGGATCGTCTGGCATAGGTGCCGCTTTGATGCAGCAATTGGCAAAGCTAGTACCGGATGCCGCGTTTTGCAACCTTTCCCGCTCGGAACCGGAGATTTCCGGTTTGGAAAAAACCCTTCGCCACCTGCCATGCGACCTCTCGGATCCCGCCTCTGCGGCCTCCGCCAGCGAGAGCTGCCGCGCCTGGCTTCGGGAGAACGATCGCGGCGGAAAAATTTTACAAATAAATAATAGCGGTTTCGGTGCCTATGGCGTATTTCCGGCTCCTTCCCCGGCCCGCCAGGTCGATATGATCGCCGTCAACGTCACCGGTCCGGTACGTCTCACCGCGGACCTGGAGCCTGACTTGAAGAAAAGCGGGGGTGCCGTCGTAAACATTGCCTCCACGGCCGCCTTTCAACCCACCCCTTATTTATCCACCTACGGAGCGACCAAGGCTTTCCTCCTGCACTGGAGCCTCGCCATCTCCGAGGAGTGGAAAAAGGATGGCGTCCAGGTGCTCGCCGTCTGCCCGGGACCCACCGAAACGGCGTTCTTCAAAGCGGCCGGTTTCGAAAAGGCACCGTTGGAAAAGAGTTCCGGACAAACCGCCGAAGAGGTCGCCACCATTACCCTGAAGGCTCTGCGGAAGGGCAGAACCCTCGTCACCTGCGGCATAAAGAATCGTTTGCTGGCGGCCTTCGCTTCCAAACTCCCCAAAGTCGCGGTCACCCGGGTTACGGCGGCCCTTCTTCGCAAGATGCGTCTCGAGCAATACCAGAAGCGGTGAAACCGCGGCATCCTCTTCGCATCCTGACCGGTCCGACCGCTTCCGGAAAGACCGGTCTCGCCATCGAATGGGCGAAACGGAGTGGCGGCTGGATTCTATCCTGCGACGCCCTTCTGTTTTACCGGAGAGCGGACATCGGCACCGCCAAACCCACCTCGGTGGAACGGCGGCTCGCTCCGCATTACGGAATCGATTTGTGCGATCCCGACGAGAGTTACCATCTCCCCGCCTATCTGGATTACGCGAAAACGGTCCTTCGTCGGGCGGCGGAGGCGGACGTTCCCGTTCTGGTCGCCGGCGGCAGCGGTTTCTACCTGGCCGCCTTTCACGATCCCGCGCCGGATCCGATCGAGATCAGCCCCTCGGTAAAGGAAACGGTCCGGAATATCGCCGAAGAGCGGGGGGCCGAAGGTCTCCGAAAACGCCTGCTCGAAATCGACCCGGGAACGGAAGTGGATCTTTCCAACCCCCGGCGGACCGCCCCCGCGCTCGAGCGCTGCCTCGCGACCGGACTGACGACGGAGGAGTTGAAACGGCGGCGGGAGCGTCTCCCCTGCCCTTTTGCCGATTGGGACCGACGATGGTTTCTCCTCGACCCGGGAACGGATTCCCTGGACGGTCGCATCGCCCGGCGGACCGAACAAATGCTCGACCGGGGTCTTGCGGACGAGGTGCGGCTTCTCCGCAGTGCCGGATTCGAGAAGAACCCGACCCTCTCCAGGGCTATCGGTTACCGCGAAACCCTCGATGTTCTGGACGGCAAACTTCCGGAGGAACTCCTGGCCGACACCATCCACGCGAACACCCTCCGCCTGGCCCGACGGCAACGGAAATGGATCCGCAACCGCCTGCCGCCGACGCGGCCCGCCCGACAATTGCTCGACTCCGAAAACCATCATGAGAAACGGGGCTGACTATCGGGGCGACCCCCGCTGCACCTCTGCGGAAGCGCCGCTCATCGGCGAGCAGGAATTCCGCGAAACCATTCTGTTCGAGAACGAGCGCATCCTCGCACTCGACAAACCCGGATGGCTGGTCTGCCACCCCTCGAAGGCGGGACCGGGTTCCAGCCTGGTCGGAGCGGCGAAGCGCTACCTGAATTGCGAAACGGTCCATCTGGTCAGTCGGCTCGACCGGGAAACGAGCGGTGTCGTCGTTCTCGCCAAGGATCGCGGTGCCGCCCGCTTCGTGCAAATGGCGGTCGAAGCCCGGAAAGTGGAGAAATCCTATACGGCGATTCTGGACGGCATCCTGTCACGGGAAACAACCGTCGATGCCAGGCTCGTCTCCGACCGAAAGAGTGCGGTGAAGGTAAAGATGCGCGCCCTGCCTGCCGAGAGGGACCCGCAGATCCGCACGATTTTCCACCCCATCCGACACGGTGATCGAAGAACCCTCTGCAAGGTTCGAACGGTCGGCGGTCGCAAGCATCAAATCCGCGTACACGCGGCCCATCTGGGCCTCCCTCTTCTGGGAGACAAACTCTACGGACCGGACGAAACCTTGTATCTCGAATTCTGCCGCGAGGGGTGGACCTCCCGTCTCGACAAGTGTCTTCCGCTCCCCCGTCAGGCCCTGCATTGCGACGACTGGCGTCTTGAAAACGATCTGGGCATCCCCCCTCTCCGGGCGACTTTCCCCGAGGATCTGTCCCTCTCTTCCATCCTCGGCCCGGAATTATTTTCGAAAGCCAATGAATAAGTTTTATTTCTAACGGAATTTTTTCAGCCGAACCATCGAAATTTCCTTTTCGAAACGGGTGATCGGAAGTATTTGTGGACTTCGAAACCGGGTCTCCCTCTTACCTGAATCCACCACTATTCTTAAAACGAACATTCCCATGTCCGCTGCAAAGAAGACCACGAAGAAAGCCGCCAAAAAAGCGGCTCCCACGAAAACCGCCAAGAAGGCCGCGAAGAAAGCCGTCGCTAAAAAAGCCGCAGCAAAGAAAGCCGCCAAAAAAACGGTCGCAAAGGCTCCGGTTTCCAAATCGCTCACCCGCATCATTGCCCGCGTGGACGTGCGCTTCGGCAATATCCTGACGATCCGCGGAGAAGGAGGCGGGCTCAGCTGGAACGAGGGCGTCCCCATGAAGAACCTCTCCACGGACGAGTGGATCTGGGAAACCCGGGAAGCCGACAGCGGGATCGTCTTCAAGTTTCTCGTGAACGACGAGATCTGGGCCCACGGGGAAGACCAAACCGTCGCCGCCGGCGGCACCTCGATCTCCACGCCGACGTTCTATTGAGTGCGGTCTTCCCGCCTCTCAGGGGCCTTTCATCTGGCTCGCAGTGGTTCGAATTCCCAAAAGGAACTCCGCCTTCAGGCGGAAAGTAAGCCCGAAATGGGGCAAAATCCCTGAACAAACTCCTGTTTTCTGCCAGATGAAAGGCCCCT
>CAZBLJ010000233.1:0-3851 GCA_964492605.1 uncultured Puniceicoccaceae bacterium
CCTCCGCGACTTCGCCGGTCGCGAGCCGACGGGTGGAGGGCGCGACATCGGTGCCCTGGAGCGATAAGACTGCATGGCCCGATGGCCGACAGAGTCCCCGTCATTCTAGTCACCGGTTTTCTTGGAAGCGGCAAGACTACTTTCCTGCATCACCTGGCGCGTGCGTATCCGGAATGGCATCTCGTCTTTCTAGTCAACGAATACGCAGATACGAGCGTTGACGGCGAAACCCTCGCCGCAACCGGTTCACCCACCCAGAGCGTGGTCGGCGGCAGCCTTTTCTGTGAATGCAAGGCCGCCGACTTCATCCGGACCATGAAAGAACAGGTGCTCGCTTACCACCGGGACACGCCGCTCGATGCGGTCTTTATTGAAACAAGCGGAACGGCCGATCCGGAAGCGATCGGCAAACTGATGTCGGACCACGGCCTCGCGAACGATTTCGAACTGCGGTCCATCGTTACAATCGTGGCACCGGCCCGGTTCAAAAGCTTGCTCGCAAATCTGCCTGTCGTTACATCGCAATTACAGTCCAGCAACCTGATCGTCGTTAACAAGATCGATACGGTCGCGGAACCTCTTCTTTTGGAAGTGGAGGCCTCGATTCAAGCCGTTACCCCGAATGCCCGGCTTACGCGGGCCGATCATTGCAACATCGAGTTTGTTCTTCCCCGGAGTCTGGCAGAGGCTCCGGCGGGCGAACTCTCCACCTGCGATGCGAATCCGTTCTCCACAAAAGAACTCGAATGGCCTGCGGATCGTAGCCTGAGGGAGGCAAAGGACTGGCTGAACAAGCTGCCCGAAACGATACTGCGGATCAAGGGCCGGATTCAAACTCCCGAGGGAACCTGGCATGTGGAGCGCACTTTGGATTCCCTGAGCGTCGAGGAGACGGGCGAAGGGCCGAACCGGCTGGTCCTCATCGCCCACGACGATCATGAAGAGGATCTGGAAAAGGCCCTTCCTCCATTCTTCAAGCAGGCGGAAGGCCCGGGGGCCGGTTGAAAACCCTGGATCGAAAGTAGAGAATGTAGTAGTCTTCGAACACGTTCATCCAACCCTTCGATTCGTGCCAAAAACCTCACCGGATATTTCTTCCGCACCCTCAACCGAAACAACGTTTGGGCTCCTCGCCTGCGATGTGTTTAGCGAAGAGATCGAGGCCTTTGTCTCGCGACGGGGTCCGCGCTGGAAAACCCTCCAACTCCTTGAGATGGGGCTCCACGACCAACCGGACCGCCTCCGGCGCGATATTGAAAAGCGAATCGGAGAAATGGAGGCGGACGCGGAGATCCGAGCCATCGCCCTCGCCTATGGGCGCTGTGGCAACGGGCTGGTCGGAGTAAGCGCCGGAAAGGTTCCCCTCGTCCTTCCGCAGGCGCACGACTGTATCTCGATCCTTCTGGGGGGCAAAGAGCGGCATGATGCCCTGCTCCGCGAGAATCCCGGCACTTATTTTTATTCACCGGGGTGGGTCCGGGAGAAACGGGTGCCCGGACCGGACCGCGAAGCCTGGCTGCGGGAACTTTACGGCGAACGGTTCGACGACGATGAAGAAATGATCGAAGATCTGGTCGAGGCCGACCGCGAGATGTTTTCCCACCACAACTGCGCAGCCTATGTCTCGATTACCGATTCGCCCAGGGCTCGTGAGTATTGCCATGACTGTGCCAACTTTCTCGGATGGAGGCATCACCAACCTCCCTGCGAAGAGGAATTCCTGCACAACCTCCTTTCTGGCAACTGGCAGGACGACCGGCGTTTCGTGATCGTCCGCCCCGGCGAGAAGATTGGCGCGGATGCCGAGGGCTCGCTCATCGCCAAACCATCCGCCGCTTCATGAGGGACGCGAATAAGACGGTCAGGCTATCGGTCGATGGACAGCCGGAGAGTCAACTGGTTCATGCGGCCGCTGAAGACTCGACGCTCTCCGACTGGCTCGATTCCAGGGGCTATCCCCTCAACACCCGATGTGGCGGCAAAGGGGTCTGCCGGGGCTGCTCGATCATTTTGAACGGCGAGAACACACGCAGCTGCCAGATATCGTTGTCACAGCTAAGCGGCGGAGAGACGAGGATCGAGATCCCGCGTTGCTCCCTTCACAGTGAAACCCTGGAAGGTGTAAGCGCTTTCGAAATCAATCGCCGGGAAACCATCTACCGACGGCGGTCGGGAATCGGATTCTCCCTGGACATCGGCACCACCACCGTGGCAGGTGCTCTCTGGGATCTTTCATCGGGGAAATGCCTCGCCGTGGCCTCCGTGGCGAATGCACAGCGACGCCATGGCGATAACGTTCTGGCCCGGATCGACTATGCCGTAAATCGTCCCAATGGATCGGATCCCCTGCAGGCCGCCCTCGTACAAGGGTCCATCGAGCCGCTGCTTCTACGGCTCTACCAGCAAGCCGCCATCCCGCCAAATTCCATTACGGAGGGAATTGCCTCCGGAAATACGGTGATGCTTCACACCCTTCTTGGAGAAAGCTTGAAAGGATTCACGGCTTACCCGTTTCATCCCGAATTTCTCGGAGAGCGGTGTTTTCCGTCGATCTCGATCGGAATTCGCGAGAACTTCCCCCTCCGTCTCACTCCCTGCCTCGGTGCTTTTGTCGGCGGAGACATCCTGGCCGGAGCCCTCGCCGCCGGCATCACCGAAGCAGCTGACAATGTCCTTCTCATCGACTTCGGAACCAACGGTGAAATCCTTCTCCGCGCCGGGGATCGCCTTTTGGCCACTGCCACCGCCGCCGGACCGGCCTTCGAAGGAGGCCGGCTCATGCATGGAACCGCCGCCGCACCGGGTGTGATTGGTGGACTTCGCCTCGATGAAGGCCGATGGCTCGTCGAAACCATTGGCGACCAGGCTCCGGACCGGGCGACCGGCATCTCCGGAGCCGCCTACATCGACTTCATCGCCGAAGCCAGAAGTCACGGATTCCTCAATCCAATGGGTCGCCTGGAGCGGAACCATCCCCTTGTCGAATCGAGGGAAATCGACGGCGATACCGAAAGGCTCGTCGCGATCACCGACAAACTTTTTATCACGGAGGCGGACGTCGCCGAGATCGTCCAGGCCAAAGCCGCGATCCTCGGCGGAGCACTGGCCCTCATGGAGGAGGCCGGTGTTTCCGGAGACGACCTGCAAACCATTTTCGTTGCAGGGGGCTTCGGCTATCACCTCGACCCCGACCACTCGGTCGGGATCGGCCTCCTGCCGGAGACACCGACCGGAAAGATCAAGGTCATCGGAAACGCCTCCCTCGCCGGCGCCTCCCTCTTGTTGCAAGCAGATCTCGCAGAAGAATGCCGGGCTTTTCGGAAAAAATGCGAAGTCATCGAACTCAATCAACTCGAGACCTTCGAGGATCATTTCATCGACGCAATGGCACTGGATCGAGCGACCCCCTAGACGACTGAGGAAAAGGCAAGAACGGGTTGGAAAACCCGTGCTCCCTTTTCATTATACGTTCTTTTCGATTACGATTCAGCCCAAGCGTTCCAGACCGCCTCGGTGAACTCCATATAAGCCAATCCGTCGGCAAAGGAGGTCTTTTCGACCGGGGTTCCGGATCGGATGGACCGGACAAATTCGCCTTCCACGTCCCAACCGTCTTCCAGATTCTTTTCCTCCGGTTGCCGTCCGTCCTTCTCCAGGGTCACCTTGCCCGCGCCGATATCGACCCGGATACTCCCCTCCGATCCGTTCAGCTGGATCCAGTTGCACGGATCACCGCCGTGAAGTTGACTCAGATCGTAAAGCAACCGAATCCCGTCGGAGGATTTTGCGGCGATCTGCAGGCTTTCGGGAATTACCGTGGTTTGCGCCTTCCCGTCCGCCGGGTCGGGCCG
>CAZBLJ010000234.1:0-3848 GCA_964492605.1 uncultured Puniceicoccaceae bacterium
CGAGCGATAGCGAGCGAACGAAGCCTGCCCCGGCATAGGGAGCGAAGCGACCGACTTGTCGCGCCGAAGGTTCGAATCCAGATGATGAGACGGAGGCGGACGCCGGGTCCCAGCAACAACGAACCTTCGCTCTCCTCTATGCCCGGGCAAGCCACCTTTCACTACGTCTACCGTTTGGTTTCCGTTAACGATCCCGAACGTCACTACGTGAGGGGACGCAAAGGGGTCCCAAACGGACAGGAATGTCCGTTCCCCCGTACCCCCGACTCCGCGCTTGCGCGCGGTATCCGGGGGGCCTACGGTTCGACGCAATGATTCATCCGTCAGCGGAAATTGAACCGGGTACCGTTGTGGCGAAGGGAGTCGCCATTGGACCGTTTGCCGTCGTCGAGGCCGGAGCCGTCATCGAGGAGGGCTGTTCGGTGGCGGCGCACGCGGTCATCCGCCGCCACGCACGGATCGGCGCAAACTGCCGGATCGATTCCTTCGCGGTCATCGGCGGCGATCCGAATCACCTCGAGTTCGACCCGGCCACCGAATCCTCGGTCGAGATCGGACCGGATTGCGTTCTCCGGGAATATGTCACCGTCCATCGATCCATTTACGAGGGAGGGGCCACCCGTCTCGGGGCCGGGTGCTTCCTGATGGCCGGCTCGCACATCGCCCACGACGGTGAGATCGGCGACCGGGTCGTCGTGGCCAACGACGCGATGACGGCCGGGCACGTCTCCGTCGCCGCCGACTCCTTCCTCGGGGGGAATTGCGCGATCCACCAGTTCATCCGTATCGGTCGAGGGGCGATGATTGGCGGCATGTCGCGGATCACGAAGGACATCGCCCCGTTCATCCGGGTCAGCGAGAGAGACCAGGTCGCCGGCCTCAATCTGATCGGCTTGCGACGGAAGAACGTTGCATCCGATGTCATCCGGGAGCTGAAACAGTTGTACCACGCCGTCTTGCGGACCTCGGGAAACCCGGTCGAAGCGGCGGCGGCCCGAAGCCTGCCCGAATCGCGGGAGGGACGGGATTTCCTCGAATTCTTCATTCCGAGCAAACGTGGTTATGCCAAGAGCGTCGTATCCCGAAGTTGAGACCCAACCCGAGCTTGAGCGTGCCGCCGATCGACCCCTTCCCCTCCCGATCGCCATCACGGGAGGGGATCCGGCCGGGATCGGTCCCGAAGTGGTCGAGCACTGGTGGGAACATCTTGCCGGAAACCGCTCCGACTACGTCTTCGTCGGCCCGCCGGACTGGCTGACCCGCCTGAACGAGATTCACCCGATCCGCGGGGTGGACGTCGGACGGACCGGAGCCACGCCGGGCCGACCGAATCTCGAAACCGCCCGCACGGCCTACGGTTGCCTCGAATCCGTCGCCAGCGGCTGCCTCGTCGGCTCTTACAGCGGCGTGGTCACCGCGCCGGTAAGCAAGGCATGGCTGAGCCGGGCGGGATTCCCCCATCCCGGCCAAACCGAGTTCTTCGCCAAGCGGTGGGGAGGCGAGGCGACCATGGCCTTCGCCGGCGGGCGAATGCGGATCGCCCTGGTCACCTGGCACCTGCCCCTGTCGGAAGTGCCGCGAACCCTGAGCCGCGCCAACCTGGTCCGGACGATCCGGCACGCCGCCGTCCTCGCCCGGGCGACCGCTTCCCTGAGCGCGCCACGGATCGGGGTCTGCGGCCTGAATCCCCACGCGGGCGAAAACGGCGTCCTCGGTCTGGAGGAGAGGGATTTCCTCGACCCGATTCTTTCGGAACTGCGTCCGGAGTTTCCCGGTCTCTCGGAATGCCTCCCGGCCGACACCCTGTTTCTCCGCCATCTTGAAGGAGAATTCGATGTGATCGTCGCCCTCTATCACGACCAGGGTCTCGGCCCTCTCAAAACGGTCGATTTCGACTCCGCCGTAAACGTGACGCTCGGGCTCCCCTTCGTACGGACCAGCCCGGACCACGGAACGGCCTTCGCCCTCGCCGGAAAACGCGAGGCCTCCAGCCGGAGCTTCTCGAACGCCGTCGATCTCGCGCGCCTTCTCATCCACCACCGGGAAGACGACGGGACGGACGAAACCGCACCCGTATGATCCGCTGGCGGGCGTTCTGTTCCTACGACGGGACCGATTTCACCGGGTGGCAGAGTCAGGCGGACGGAAGCGCCGTCCAGGATGCGGTCGAAAAGGCGATCGCCGGGGTGCTCGGTGAAAAGGTTCGCCTGCACGGGGCCAGCCGGACCGATGCCGGAGTCCACGCACGCGCCCAGGGAATCCATTTCGACTGCGATTGGAAACACCCTCCGGAAGCCCTTTTACGGGCGGTGCAGACCCACCTCCCCCGCACGATTCGGATCCACGGGCTGAAACGGGCGGATAACGACTTTCACGCCCGCTTTTCGGCCCTGGGCAAACGGTACCACTACTACTTCTCAACCGCGCCGCCGACCCCCTTCACGGTTCGATACCGATGGCACCTGCCCTTCCGGGAGTTCGATCCGGAGCGCATCCGCAGCGTCCTTCCCGCGCTGGGCGGAACGCACGATTTCCGCGCTTTTGCCGGGAAAGTCGCCGAGGCGGAAACTCCCGAAAAGACCCTGCGCGAACCCGTTCTCTTGCAGGAAGGAGAGCGGGACTGGTGCCTGCGGGTTGAGGGAGACGGTTTTCTGTACCGAATGGTCCGTTGCCTCGCCGGCACCCTCGTCCGGGTAGCCGCCGGAAAACTGGCACCGGAGCGGATTCCCGCCCTTCTCGAAGAAGGCCGGAGAACCCCCGAAGTCCTCACCGCTCCGCCCGGGGGACTTTTTCTGGAGGAAGTTTTCTACCCGCCGGAGAACGCCGGTACCGCATCCGAGCCACACGCCCCATGAACGTTCTCCGTCAACTGGGATCCGGATTGATCGACGCCTTCTACCCCCGCGACTGCATCCTGACCGGGGAGCCACTGGAAGACTCCCGGTTCCGCTACCTGTCCGAGCGGGCCTTCAACCGCCTCCCCATGATCCGCGATCCGAGATGCCCGACCTGCGGACACCCCTTTTTCGGCACCCTGGAAACCGCGCCGGTCTGCCACCACTGCGAACGGCTCCACCCCGTTTTTGACGAAGGCCGGTGCGGATTCGTCCTCAGCCGCGACATCCGCGAACTGCTCCACGCTTTCAAATACCAGGGAAAACGATACCTCGCCCCCGACCTCGCCGAACTTCTCGCACACTGCCCCGGATTCCTCGACTTTCTGGCCGGAAGCCTCGTCGTACCCGTTCCCCTCCATCCCCGGAAACGGAGAAAGCGGGGCTTCAATCAGGCTTCGGAAATCCTCCACCACCTCTCCACCCGCCACGCCCCCGGTCGGTTCGAGACGGCGTCCATCCTCCGCCGCCTCGTCGACACCCCGTCCCAGACAACCGCCGACCGCCGGGAACGCCTTCGCCGGGTAAAGAATGCCTTCGCCCTCCAGGAGGACGCCCCGATACCCGCAAAAGACAGGCGCTGCGTGATCTTCGACGATGTCTTCACCACCGGTGCCACCCTCAACACCTGTTCCCTCCTTCTCCGCAAACAGGGCATCCGGCGGATCGATGTTGCCGCCTTCGCCCACGGTTAGGTGGAAGACCTCCGGTCCGCACCCCCTGGAACCGGTGACAGGGGCCTTTCATCTGGCCGAAAACAGGAGTTTGTTCAGGGATTTTGCCCCACTTCGGGCTTATTCTCCGCCTGAACCGACTTCGCCCTTCCTTCTACGCTCTTCGAGCTACGCAGGACAAGTCGGGCTACGACGGTCACGAGGCGGAGTTCCCCGGCAACGGACCGGCGGCTTCAGCCGCCCACGCGGCCGTCTCCGGCTGAACCGACTTCGCCCTTCG
>CAZBLJ010000235.1:0-3829 GCA_964492605.1 uncultured Puniceicoccaceae bacterium
GATCGCCGCCGAATGGTCCGAGGGCGAAACACTCCGGCCCGCAGCGTGATGAAAAGGAGGGAAACGGATTCAGGTCTATGACTTCTGTTCGAGGGTCCGGTGGTACTTGCGGGACATCGAAGCTATAAATCAATTCCCGGTAAATTCCAGAGCGCCCACGTCACGTCGGTTCACAGGGGTTTGCCCTCGCATATCACGCTTGAAAGGACCATCCGTCTGCCATGCGTAGAGTTCCTCGATGCTTGTCTGTGCGTCGGCCAGGGTGCCGTGAGTAACGCGCATGAAATCCATTTCTCCGGTGAAATACTTTTCATCCTGCGTCTTGCCGACAAGAAAATCGGCATGATTGTCCAGCGATGCATCCGCAGGTAAAGCGACCGTGCTTTCGGCGGAAAGTTGGCCATCTACATAAATGCGCATGGCACCGGACATGCGGTCCACCTCGGCGAGGACGTGCCGCCATTGACCGTTGGCCACGGAGTCCGCACTCGTTACCGAGGCCGTCTTGCCGCCGGAGGCGATTTCAAACACGGCCTGCCCTTGGTCGTTTAAGTAGAGGCGGTAGCCACTCTTGCCGTCAAACTTACCGAGAATGCCTCCGCCGGGTGTCTCGGTTCGGAGGACGGCTTCAACGAGCAAATTTCCTGTCTTGCTGATGAGGGTCTTGCGGTATTCGCCGGGGAAATAATAGGTGGCGTCTTTTTCGTATTCGGCTCTGCGGCCCTCGCCTTTGATGGGTTCGGGCACGACCCAGTGCGCATCCAGTTCACCGGGCAAATGGTGCTGTCGAACCAGCTCGCCGCGACGATGAAGGCGGTAGATGGGCACTACGATATCCTCGCGCATCTTTGCATCGGACACACTCGCAAATCGTTCGCCATCAAAGGTCATCGCGCCTCTGCACCAATCTTCCAGAATGCCGTTGGTGTAGTTTTCGAGGGAGGCTTCGTTGAAGACCAGATCCAGCGGCGGAACATACGGATAGATTGAGCGGCGATAATGCGCCTCGGACTGATACCAGGCATAATCGATGCTACGGTTGGGGTCGGCATGATTCTCGGTAAAGTGCCATTCTCCCACGGTGCCATACAGCGACCAGGGGATGAAATAGGTCGCCCCGTTGTCGATCGCCATGGAACCTTCCACGGGAACAAAATCGACCTCATCGAGAGTATCAATCGGGCCGGGAGTGGATTTCCCGGGAATGGGCTTGTCCTCGGTTTCCCAACCGAGTTGGGCAAACCGGATCGGATAGGCTTCCATCGCAGCTTTCAACTCTTCGACCGTTGTCCCCTCAATTCCAACCGGGAAACCGCCCTCTGGATTTTCACGGAGAAGCTTCCCGGCTACGGCCTCGCCCTGAAAGACGTTATTGGCGTAGGCTAGCGTGGGCACCCCGACGCGACCGGAACTACCGTCATCGCCGCCGCCAACGAGCGAGGGATCGCCGGCCCGGTCGTGAGCAATAAAGGCATCGGGATTACGCCCTCCTAAACGGGTTTCGTCACCGACCTCGACCATCAGGTTCCCGATAACATCATTGCGGTTACCCGCGCTACCGCCGACACCTTTCCCGGTGCGGTAGAGCGTGTTGTTCACGAACTGATTGAGAAAACCGAAGACCATGAAGTAACCGGGAGTCTTGGTCGCAAACTCGTCCTCGGTCGGATCGTTACTCCGGGCCCAAATGATGTTATTGAAGCTGAATATCTTGTATGCGCCGTCGAGGTAGAGCGGGTAGGACAGATTCGTGGCCTGTCCATTCTCGCGACCGAACATGAGAATGCCGGCCGGCATGACACCGGGGGAGTTCCCGATGTTGTTGTTATAGCAGTAAATGCTGCCGCCCTGCCAAAGGCTCATGCCGCCGTAGTCGTTCACCGCGAGAGCCGTGTCCACGGTCTTGTTTTCATACACAAGGAGCCGAGAGAGTGGCCAATCCACGGACGAGCCACTGCTTATCCCCGCAAAGATCATCAGACCGCTGCCCCAGCTATCCTCAATTATGTTGCCGGCAATGATCCCCGTCTGCGGATACAGGATTTCCACGGCGGGTAAGGGGGTCTGGATGTTGTCTTTATGCCGGATGCCGGAATTGACGGATTTGCTGCGCAGTAACTCGACGTGCCCGAGCACTCGGAAGTACTCCTGATTGGCGCCCATCCGCACTACGGTTTCCCAGATGTCCTGGAAATAACAGTCGTGAACGAGGATATTGGTGGCGTAGCGGGGCACAATTTCTTTGGTCTCGCGATCCTTGTCGCTACGCCAGTTCTTGAAATCCTGGGTCACCCCGAATTGCAGGATATCTTCAAAGCGGCAGTTGCGGACCATTGCGTTTTCCACGTTGTTGTGGAACTCCACGCCAAAGGATTCTTGATACAGAAAATCCAGGCCGGCGATTTCAACATTGGAGTGGTCATCGACTTCCACTCCGCCTTGGATCATGGACCACTCGAGTCGTTGATCATTCGGGTTTGTCCCTTCCAGCGGACGGTAAAAGAGAAAGCCTGTCTCCGGGTCGAAATAAAACTCTTCCGGGCTGTCGAGAAACTGGGGGAGGTTGTCGATCATATAACGAAGATCCTGCCCCCACGACCCGAATTTTTCCGGCAGGAGGGAGCCTGCTTCCGGGTTATAAACCGGGATTTCATGCCCACGGGATTTCATGGTGGATTCGATCTTCCGTGCCGTCGGTCCACCCATAAAGAGGGCATACTGTGGCCAGAGATAGCCACCTTCAAAAAAGTCATCGGGATGCCCTTTGAGCCACTCATCGTAAAAGCCCCGGCGCAATTCACGGCCCTCGGGGTTTTTGGGATCGAGCTCTTTGTAAACCCCGTCCATGCTGTGCCAGTAATCCAGAGGGAAATTCTCATTGCCCGGCTGCCAATCCGGAGTGCGAGCCAGATGTTGCATGTGGCTGCCCTTGTCATCCACCCGGAATAAACCATACCATGGCTCGGGAATGGTGTTCTGATAAAAACGTCGTGCCTCCAATCGCGGCATTCCTTCTTCGTTCAAGAGACCCAGTGCGCCCATATCGAGCGCCCACACCTTGTCCACTTCCGGCAGGCGTTCGGGATGATTGACTCCGGAGGCCGGAACCCACTTGGCAGGCAGACGAGCCGAACCCAGGATTCGGGCCGGGCCTTCACCCCAGGACGGATCACGGGCCAAACGGATCGGGTTGCCGGGTTCACCGGACTCATCCGCCACCATCAATCCGCGGTAATCGACACCTCCTTTAAACACGTAGGTCGTCACGCCCTCGTGCGCTGCCGCCTGATCCGTCGCATTGGGATCCCATGGATGATGCTTCCATGGCGAGGATTTGGAAGCACCATCGTTGCTATCGTCACCGCTCTCAAAATCAATGTAGCGGATCGTCTCGCCCGCGATAAATTCATAGGGGCGAGGACTCCACTGGATATCGCCATTCGGCAACACCCTGGCCTGAGACTCCTGCCAAGGGAAATCGGCAGCGTTGAGGCTGGAAAGAGCCATCGAAAACGAGGCCATGGCAACGGCAAAAATGCCAGCGGGCCTGGGAAAGCGGGATAGGATTTTCATTCGAGGATGGGTTGTAAAGAAGTGAAAGAGGACTGTCAAAGGCTTTTCATGCACCCTATCCAGTGCCCGCAAGAAAGATTCTTACAAACAGCCGCCGGGGAACGGAACGGGGCCTGCTCGGCTGCAGCCTCAAACCGCTTCACCACCCTCCCCTTGTAACCCCCTGAATGTCCTGAAGGATCGAAAGCAGGCAGGGTTGGCCGATCCGTCTATCGGGCCGCTCGCATACAAGGCGAAAAAGACGCCGGTGTAGCCA
>CAZBLJ010000236.1:0-3789 GCA_964492605.1 uncultured Puniceicoccaceae bacterium
GAAAAATCGGCCGTCTTCCAGATCATCCGCCGAAACACCTCCCTCTCGGACGCCCCAAACAAAGCCTCCCCGTTCACCGTCCGGCTCATCAAATGATAATACCCAACCTGACCCTCTCCCACTTTCCTGCGCTTTCGTCGTTTCATGCCAGGAGAATCTACGGCCCCTGCCAGCCTGTCAAGCATAATAGAACCGGTGTATTTTGCCCGTATGGAGGCCTCGGTTTGCGAACCAAACTTGGGTTAGTGCTGTTCTTGTAGTGTGGCCCCTGGCAGTTCCGGACAGGCCGCCGCTACTCCCCGAAAAGTGCCTCGTGCAAAATCAGGAAAACTTCGGAGTTGTCGATATCGGCCGGAAGGGCCGAGGCTCCAGGTCCATGAGCTTTCAGAACTCCGCTTCCCTGCATGTCGTAGAGGGTCGCCCAGGCGATTCCGAACGGGTGCTCGGAGCCGTTGGCATCGGGCTTCGCTATAAAGGGGAGGGAGCCCGTCCCGTTCTTCCCGTCAATGGGGGCACCGTTCTCGTCTGTCGCCGGAAGAGGTGTTTCGGGGGAGTTTCCGCGCGGGGCTATGACGGTCGGATGCCCGGCGTCGCTGTCGGCGGTGACGACCAGAAGGGTTTCGCGCTCCGGATGGTTTTCGATGAAATTCATGGCCACGCCGATCGCCTTGTCGGCCCGAATGATCGCGTCCAGCATTCCGGAGGCGTTGTTCTTGTTGCTGAAGTTGTCTGTGCCTTCTTCCTCCGCTACGAGGAGGAAATCGGTCTCCGGGTCGGATCCAAGGATCCGCAGTGCGGTCTCGGTCATTTCGGCGACCGTGGGGGCGTTCGGTTCGAAATTCGGAAGATCGGCGGCCGCGAGGGTTTCTTCCGTTTCGTCATTGAACGTGTGGTTCGCGGAGAAGATCCCGAGAACCTTTTTCGTGTTGGAGGGAAGGTTCATGAGTTCTTCCCGCGTGTGGATGATCAGATAGCCTTTCCTCCGGGCTTCGTTGATCAGGTTGCGCCCGTCCTTGCGGACTCCTTTCTCTCCGAAAAACCCCGTTTCGCCCGCAGGAAGACAGAATACTTCGCCTCCGCTGAAAAGAACATTCACACCGCTCTCAATGAGTTGGGCCGATATCTCGTCGACCTTTTTGCGACTGTCGGATCGGCTGGCGAAGACCGCCGTGCCGGGCTCGGCAATGTGCCCCGAGTTCACCAGCCCTGTCCGAAGGCCCGCAGCCTGTGCTTCTTCCAGGATCGTTCCGTCGAAGCCCGAGGCGCTGCGAATGGGCTGGTCGCGGTCGAGGCCGAAGGAATCCCAGTGGACCTTTTTGCCATAGGCGTGGACGGTGGCGCCGGCATGGGACGTGGTTGAGAGCCAGTTGGCTTGATGGGAGCGGTAGGCGGCCAGGTGCTCCAGTTGATCCCAGTTCGTCCGACCGTCCGGTCCTGCGATGAGCAGGCGGGCGGCATTCCAGTGGCCAAGGCCGGCTCCATCGGGATGGAGAAAAATTGCGCTGCCGGAAAAGGCGAGTGTCGGTGCGATGAGGAAAGGAAGTATAGAACGAAACATGAGTTTTCGAGAGTGGCACGACCGCCGCGAGGATGCAAGAAAGGCGGCGTTACGTTTCCGTTTCGGCCCCAAAAGGGGCAGGGAGGGGGGACCAACCCGGTTTATCCGAGGCATCTCCGATGCAGGTTTTCCTTTTGGAATTGGTATCCCCGGGGCCTCTCCGGAGAAATCAAGGTTTGCCACCGGACGGTGTCCGTTTATGGCTAGGTCTCATGACGCGTTCCGGGCTATGGCGAATCGCAGCTGCACCGATCAATAAGGTATCGCAACTGTCCCAGTTGGATCTTTTCCCGATCGGGAAAAACCTGGCGGGCTACAACCGCCGGAAAGCATTCTATGACGGAAGGGCAGCCCTGAATGTTGCCTTGCTGGCCTTTCCCCAGGGTATTGCTTACGCGCTTATCGCCGGGCTTCCCATTTATTACGGGATTTTCGGTTCCGCCATCGCCTCTGTAGTGGGTCCTTTTTTTGCGAGGGGCCATTTCATCGTTCTTGGGCCGACGAATGCGACGGCCGTGCTTTTGATGAGTTCCTTCGCGGGGGTGGCGGCCGTGAGCGACCGGGTGGCAATGGTGCCCATGATCGTCGTCCTGACCGGTTTGTTTCTTCTTATCGGTGCCTATGCCAGGGTTGCCTCTTTTATCCAGTTCATTTCGCGCACGGTTGTTATCGGTTACATAACGGCCGCGGCCTTGCTGATCACGCTGAACCAGGTTAAAAATGCGTTGGGCTTTCGCTTTGACGAGGACGAGCAGGCGGATTCTTTTATCGAAAGCCTCTATTACACGGCGCTCCACCTGCCCGAGACCCGGTGGCCGTCGCTCCTGCTGAGCGTGCTGACCTTTTTGGTCTATTGGCTGATCAGTAAGAAGTTCAAACGCCTGCCGAACGTTGCGGTGACCTTGGTGATCCTTTCGTTTATTGCGGTTGGATTTCGGGCTCTCGGGATGGACGGGGTGCGGTTCCTGAATCCGGTGAGCCTTTCGGAATGGAGATTCACTCCGCCGGAGTTGGACTTTGCCATGGCGTCGCAGCTGGTCAGTGTTTCCCTGGCGATCGCTCTCCTGAGCATTCTCGAGGGTTCTTCGATCGGCAAGAGTCTGGCGGCTCGATCAGGTGCCCGGCTCGATACCAATCAGGAGATGTTCAGCATGGGCGTTGCCAATGTGTTTTGCGGGTTGTTCTCCGGAATGCCCGCTTCGGGATCCTTGACCCGGAGTGCGCTAAATATCAACAGCGGAGCACGAACTCCTCTGGCTTCCGTTTACTCCGGCCTGCTGATCGCCGCTGCGGCGGTTTCCATCGGATTCCTCGTGCAGTACATTCCTCAGCCCTCGTTGGCCGTGCTGATTATCTGTATCGGAGTCTCGCTGATTAACGTCCGAAATATTCGGCTGGTGAGCAAGGCTACGCGTTCGGACGGGGCGGTATTTGTGGTCACGGTGCTGACGGGGCTGCTTTTGGGGCTCGACTCGGCGATTTATGCGGGAGCCGGCCTTTCTATCATGCTGTTCCTTCGGCAAGCGGCCCATCCGGAACTTGTGGAGTACCAGTTCAACGAGGAGGGTCATCTGACTGCGAAAAAGGAGGAAGTCGCGCGGGCGATGCCGGAGGTATCGATCGTGCATGTCGAGGGGGATTTATTCTTCGGAGCCTCGGATCTGTTCAGGGACCAGATGCGACGGATCTGCGATGATCCGAATCTGAAGATCGTGATTCTACGGATGAAGAACGCCCGCCTTCTGGATGCTTCCAGTGTGATGGCGCTCGACGAACTCATTTCCTACATGAACGAGAAGAACCGTTATGTCGTGGTGAGCGGGGTGCGTAAGGAAATCTATCGCGTCTTCCGTGATTCGGGGCTCATCGAGCGGATCGGTCGGGACAATATTTTCCGTGAATCGATTGCGAACCCGACACTTTCAACGGCCAACGCGATTCGGCGTGCGCAGACAATCCTCGGGGACGATGCCGCGAACGTGACGATCTATGTGGATCCGACGAAGAATAAAGGCGAGAATAAGGAGTAGCCCGGTTCGGGCAAAGCCGAGATCAGGCGGATTTGAAGTTCTATCGCGGGCGAGGGCGGGGTTTCGCTGAAAGGATTGACCCGAACGCGGGAGGACGGAAGCTGGTTCTGTGTCGATATCGAAAGCAATCATTGTTCCGGCTCGTTTGCAGTCGGTTCGTTTCCCGCGGAAGTTGCTGCATACCGTTCTGGGGCTGCCGTT
>CAZBLJ010000237.1:0-3785 GCA_964492605.1 uncultured Puniceicoccaceae bacterium
ACGAGGGTCGAGGCGACGAAGATCCTCACGCTGGTGCTGGATTCCCGGCTGGATGCCCTGGAAACCGAACTCGGGAGGGCGGAGCGAACCGAGAATCTTTGCGAGACCTCCCGCAATGTGCTGAGAACCATGATCGACTACACGAACCATTGCAGGCAACGGGGTTCGGCTCTGATGCAATGCGACGAATCCTTCATCACCTCCGCAGAGGAGTTTCACCAGGGATTGGAGGCGCTTTGCGAAAGTTTTCGAACCCTCTTTCAGTTCAAGGTTGCCACCGAAGGCCTTGCCTTGCCCGTCGCGCACAAGCCGCATGACCTGCGCGAGCTTTTCCTCATCTGCCAGGAATGCCTCCGGAATGCCTGGAGGCACTCGGGCGGCACCTCCGCGACTCTTCGATTCCTGCCGGACCGCCTGGAAATTCTCGACGACGGGAACGGGCTCGGTGAGGAGATCCCGTCCGGCGGTCTTGGTCTCGGAAGCATAAGGGAACGGGCGACAACCATCGGTCTGAACCCGATTATAGCCGAACAGCCCGCCAACGGGTGGATTTTCACGAAACAGAAGGCCGAGCCGTGATCCGAAAATTTTTGCAATGCCGGGGGATCAAGCGGACCCGCCAATTGAAACAATCCATCCGGGAGATCTCGCAACAACTTGAAGCGAGCCGGGAATTGGGCCGCGAACGGGAGATGATCTTCAATGCTCTCTCCGATTGCGTTTTTCTGCTCTCCGACCGAGAGCTTGTTCGGGCGAACTCGGCCGCCCGGGAGGTCCTTCAATCCAGCGAAGCCCCCGAGGCCATCATCCATAGCCTGGCAACCGCTCGAGCGGGACCGGCCCCCTCCCCCGGCGACTGGATTCAGCAAACGTCGGGAGACGGCGATCCCATCCTGCTTCGCATCCATACTTCGTTGCCATTTCGTCTCCGGGAGGGGCCGGCCAGGCTGGTGCTGGCCGAAAACCTGTCCTGGCTCCTGCGAAGCGCTTGGGAATTCCAGGAGAAAACGCAAACCGAACGGAGGCGGATTGCCAAGGACCTGCACGACGGGATTTCCCAGATTCTGACCTTTTTGACCTTTCAAGCCGAGTTCCTCAAAGAGAAGGAATCGATTCTCGAGACAAGAGAACTCTTTGAACGAATCTCCCGCATGGCCGGGGAATGCACCGCGGCAGCAACGACCCTGGTTCAGAAATACGAGACCGAAGGGGCCCGTAGCCCGATTTTTACACAAGATAGGGGACTCTCCCCGATAGACGAATAACGGCGATTCCCCGACACTGGATCTCTGATGAAACGAATTGCACTCATAGATGACCACGAACTGGTCCGCATTGGCCTGCGAACCGTATTGGAGACCAGGGATGACCTCACAGTCGTCGGCGAGGCTGCCGGGAGAATGGAAGCACTCCAATTGATCGCGGATACGCAGCCCGACCTGGCGATCGTGGATCTGGTCCTCGGTCGTGACGACGGCGTGGCCTTCGTGAAAGAATGCCGCGCCCTCCACGAAAACCTCCGAATCCTGGTTATCACCATCCAGGACGAAAGCATCTACGCCGAACGGGTCATCCGGGCTGGCGCGGAGGGCTTCCTTTCGAAAAAACATGCGGCCGAAAAATTACTGGAAGCCATCGACATGATTTCATCCGGGGAACTGTACCTCAGCCGAGCCTCCAGCTCACGGATTCTCGGAAGGATCTTGCGGGACAAACCGGAGGATGGAACGAATCCGATTACCGCCCTGACCGATCGGGAACTGCACGTCTTCCAAATGATCGGAACCGGATTGGAAACGAAAGACATTGCCGAAAACCTCAAGATCAGCCGGAAGACCGTCGACACGTTCAAGGAAAAGATCAAGAGGAAGCTTAGCCTCAAAAATGCCGCCCAACTCAAGCTGTCTGCCGATCGCTGGGTGAACGACGGTCACATGTGAGGAGGACGGCGGATCCACTTGGTTCGGAGACCGGAGATCCGATCCACTTCGTCCCCCCTCCGCTCACCATCCCGCGACAAGTGAGGTCAGGATTCCGAATTCCACGGCTCCGGGAAAGGAGCTTTATTTCCCTGAACCGCGTGATCCCGGTGCAAGCTTCCCCGCTGTAAACGGATGATGGGCTTCGCATATTCGGGATAGTTTTCATTCAGAAATTGCTGTAGTTCCTCGGGACCGTGATCTTGATTGAGGATACCGTAGGTCGGATCGTCGTGCCAGGTCTCCGCAGGCACGGGGTGCACTTTCCAGTCTCCGTCGTCCACGGCATCGCTCCAGGGATCCTGTGCTGGATCATGGTGAGACAGCAATGCGGATTTGAGTCGATCAAGATGCGTGGCGGCAGAGGGGTCGTCGATGCGGTTCTCCCCATCCACGAGGGTGTCGTCCAGCTGGAACAGCCACTCCTTCTGATCCGGAGCCGAATACATGTATTTCCACTGGCCGTCACTCACCCCGTACTGGCCACACCAGCCATGGGAAAACTGACTGAACACCATACGCTTTCCCGCGGCGGAAGGCGCGTTGGCCAACTCGACAAAATTGGCCGTCTCTTCGGAACGCGATTCCGTTTCTACTCCTCCAGTCTCGGTAAAGGTCTTGAAGAAATCGAGGAGGCCGACCGGGGTGTCACAAGTCTTTCCCTCCGGAATCTGCCCCGGCCAGGAAGCCACAAACGGCAAGCGGAGCGAGGCTTCCAGCATACAGCGTTTACCCGCGCAGCCATAGTCTCCCATCATTTCCCCGTGGTCCGTGGTGAACACGATCAGGGTATTGTCCCGCTCCGGCCCCAAAGCATCGAGAATGCGGCCAATGGAGTAATCGATCAGGGAGATATTCCCGTAGTAAGCCGCCTTGATGGTCCGCCAGACCGTGTCATCCTCCTGCGCCGTATCCCGCCCCTTGTAGCGGAGCTGGTAGCGATTGGTCCGGCTCTGGTAGTCCTTGTAGTTCTCCGGACGATACGGATTGTCCACCTCCACATTGCGGTAGAGAAAGTGAAACGGCATGGGATTGGTGATCGGAGGGTGAGGCTCCGGAAAGTGGCAATGCATGAGGAACGGGCGGTCGTCATCGCGACGCTCCAGAAAATCGATGCACTGGTCCGCCAACCAATAGGGCTGGGTGTGTTCAACCGGGGCGTTGGTCGAGTGAGGGATCATGTAATACTCGCTGCCAAGGTTCATGCTCGGTCGATTGTAGGGGGGATAGCCCATGCGGTTGCAGAACTGGCCATAACTTTCCAACACATTTACCGAGTCCGCGATCTGTCCTTCCCCGCCGGTGAACTCCTCTACCCCGTCGAACAGCCAGCGGCGACCACTATGGTGGACCTTGCCGGTCCAAAACGTCTGGTAGCCCGCCTGGTTGAGCACCGTCATGAAGGACGGGTCGTGTGGGCTGGGCATACACGGTCCCTCCTTAGGTTCCCAGTGCCACCAGTCGTGATCGGTGAACCGATGCCGGTGGGGTTCGATGCCAGTGGCCATCGCCACGCGGGCCGGAGAACAGATCGGTGCCGGGGTATAGGCCCGGGTGAAGGCCGTTCCGCTCTCGCAGAGGCCGTCGAGCACGGGGGTCTTGATCAGGTCGTTTCCAAGGGCACCGATGGTGTCGGCCCGCTGCTGGTCGGTTACGATGACAAGGATGTTGGGCTTTTTCTGACTCATAACAGGATCAGGTCAAATCTCTTGCAGATTCAGGAACCGTGCAACATTCCATTTGGATTTTTTTGATCGCCGCCGAATGGTCCGAGGGCGAAACACTCCGGCCCGCAGCGTGATGAAA
>CAZBLJ010000238.1:0-3771 GCA_964492605.1 uncultured Puniceicoccaceae bacterium
TGGCGAGTGCATGGAAGGTATCCGGCATGGATCCTTCCTACTACAGAATGCGGGAACCGGAAACGCGAAACTCGCGAACAAGGCGGATAAGAAAGCCCAAAACGCAAGCCCGTTCGGATACGGGTTTCGGGATTTCCTTATCCGTTCTTAGCGGAATCGTCGGCGGAGTCTTCGTCCTTTTCGCCGCCGCCGGCCAGTACGTTACCGACCTCGACGTGCACTTTTTCGCGGATCTTCGTGGTGAGTTCCTCCATGAGATCCGGGTTCTGGCGAAGGTGGGCCTTTGCGGCTTCCCGGCCCTGGCCGATGAGGTCGCCGTTGTAGGAAATCCAGGCGCCCTTCTTTTCCAGGATCTTGTGTTCGACGCCGAGATCGACGATCGATCCGCTCCGGGAAATACCCTCGTCGTAAACGATGTCGAACTCGCATTCCGTGAACGGTGCGGCGACTTTGTTCTTTACGATCTTCACGCGGGTCCGGTTTCCGCGGACCTTTCCGGACGGATCCTTGATTTGTCCGATCCGGCGGATATCCATCCGCACGGAGGAGAAAAACTTCAAAGCCCGCCCGCCCGGCTGGGTCTCGGGGCTTCCGAACATGACGCCGATCTTCTCGCGGATCTGGTTCGTGAAAAGGCAGACACAGCTGGTCTTGTTGATCGCAGCCGTGAGTCGGCGCATGGCCTGACTCATCAAGCGGGCCTGGACGCCGACGGTCGCGTCTCCCATCTGCCCGTCCAGTTCGGTCTTCGAGACGAGAGCCGCCACCGAATCGATCACGATGATGTCGATGGCGCCGGAACGAATCAGGGTTTCGGTAATGTTCAGCGCATCCTCGCCGGATTCGGGCTGCGACACCATGAGCTTGTCGAGGTCGACGCCGACGGTGCGCGCATAGCGCGGGTCCAGGGCGTGCTCGACATCCACGAACACGGCGTTCCCCCCGTTTCGCTGGGCCTCCGCGATCAGACTAAGGCAAAGGGTGGTCTTTCCGGAGGATTCCGGGCCGTAGACCTCGGCGATCCGACCCCGGGGAAGGCCGCCGACGCCCAGAGCGAGGTCCAGGGCGATCGATCCGGTCGAGATCGTCTCGACGTTCATGTTCGTCGCTTCGCCGAGACGGATCAGGGAGTTTTCGCCGTATTGGCGGTTGATGCTGGAAATCGCAAGATCGAGATCCCGGTTTCCGGTTTTTGGGCTGTCTTTAGTCGCTGCTTGTTTGGCCATGATTTTCTAAGGATTCAGAAGAGGTGTAACGGAATGAACCGGAGAAGCAAGAGTAATGTTCGTTTGTTCACCTGGTCAATAATTTTCTTTCCCTTCGCCGAACGGGCGGCGGATGAACACGAACGATCCTTGCGGCAGAAGCCCGGCTTGTCCATCGTCTAGCCGTGAAAAATCAGAATTTGCTCGGGGAGGAGGAGCGGCGGGTTCGAACCGGTTTCGGAGAGATCCGGATCCGTTTTTACGGCGACGAGCGGCTCCTTGTCGGCGTGTCCATCGAAAATTCTGCGGAACCGGGCTCTTCGGCCGGGAAGGGTGTCGCGGCGAAGATCCTGGAGGAGCTTCGGCTCCCGGAGGCCGAAACCCCTTTTTTGAGAGCGGTCCGCCGGGCCGTTTCCACGATACCGCCGGGTGAAACGGTCACCTATGGGGAACTGGCGCGACAGGTGGGCGCCCGGGGTGCCGCGAGGGCCGTCGGGCGGGCGATGGCCCGGAATCCCTTCGCCCTCATCGTGCCCTGCCACCGGGTGGTGCCGGCCTCGGGCGGTTTCGGAGGCTATCGCTGGGGTTCCGGACGAAAGGAAGCGCTTCTGCGGCTGGAACGGGAAACGGGTCTGGACGCCTGGCGGGTCTTGTGAAGCCATAGGGAACTCCCTCCCCCGGAAGGAGGATCCCCCCTGTCCGGGAGCGAGGGGTCGCTGGCCCCGACCGGCCTACAAGATCCGTCCCGGCCTGTAGTTCAGCCAATCCGGATCCTTCTCTTTCAGAAAGGCTTCCGTTCGCGCGGTGAAACCGGCGATCTGCTCCGTCGCAAACCCGGTCAGGGTCGCGGCGCGGTCGATGATCGCCTGCACTGCCTCCGTGTCGAGCGGGAAGTCCGGATCCCCGCCGAGGCGGGCCGCGAAGTCGTTCTCGTCGATCTTTCCGGAGCGCAGATCCCCGACGGTCGCGAGGGCGTGCTTCTTGATCGCGGCGTGGGCGGATTCCCGCCCGGAACCCGCCCGGACGGCCTCCATCAAGAGGGTGGTGGAGCTGAGGAAGGGGAAATAGGCCCTGTTCTCCCGATCGATCACGGCCGGATAGACCTCCATCTGCCCGAGCACGGTGAGGAAAGTCTCGAAAAGGCCGTCGATGGCGAAAAAGGCATCGGGCAGCGCCACCCGGCGGACCACCGAACAGGAAACATCCCCTTCGTGCCACTGGTCGCCGGCCAGCCCCGCCGTCATGGACTCGTAGCCCCGCAGCAGAAGCATGAAGCCGTTGATCCGCTCGCAGGAACGGGAGTTCATTTTGTGGGGCATGGCCGAGGAGCCGGTCTGACCGGGTGCGAACCCTTCGGAGGCGGTTTCGTGGCCCGCCATGAGGCGCAGGGTGCGGGCGAGGTTGGAGGGGGCGGCGGCGACCCCCACCAGGGCCGCGACCACCTCGTGGTCGAGGCTGCGCGGATACACCTGTCCGACGGCGCCGAGGCTCTGGTTGAAGCCGAGATGGCGAAGGATCATTTCCTCCGCCAGAGCGACCTTGGAAGCATCCCCGCCGAAGAGAGTTTGCAGGTCGAGCTGGGTGCCGACGGCTCCTTTGAGGCCGCGGACCGGATAGGCCTCGATCACCCGGTCCAACGTGCGGGCGGCGTGGAGCAATTCCTCGCCGAACTGGGCCAGGCGTTTCCCGAACGTAGTCGGCTGGGCCGCGACATTGTGGGTGCGGCCGGCCAAAACCAGATCCGCGTGCTCCCGGGCCTTCCCGGCGAGGCGGTTGAGGGTCGCGGCGGTCTTGCCCCGGACGATTTCGAGGGCGCGGGCGACCTGCAGTTGCTCCACGTTTTCGGTGAGATCGCGACTGGTCATGCCCCGATGGATTTCCTCGAAGCCGGCCAGTTCGCAGAATTCCTCGATCCGCGCCTTCACGTCGTGCCGGGTCACCTCCTCCCGCCGTCGAATGGATTCCGGGTCGATCCGGTCGATAACGGATTCGTAGGCTTCGATAGCGCCCTCGGAGACCGGGAGGCCCAGTTCCTTCTGGGTTTTGAGGACGGCGATCCAGAACTCGCGCTCGAAGCGGATCTTACCGCGGGAGGACCAGACGGAACGCATGGCGGGCGAACTGTATCGTTCGGCCAGAATGTTGGGAATGCTTTCGCTCACGGAAAGAACCGTGGCAAGCGAATGACGATGGGTCGAGCGAAAGAGGAGCCCCTCCGGCCAAAACGGATACCTTCCCATCGAATTGACCTTCTTCACGCCTTACAAAACATCCGCGCACGATTACGATTAGGAGCACGATTACGCCCAATCGTAGAGACCGCGCGAAGCAAGGTCTACTCGCCCCGTAGAGGCCTTGAGAAGCAAGGTCTACATCCAGGCCAGAGAAACAGGATCTACCACCTGGAACATCCTCCCGTCCACCCTCCGTTCACAATCGATCCAGCGGACTCAAACAATCCAGCGTCTGATCCTCCATCACATGGAGATCATGAATCGAAAGGTGCTCATGTGTTCACTTCTTGTCAAGTGGAAATTTCGATAACGACAACCCGCACGCACAGTAA
>CAZBLJ010000239.1:0-3709 GCA_964492605.1 uncultured Puniceicoccaceae bacterium
AAATGGGGCAAAATCCCTGAACAAACTCCTGTTTTCTGCCAGATGAAAGGCCCCTGATCCGCCTCTTGAGTACTCCCTCCACAGAACCGGCGGATCCGCCAACCCTCGTCGCCCTCTCCGGAGGCGTCGACAGTTCGGTGGCGGCCCTCAAGCTGCTGGAGGCCGGCAGACGCGTCGA
The DNA here is from genome assembly GCA_964492605.1 of uncultured Puniceicoccaceae bacterium. Lineage (GTDB taxonomy): Bacteria > Verrucomicrobiota > Verrucomicrobiia > Opitutales > Puniceicoccaceae > Puniceicoccus. The sequence goes on from CAZBLJ010000239.1 coordinate 179, forward strand.
AGGCGCCTACATTCGCACATGGCTGGACGAGGACGACCTCGGCGAATGTCCCGCCGGGCAGGATATCGACGACGCCCGCTCAGCCGCCGATCACCTCGGCATTCCCTTCCGCATCGTAAATCTCGTTCGCGAGTACCGCGAAAAGGTAGTCTCTTATCTGGTGGACGGTTACCGCAAGGGCATCACTCCCAACCCGGACATCCTCTGCAACCGCGAGATGAAGTTCGGAATCTTTCGGGAGATCGCCGTACAGGAAGGCTTCGGCCGGATCGCGACCGGTCACTACTGCCGCCGCTCCTTTCGGGAAGGGCGCAACCGGATTTTGGAGGGAGTCGACAAAAACAAGGACCAGTCCTACTTCCTCGCCCTTACGAAACCGGAGGATCTCGCCGTCGCCGACTTTCCGGTCGGTGCCTTCGAGAAATCCGAAGTGCGCCGCATTGCGGAAGCGGCCGGCCTTCCGACGGCCCGAAAAAAGGACAGCCAGGGAATCTGCTTCCTCGGAAAGGTGAAGATCGATGAGTTTCTCGCCCGCTACATTCCGGACCGACCGGGAGAAATCGTGGATACCGACGACCGTGTCCGCGGCACCCACCGCGGGCTCCATCGCTTCACGATCGGTCAACGCCGCGGCATCGGCATCCCTTCGAACACCGACAACGAAGCCTTTGTCGTCATCGCGAAAGATCTCGAACGGAACCGGCTCATCATTGGCTTCGACCGACCGGAAACTCCCGGCCTGTATCAAACCTCCGCCCGGATCGGTTCCCTCAACTGGATCGGCGAGCCCGTCCGGAGCGGAGAGGCCCTGACCGCGAAACCGCGCTACCGGGACCCCCAACAGGAGATCCGTGTGACCGAGGTCTCGAAGGAGTCCATTCGCATCTCCTTCACGGCGCCCCAGCGCGCCCTGGCTCTCGGACAGATCCTCGCCTTCTACCGGGGGGAAGAGCTGGTGGGCGGCGGGGTCTACGAGGAAATTTCGTAAACGCCCTTGCGAGCAGCGACGCCCGGGCGATTCGACTCTCTTCGAAAACCTTGACCTTCCCGCACCCGCAAACGACCTTCCAAGGCTCCGATGACTCTCGCCCACTGGACTCACGACCTCAGCCCGTTCCTTGTTGAATTTCCCGAGGGATGGCCCATCGAAGGCATCCGCTTTTACGGCCTGGCCTACCTCCTCGGATTCGCCGCAGGCATCGGGCTGCTGATCTACTACCGCCGGAAGGATCGCTCCCCCTTGCGACAGGGCGAGGAACTCGACCTCCTGACCTATCTCCTGGTCGGCGTCATCGCCGGTGGAAGAATCGGCTACGTTCTCGGCTACGCATGGGAGGATTTTCTCGCTGATCCGATGATCTTGATCGAGGTATGGAAAGGGGGAATGGCCAGTCACGGCGGCATGGTCGGGGTCGTTCTGGCCACCCTGGTCTTCGCCCGAAAGAGACGCGTCCGCTTTTTGCGCCTCACCGACCTGCTCGCTACCGTCGCGCCGACCGGTCTCTTCTTCGGTCGGCTGGCCAACTTCATCAACGGGGAACTCTGGGGCACCCCCTCCAAAGTTTCCTGGGCGGTCATCTTTCCGGAGAGTCCTTCGAATCCCGTCACCGGAATGCCCGAACCCCGTCACCCCTCCCAGCTTTACCAAGCCTTCGGCGAGGGACTTCTCTTATTCGTATGGCTCCAGTGGCGCTTCTGGCGCAACCCAAACCTGACCGCTGGAAGGCTGAGTGCGGAATTCCTCATCGGCTACGGAGCGATCCGCTTCCTCACCGAGTTCTTCCGCGAGCCGGACGCCCCCCTCATCGCCGGGCTCTCGCGCGGACAGTTTTACTCGCTGCCGCTCCTTTTGGGAGGGATCGCTCTCCTGATGATCCTCGCGAAGAAGCCTGCTCCGGACGATTCGTAATCCGCCCCCCGGAAGGATTCCCATGCGAGCCTTCATCTTCTTCGCGATCACATTCCGGATGAAAGGGAAATTCAGAATTGCCGTTGCCAGGTGATCCAGGTCTCCCGCAAGCGTCACGAGCAGCTAAAGGAGCGCGACGAGAAACTTCCGCCCGACGAAAAGCTGGTGCTCGACGAGGCCGCCCGCAACCGGCTCAACCAGGAGAAACGGATCCTCCGCACCGTCAAGGGGCCGGACGACCGGCGGCGCGGGGTGCCCACGGCGATGGACACCCGCACCCCCGAAGAGAAGGGCCACAGCGGCCCCGGCAGCCAGACCGACCTGCGGATCCCGCTCTTGGCGATCCAGGGCCGCTACGATGCGAAGACCTTCGCTGACTTCGAAGCCTGGGCGCGGAAGACGGACCTCGGAGATGGCCGCACGGTGTGGGGCTGGCTTTCAAGAGAGGGCGCGGAAGCGGCAACGACCGTGGCCGGAGGCGGTGCGACCGGGGTTGCCTCGGGGACGGCGGGAGCTACGGTTGCCGGGGTGGAGAAGGCATTGCTCGATGGTATGGTTTCGGAAAAAGGCGGGACTCCGGTCTCGACGGAGCAATTGGCGGCAGCCGTGGCCGAGGTGCCGGACCATCCCGTCTCGCGGGATCTGCGGATCTGGAGCGAAGATGCCGCTTTGTTCGCCGAGATGAAGAAAGGCGAAGGGAAGCTGCAACGGGAATGGCGGGAGCGCATGGACCGGATATTGTTGCGCATCCAACCTGTCGGTATGGAGGGAAGAAGTCTCTACCGGGGATTCCGTGACCGATCCGCGCTGGATCGCATTCGCCGGGATAAAGTTTACGGCGTTACATCGGTGGGAGACAGCTTTAGCGGGAATTTGGACGTAGCTACCGGCGACTACCTGACGGAGGGTGGTTTTCTTGTCGAGGTGCGCAACCCGCGCAATCCGAGACGCATGGCGGAAGTTTTTGCGGCGACCGGAGGAAAAGCCGCGAGCGAGAACGAATCGATTTATCCTCGCGGCACCCGCTTGCTTTTACTTGAAGAAAAAACCAAAACCGTCGAAATAGATGGAAAATCCGCGGAAGTCCCGTATCTTGTCATGGAGGAGGATCGGTAATGGACGAAGAAGAGTACAGAAAAGGGATCGAGGCTTTGCGGCGGAAGGTCGGAAACGCCCCTTATAATAGGTTTGCGGAGGAATCCGACCCGCAGCCGGCCCGCCGGGATCCCGCGCTCTTGCGCCGGGCCCGCGAACGCTACGAGCAATATCAAGCGGAAAAACGCGAAGCCCTGCGCGTGGCCGAGGACTGATGAGCGGAATCCGCATCGCAGTCGACACTCTCACTCCGGGAATGCAAAAGCTGGCGCGCTCGCTCGATTCGAGTGGCCGGGTTGCTTTAGCGCCCGGATTTTACGCCAGCGCAAGCCGGATGAGGTGGGCGCTAAAGCAACCCACCCACGCTTGGAAAACCGGCCAACCGCCCCGCCGGGAACTGATATTCTCGACCGCCGAGGAGATCTACCACTGGCTCGATGCCCTGCCGGGCATGAAGAAGTTGACCGAAGGTTGGTACCTGACCGGGGACTCGAACCCCGAACCAATTGATTAAGAGTCAACTGCTC
>CAZBLJ010000240.1:0-3708 GCA_964492605.1 uncultured Puniceicoccaceae bacterium
GGGTCAATCCGATTGCGGGTCGAGGATCGGGCAGACCAGAAAGTCGCCCAGAACGGAATCGCCGCTACCGATGACCTCGAGCGCTCCCCGGAGCGCTTCCTCGGTGCAATTGTGGGTGACGAGAACCAGCGAGGCGGTTCCCCGCCCTTCGTGGTCCCGCTGAATGACGGTGGCGATGCTGATGCCCCGTCTTGAAAACGCGCCGGCTACCTCGGCGAGAACACCGGAGCGGTCCGCCACCGTGAGGCGGATGTAGTATTCCTGCTCGATTCCGGAGAATCCGGCCAGTCGCCCGGCATCCCCCGGTCGCCGGGAACGCGACCGGGGATGGATTCCCGCGAGTCGTGCGCGTCCGGCATCCACCAGATCGGAAATCACCGCACTGGCGGTGGGATCCTGGCCGGCTCCGCGACCGATCAGGGTTGTCGGACCCGCGACATCCCCCTCCAGCCGCACCGCATTGAACGCATTGTTCACATCCGCCATGAGCGAATTCTTCGGCACGAGGGTGGGTCTCACCGAAAGCCCCAATGCCCCCTCCGAGCGGGTGCGGGCAATATCCGCGATCAACTTGATGCGATAGCCGAGTTCATTGGAAAACCGCATGTCATCCAGGGTCACCTTCCGGATGCCTTCGACGATCATCCGGTCCGTCGGCACCCACATGCGGTGGGCGAGCCAGGCCAGGATGACCGCCTTGTGGGCGGCGTCCCATCCATCCAGATCGAGAGACTCGTCCGCTTCGACGTATCCGAGCTTCCGGGCTTCCCCGAGCACGTCCTCGAAGCCCAGCCCCTCCGCCTCCATCCGGGTCAGGATGTAGTTCGAGGTTCCGTTCAGGATCCCGTAGATCCGATCGAACCGGTTCACCACCAAACCTTCCCGCAAGGATTTGATCACGGGGATTCCTCCCGCCACGCTGGCTTCGAAAAACAGACGTCCGCCCTTTTGCGCGGCCAATTCCATCAGCTCGGACCCGTGATCGCAGAGGAGCGCTTTGTTGGCCGTGACCACGGTTTTGCCGGCGGCCAGGGCATTCCGGGTCCAGACCAGGGCCTCCCCTGTCCCTCCGGCCAACTCGCAAACGATGGGAATGGACGGATCTTCCACCACCGCATTCGGATTCTCGGTCAGGATTTCCTGGGGCACCTCCACCTCCCGTTTGCGGGACCGGTCCCGGACGGCGACGGCCACCACCTTCAGAGGCGCCCCCACTTCGTCGGACAGTTCGTCGCCCCGCGCCTCGATGTGCTTCCACACACCCTGGCCGACCGTGCCGAACCCGATCAATCCGACGCGAATGCTTTCAGCCGGTTTCGACATCACCCTCCTCCGGAGTCCTTGCGGAAACTTGTTTCCTGTCCTTTCATCAAACGTACCAGATTGGATCTATGACGGACGACAATCAAGACACCAATCACGGCTGAAAAAACCACCAGCTCGAGGGACGGGCCGGCATTCGTCCAGCCTCCCGGCCCGCCGCCCTTTTCCCCGTCCGCGAAACCATACCGCAACAGGCAGGCGGCGAGCGGCAGGGCGACGGCGAACAGGACCGAGGCGAGAGAGACGATTCGCGTGGTGAAGAAGACGGCCAGCCAGACAAGGAGTCCGGCAAGGAGCACCAGCGGCAGCAGGGCCAGCAGGGCACCCATGGTCACGGCCACGCCCTTTCCTCCGCGGAATCCGAGAAAGACGGAGCAGCTGTGGCCCGCCACCGCACCGGCCGCGCCGGCGATGCCTCCGGGATCCGCCGCCAGCCAGAGCCCGATCACCGCGGCAACCGTTCCTTTCAGAAAATCCAGAACGAACACGAAGTTGCCGGCTTTCCGCCCCAGCACCCGCTTGACGTTCGTCGCACCCGGATTCCCGCTCCCCTGCGCAAAGATATCGACGCCCCTGGCCCTGGCGACGCATACCGCAAAGGATACGGACCCGAGCAGGTACCCGGCCAGCAAGGAGAGAACGATCGGCAACATCATGACGCCCCGATGGTCTCAAGCTCCCGTGGAGCCGCCCGATGCCTGCACCTTGTTTCGCCCACCGACCCGCTCAGAGCTGGATGACCTTGAACTTCTCGATCCCTTCGTGCTCGCTGATCGCCCGACGGGTTTCCGGGGACGGTGCGCTATCCAATTCGAAGACGCTGATGGCGAATCCCATACCGCGATCCCGGCTCAGGGAGAGGTTGGCGATATTCACTCCGTCTTTGTCGAGGGCCGTCCCGATGAAGCCGACGATCCCCGGTACATCCCGGTTCTTCAGCACGAGAAGCGTTCCCGAGATATTGACCTCCAGGCCGTGCCCGTCGATGGCGACGATCCGCGGTTCCTGCACCGGCCCGAAGAGACAACCGCGGGCGCTCCGTTCTTTTCCGGAATCCTCGATGGCGACCACTTCGATCAATTCCGTGTAGCCGCAGTCCTTGTTGCTCTTGGTCACGTCGACCTCGACGCCGAGGCTGGCAAGCTTCTTGGGAGCATTGACGTCGTTGACCTTCCCGCCGCTGATATGGCGGAGGTACCCGCGCTGGATGGCGCGGGAGAGCGGGAGGGCGTCCAGCTCGACGATCCGGCCGTAATAGGTGATCTTCAGTTTTTCCACGGTTCCGCTGCTCAATTGCTGCACGAAAGTCCCCATGGCCTCTCCAAGCGCCAGATAAGGGGAGAGCACCTTCAAATCGCGCGGGTCGACCGTCGGCATGTTGATGGCATTGCGCACCACCCCGCCCTTGAGAGTATCGTACAGGTTCTGGGCGATTTCCACCCCCACGTTTTCCTGTGCCTCTTTGGTGGAGGCACCGAGATGCGGCGTCAGGACGACCTCGTCCATCTTCCTCAGCTCACTGTCCTCCGCCAGCGGCTCGCTCTCGTAAACGTCGAGACCGGCGGCGGCGACCTTCCCGCTCTTCAGCCCCTCGATCAGCGCCGTCTCGTCGATGATGCCTCCGCGCGCGCAATTGAACAGCCGCACACCATCTTTCATCTTCGCAATGGCCGCGGAGTCGATCATGTGCCTGGTCTCATCCGTCATCGGCATGTGCACCGTGATGTAGTCGGCGTTCCTGCACAGCTTGTCGAGGTCCGCCATCTCCACTCCCAGGGACTCGGCCCGGCTATGGGTCAGAAACGGATCGTAGGCGAGAACCTTCATGCCGAAAGCGAGCGCCCGTTTGGCGACCTCGCTGCCGATCCGCCCCATCCCGCAGACCCCGAGCGTCTTCTCGAAGAGTTCCGTCCCCGAGAGGATCTTACGGTCCCAGCGACCCTCCTTCATGGAGCGGTCCGCCTTCGCGATCGGACGAGTCCCGGCCAGAAGGTGGGTAAACGTAAGCTCGGCGGTGGCGATGGTATTTCCCCCGGGGGTATTCATCACGATGATGCCCCGGTCGGTCGCCGCCTCGATGTCGATGTTGTCCACACCGACCCCGGCGCGACCCACGACCTTCAACTTCGGCGCGGCGGCAATCACCTCTGCGGTGATCTTCGTCTCGGAGCGGACGGCAACCGCGTCCACGTCCTTGACCAGCTCAAGCACTTTTTCGGGCGAAGAACCATAGGCTTCAACGACCTCGCAGTCGTCCTGACTTCGGAGAAATTCGACCCCGGAGGGAGAGATTTTGTCGGCAATAAGGATTTTCATGAAGCTTCAAAGCGCTAGCCCGACCTCCGCCGCAATGCAACCCGCAATCCTCGAGAGCGTGGACAAGGG
>CAZBLJ010000241.1:0-3695 GCA_964492605.1 uncultured Puniceicoccaceae bacterium
CGTGCCACAACTCCCCGGTGACATCCTTAACCTTCAGAAGCGACTTGCGGCGGCCACGCCTTCGGGTCGTGTGCTGACGCAGCGGGCGCAGATGGCTGTTTACGAGGCGGATGCGCTCACGTTCAAACGGTTCACTCCGGAGATGGTGGTCATTCCCGGGAACGCGGAGGAACTGGTGGCGCTGGTGAAGACGTTGCGGGAAGCCGCCGTGCCTTACACGGTTCGCGGTGCCGGCACGTCCCTCTCCGGCGGGCCGGTGGCGGCGGCGGGTGGTGTGGTCGTCCATCTTTCGAAGCTGCGGAACATCCAGGAGATCAATGCGGAGGAGGGCTACGCGGTGGTGGAAAGCGGAGTGGTGCTGAACCAGTTGGATGCCGTTTTGGCCCCGCTGGGGCTATATTATCCACCCGACCCATCGACTGGCACGGTCTGCACGCTGGGCGGCAACGTGGCGATGAACGCGGGCGGCATTCACTGTTTCCGCTACGGCGTGACCGGCAACTATGTACTGGGCGTGGAAGTGGTATTGACCGATGGCCGCGTGATGCGTTTTGGCGGACCGGCGGGCGGACGCGGGCCGTGGCGGGATGACTGGAAACGGCTGTTTGTGGGTTCGGAGGGAACGCTTGGCGCTTTCACGCGGTTCTGGCTGCGGGTGATTCCGCGCCCGGAGAAGGTGTGGACGTTCCGCGCGACGTTCCCGAGTTTGGAAGGCGCGAGTGAGGCGGTGCGTCGTCTGTCCCGGCATCCCTCCTGCCCGGCGGCGATCGAGTTCATGGACCCGCGTTGTGTGGACATGATCGAGAACAGCCCGATGCGGGTGGGTTTGCCGAAGGGATCGTTCATGATTCTCACGGAGATTGATGGGCCGCCGGAGCTGGTGGACGGACGGGTGGACGCCATCGCCGGTTTGTTGCGTGAGTGCGGATCGGAGGATCCCCGGTGGAGTGATCGTGATGACGAACGCACGGCCCTCTGGCGCGCCCGGAAAGTGCAGGGAGGCCTGCTTGGGCAGGTGAGTCCGAGCTTTCTGGTGCAGGATGCGGTGATCCCCAAGTCCGCCCTGAGTGAGGTGCTGCGTTTTATCTATGAGCAAGCGGATGCGGCAGGCGTCCCGGTCGTGACGATCATGCACGCCGGCGACGGCAATTTGCACCCGAATTTCCTGTTCGATGAATCTCGGCCCGGCGAACTGGAACGGGTTGAGGCGATCAGCAAGGCGCTCATGAAGAAGGTCAGCGAGGTGGGCGGCACACTCTCCGGTGAGCACGGCATTGGAAATGATAAAATGGGCTATATGCCGGTGCACTTCGGCCCCACTGGCACAGCCATGCAACTTGCGGTCTCCGCGGCTTTCAACCCCGGCAATCGCCTGAACCCTCTCAAAATGTTTCCGGAAAGGAGGCTGGCATGAGCACCGGCACCGCGAGTGTGATCGACCCGGAGACCCGTCTGTTCCGGCCGTTTCTTGATCCGGTGGATATGGTGGGGCTTTTCCCGGCGGAAACCAGTGTGGCGGAAGTCAATCGGGAGGCGGCCAGGCATGGGTTGCGGTTCCCGCTGTTCCTCGACCCGCAGCGAACCCTGCGCGAGCACTTTGCGATCATGGATTATGCGCCTGCTTCGGCCCGGTTCGGCGCTGTTGTGGACAATGTGCCGGGGATGAACTGGAACCTGCCCGGCGGACGCCGGGTGCGGGTCGGCGAGCGGGTCATCAAATCGGCAACCGGCTACGACCTGCTGCGGTTCCTGCTGCATGCCGACGACCGCTACGGGCAGGCCGCCGAGTATGTCTTGCGCTTGCGCCCGTTGGCCGGAGAGACTTTCCAGGGGATCTTCCGCGGCGATGCCGAAGCACTCGCAAACGTCGTGAAAACGTTGCGGGGTTCGTCCTGGAATCACTGGATCGATGCGGTGGAGTGGGTCTTTTCCGATGAAGAACCCTGGCTCGGGGTAACGGTGGATTGTCTGGCGGGCGAAAGCCGGAAGTTCGCCGAGTTCTTCTCAAAGGTCGCCGAATCTGGCGGCGCAGAGTTTTCAGCAGAATCCGCGGAGACGATCCCGGGCCTGCCGCGATTCTCGATCAAGTCCCTGCCGGGCCGGGTGGGGACACTGGCGGGGGAGTGTCAGGAAAGCCTGGGCGGGCAGATTCGTGCACTGCCTCTGAACGGGGTGCTGCTGGTTTATCCGGGGCGGGAACCGGACGATGACGGGTTGAGGAATCTTCGCGAGCACGTCGAGGGCCAGGGCGGGCACATTCTGGGCCTGCCACAGACACCGGACGAAAGTGAAACGCCCTGGAGTACAACGTTGGAGGACGCATGGCGGAACCTGTGAAAGAGGAACAACACGGGGCGGTCCCGTCGCTGAAGCTCAAGTCGCAGATGGACGACCCGCTGCGGGCTTGCGTGCATTGCGGGTTGTGCCTGGAAGACTGCCCCACTTACCGGTTGACCGGCGACGAAGCCAACTCACCCCGCGGTCGGCTCCTGCTCTGGCGGGCGATGGAGGAGGGCCGGCTGGAACCGGATCAATGGACGGACTTTTACACCGACGAATGCGTTGGCTGCCTTGCCTGCGAAAGCGTTTGCCCCGCCAACGTGCCGTACGCCCACCTGCTGGAACAGGCCCGGCACGAGCAGGAATCCGCCGGTCGTGCGAAGATCCCCTGGCACCTTCGGGCGGCGGGAGCCGCCGTCAAAAAACCGGGGCTGTTCAACCTGGCGCTCGCCCCGGCCCGGGCGGTGCGGAATCTCGCCGCGCTCCCTCACCCGATGGTTTTTCGCGGAAAACCGCCGGTCGCGGTGTCCACTGCGGACTACGCGCGGCGATTGATGGGGGAGAAGAACCCGACGGGACCCACGGTCGCGCTGCTGACGGGCTGCCTGATGGAGGCACTCTTCCGCGAGATCAACTTCGCGACCGTCCGGGTCCTTATCGAGAACAACGTGCGCGTGGTCATTCCCGAAGACCAAGGCTGCTGCGGGGCGTTTCATGAGCACACCGGGATGGCCGGGGTGGAAGAGATGTTCGAGCGGAATCGCCGCGCGTTTCGCGAAGCGGGCGTGGAGATCGCCGTCAGCAACAGCGCGGGCTGTGGCCTGGCCCTGGGGAAAGCCCTGGAGGGGAAACCGCCGGTGCGGGATGTGCTGGGGTTCCTCGGGGAGATCGGCGTCAAAAGTCGCCCGCAACGTCCGCTTCATCAGAAGGTTTACGTCGATCTGCCCTGCCACCTCGTGCACGGCCAAAAGGCTCCCGGCATCCCAAAGAACGTCCTCGACGCCACGGGCTACGATTGGGAACACGCACCCTGCGCCCGTGATTGCTGTGGTTCCGGCGGCGTTTACAACCTGCGGAAACCGGAGAACGCCCGCGAGATCCTCAAAGGCAAAGCCGCCTTCATCGATCAGCAACCCGAGGAACAGGTAACTATTCTTGCCACTGCAAACCACGTCTGTATGATGCAGTGGAACACCGCCCGCAGTTTCCTGAATCACCCTTTTCACGTGAAGCACGTGATCCAGCTTCTCGACCCGCTCAGTGACTCCAACCCCAAAACGAAACGCTCATGATGAACACCCCAATCATCGACCCTCACCTGCACATCTGGGATCTCGACGGGATCGCGTATCCGTGGCTCCAGCAGGTTCCGGTGATCAACCGCACCTTCAGCCTCGCCGATTATGACCAGGCCC
>CAZBLJ010000242.1:0-3691 GCA_964492605.1 uncultured Puniceicoccaceae bacterium
CGTGGGTGGGCAGGGTTTTGGGATGAGTTTTTTGAATTTGGAGGGGCGGCGGTTTTTGGTTTTCGGTGTGGCGAATCGGAAGAGTGTTGCCTGGGCCATCGGGCGGAGGCTTGAGGAGGTGGGGGCCTTGGTTGTTTACAGCGTGCGGTCTGATAAGCGGCGGGAGAGTCTTCGCAAGCTTCTGGGGGATCGGCCGTGTTTTGTTTGTGATGTGGAGGAGGAGGGAGACGTTGGGCGGTTGGCTTCGGAGGTTTCTTCCACGGGACCGTTGGACGGGATCGTCCATTCCATTGCTTTCGCCGATTATAGCGAGGGGTTTCGGCCTTTCCACGAGACCCATCGGAGGCAGTTCCTTCAAGCGACCCAGATTTCCGCGTTTTCGTTGGCGGAGATCGCCGATGCATTTCGGGAGTTGCTGAAGCCGGACGCTTCCGTCGTATCCATCGGGATTTCTACGACGGAACTTACGGCCGAGAACTACGGATATATGGGGCCGGTTAAGGCGTCTCTGGAAGCCATCAGTCGGAATCTGGCAAAGTCCTTCAGCGGGTTCTCGGAGGTTCGATTCAATACGGTGAATTCCGGTCCGTTGAAAACGAGTGCCTCGGCAGGCATTCCCGGCTATCTGGAAAATTATCTCTACGCCGAAAAGATGACGCTTCGGAAGAGAGCCGTTTCGACGAAGGAGGTGGCCGATACCGCCGTGTTCCTTTTGAGCCCGGCTTCATCGGGAATCAACGGGCAGGGGATCGTGGTTAATGCAGGGATGGATTCGAATTACTTTGACCGGGAGCTGGTCCAACGGACGATGCGGAATGATCCAGTTTAACAAGACGCGAATCGCCGCCGTTGCGCATTCATTGCCCAAGGAGGAACTGACCTCCAGCCAGATCGAGGACAGGTTATCTCCCCTCTACGAACGTCTGCACCTTCCTTTCGGACGCCTGGAGCTGATGACCGGCATTCGGTCGCGGCGAATCTGGGCGGAAGGAACGCGTCCGTCCGAGGCCAGTATCGGGGCGGGTAAAGCGGTCTTGGCGGCGGCACCCGAATTGCCCGGGATCGATCTTCTGATTCATGCCGCTGTTTCCAGGGATCGGCTTGAACCGGCCACCGCCGCCTATGTCCACAAGGGTCTGGGGTTGTCCCGTGACACACAGATTTTCGATCTCTCAAACGCTTGTCTGGGATTTCTCAATGCCATGGCTGTGGCGGGTGGAATGATTGATTCCGGCATGATCCGCACCGCTCTTGTCGTAGCCGGAGAGAATGGCCGACCGCTTCTGGAGGGAACTTTGAAAACCCTTCTGGAGGGAGAATTCGACCGACGGTCGATCAAGCCGTTTTTCGCAAATTTGACGATCGGCTGCGGCGCCGTGGGGATGATCCTTTGCGATAGAGAACTCATTCCGAAGGAAGGGTTCGCCGATCTTGAATATGCGGTGGTCGGCACGGACGGTTCCTTTTCCCATCTCTGCGAGGGGGATAGCGCGGCCGGCGGAAGCCTGGTCATGCAGACCGATTCGGAGGCTCTTCTGGAAGCCGGAATCGGGTTGGCCGGACAAACCTGGGAGAAATTCAAAACGGCCGATCCTTCGGGAAAGCCGTTCGACCGGCTCATTACCCATCAGGTCGGGAAGACCCACCAAAGGCGGCTGCATGAGGGACTCGGTATCGACCCGGATCTCGATTTTCCGACCTATCCTTTTCTCGGAAACGTGGGGTCCGTCGCCTGTCCGGTCACATTGTCGATCGCGGAGGAAACCGGTGCCCTGCCCGAGAGAGGCCGGGTGGCGCTTCTGGGAATCGGCAGTGGCCTCAGTTCCGTCATGCTGGCGATTGAAAAGGTCTGACCTCGGGGCCCATCTCCGCCTGAACCGACTTCGCCCTCCGGGCTACGACGGTCACGAGGTGGAGTTCCTTCTGGAAATCCGCCCACCGAAAAACAGATGAAAGGCCCCTGGAGATCCGGATTTTCGCCAGGATTTTTGTTTTGCGCCCCGCCTGCGGGGCCACCAATGTTTTGCAAGATGGCAGAAAACGGTATGGATACTCTGGGAAGTCGCCTTGAAGAGGCCCGTAAGCGCAAAGGTGTTTCGATTCGGGAAGCTTCCGAGGCGACGAAGATCCGGATGGAGTATCTGTCGCAGTTCGAGGGCGACGATTTCGATATCCCGCTCCCGGCGATTTACCAGCGGGGATTCGTGAAAATTTATGCGCGTTATCTCGGGGAAGATCCGGAGGCCTGCTCCGCGGAAGTGAAGGCGCGCCAGAATCGCCACCAGGCTTTTTCCGGTCGAAGCGATGTGCGTCCCTCCTTTGGCCAGATGGATCTGAAGTCCCGCCGCCGTCATTCCGGGGAGCCCGGCGAAGGGCCGAAAGCGGTGTCGGTGGATGACGGAGGTTCGCCCCAGGAGAAGTCCGGATGGAAGATCCCGTCCGTACGCATGCCTTCTTTGCGCTCGTCCGCGCAGGCCGAAAACGAATTCGACGATTTGCAGGAGACCGGGGATTCCCTCGACCGGACGTTTTACCTGAAGGTCGGCGTGATTGTCGGTCTTGCCACAGTGGTGGTCGTGCTCTTCATCGCCTTGCTCAAGGTAATTTTGGGAGGGGATGAAAAGGAGGAGGAAACCAATACCGATCTGAATAGTGGAACCAATCAAACCGAAATTGTCGGTGGAACGGATCCGGTGGCTCCTCCGGTGGAGGACACCGAGATCACGATCCGGGCCACCGGCGGTCCCACCTGGGTGCAACTCAAGAGCACGGCGACGGATGAATTGATTGGCCGCGTGTCGCTCGCGGACGGGGACAGCCGGACCTTCCAGGTGGACGGCGAAGTGCTTGTCAGCTTCACCCAGGGGGAAAATCTCGAAGTCGAACGTGGCGGGGAGACCTTCGTGCCGACGAGGGCGGGTGCCGCATCTTTTCGAGTACAATAAAGGAGGCCGATTCGGATGGATGAAAACGTAGAAGAAGAACTTCAGGAAAATATTCGGGAAAAGGAATCCCGACAGGAATTATTCGAGAAAAAGGTTTTTCTCATCGGGGAGTTGCACACCCGCCGGGCCCTGCTCGCGAACCGCTTGGGGCGGGTCAAAAGCGAGTCGATGATGCGTCACGACGACGTGGAGCACGAAGCCCGCAAAGAGGCCAGCACCATCGAGGAAGAGATGGCCGGGATCTCGAAATCGATAACCGATTTTCGGCCCGAGACATTGGCGGATCTCGAGAAGTTCCGCGAGGAAATCTTCACCAGGTTCGATACGGTCGAGGAGAAGATTGCGTCCGCCGAGAATAAGATCTCGTAAAGGCTCCTCCGGTTCCGGACGGTTTGGAAAGGCGGGTGGCACCCTGTCTTGTCATCCTATAAGCCATTGGAATTCAGTGATTTGAATGTCTAATGGAGGAGTGGTCGAGTGTCGGGAATGCGAGAAACGGGCTGTTACGGTAATGTAACAGTCGCCGTGGGATTTGCCCTTGTTTCGACGGGAACGCTGGTCAATCAAGTTCCCGGTCGGATTTCACCGACTCTTCGATACTCGAAAACAACCATCAAAAAATATATGAACAAGAAAACAAAACTCCTCTCCACGGTCGGCTTGGCAGCAAGCCTCCTGAGTGCATCGGTTTCGGCCGATACGATCGTGATCAAAGGCTCCGACACCCTCGGTGCGAAAATGGTGCC
>CAZBLJ010000243.1:0-3641 GCA_964492605.1 uncultured Puniceicoccaceae bacterium
AAGTACTCGGTGGGTTCTACCCGCCGATTCTCTTCGGTTGCGGGGTGGGTGTTGCCCGGTGTCGTGGGGTAGAACCCCTCGACTACTTGTTGGGGGCGAGATTCACTGAAATTTTCTTTTGTTCACTGCAAATATCAAGTTCTACTTGACTTTTGCAAAACCATGAGGCATTCCCGGTGGTATGATTCGTCGGCAACTCGCCCCCGTTTTAGAAGCCATGGCCGGGCAGTATCCTGTCGTTACGGTGACGGGGCCGCGACAGTCGGGTAAAACGACTTTGGTACGTTCGGTTTTCGATGATCATGGATACTGCAATTTGGAGAACCCGGAGACGCGCCGACTGGCCTTGGAGGATCCAAAGCAGTTTTTCGCCTTGCATCCCCCGCCCGTCATTCTCGACGAGGTGCAGCGGGTGCCAGAGCTACTTTCATGGATTCAGGTTCGCGTCGATGAAAGCCGGGAGACCGGCGCGTATATCCTGACGGGAAGCCACCAGTTCCAACTGCACGAGGCGATCACACAATCCCTTGCTGGACGGACGGCACTCCTGCGATTGCTTCCGTTTTCGATTCGAGAACTCCTCGAAGCGGGTTTGTCCGTGGACAAGAACGACCTTCTTTACCGGGGATTCCTCCCGCGAATCTACGACCGGCAACTGGACCCCGGACAGGCCTACGCGAACTATTTCCGAACCTATGTCGAGCGGGATGTGCGCCAACTTCTTGAGATCCGCAATCTGGGTGCATTTGAGAACTTTATCCGGCTTTTGGCGGGTCGGGTCGGCCAACCGGTCAATCTCAGCTCTCTCGGTTCCGACACCGGGGTCAGCGGAACCACCCTCAAGGAATGGCTTTCTGTGCTGGAGGCTTCTTATATCGTCTTCCGGCTGCAGCCCTACTACCGGAACTTCGGCAAGCGGCTGATCAAAAGTCCGAAGCTATATTTCGTCGAGCCGGGGTTGGCGAGCTGGCTCCTGGGCATCGATTCGCCCGCGATGGCGGCCCGCGACCCGCTTCACGGGAATTTGTTCGAGAACATGATTGTTGCCGAAGCACTCAAGGCGCGCATTCACCAGGGGGGCGAACCCCGGCTTTACTATTGGCGGGATTCGAGCGGCAACGAGGTAGATCTTCTCTATGACCGTCGCCCCCGACTGATTCCGGTCGAGATCAAGTCGGCGATGACCTGGCAGCCGGAGTTCACCAAGAGGATCGAGGGATTCCAACGGCTGGTTCCCGACGCCGGGAAAGGCTGCGTCGTTTACGCCGGCGATATCGCGCCCCAAAACGAGTGCTTCGAAGCCGTGCCCTTCGCGGGAACCTCGGCACTCTTCGATTGACCCACGGGGATAACAGAGAAGTACTCGGTGGGTTCTACCCTCCGATTCTCTTCGGTTGCGGGGTGGGTGTTGCCCGGGTCGTGGGGTAGAACCCCTCGACTACTTTTGGATGTTTTTAAAACGTTACCCAGGTACCGCCTTGATTCGGGATCAGCTCGGCCAGACCGATGGCCTCCTCCCCGGCCCCGGTGTAAAAAAGGTAGATACGGCCGTTTTCTTCATACACGAATGGATCGCGGAGTTGATTCACGCCCGTAGCTCCCCCGGTCGTAGAAGGGTCGGGGGGGTAGTTGGCACCCTCCCAGTCCAACTCCGGGCGGAGGATTTCTACGGGCGGCCAGGAAACCTCCCACGTGCTCCAATCGCCGGATAGATCCATCTTATTCATCCAGATGACCTCGGGCCCATCATTGCGGCAGGTGTAAAAAATGTGCAGTTCGTCCCCAACTTTACGGGTGGCGGAGTGCCGGGGATCGTTGATGTGCTCATCTGGATCGGCATCGTAGGCCGCCCGCAGGGGACCGGGTTCGATGCGCCGCCAGATCGAGTCCTCGCGCGGGTGGTTGACGTGGTTGTGATGGTGGTCGTAATCGGACGGAGCCGTCCACCAGCCGTCGTTCGCAATGGTGGAACCCTCCGGCGAGAGGTAGAACATTCCATCGTTGGCAAAAGCATACGCGCGGCCGTCATGCTCCCAAACGTGGAAATACGAGCGCCCCAGGCGGATGGGCTTCAGATTGCCCCGGAAATCCAATCCATCCGTCGACGTGGTGAGCAGGGTAAGTTGGCCCTTGAAACTGCGATTGGTCGAGCCGGGTGATTCATACACTCCGGACGGCGCGTGGAAAAACAGAACTAGCCGCTGATTCACGTCATCCACATACACCCGCGGAGAGGCGAGGTGCCCATAGATGTCGATCCTCTGGTCGGGATTACTGGTTTGAACCTCAATCTCATAATCGGGTCCTGGCAAGCCATAGACCCCGCGGTCGCCCTCGGGAATGGAGGACTCCATCCGGTAAAAGTGGTAGGGGCCGGTTATCTCTTCCGCCCAGGCCATGCGGATGTATTTGCCGCCGTGGTGGCCGAAGTAAAGGTAGTAGTTGGCGGCAGGGTCGGCGCGGTTCTCCGGGGCGATCCAGTCGGGCACTTTGATCAGGGAAGGACCGTTGATGTTACCCCCGTCGCCCCCGATGCCCGCTGCCTCAAACATCGCCTCGTCGATGATGGGCTGGCCATTGTTCAAACGCTCGACCGTATAGCTGAATGGGGGCGTTTCGAGGTCGATAAAGGCCTGCGCCATGGCATTGCCGAGGTCGATCTGCCCGGCCGAGCTAAAGTGCAAGTCGTCATCGTTGAGACCGAGATTATCGGTATCCACCCACGCGGTCCGGGAGAGGGTCTCAGCGGCCCCCTCGTGCGCGGCCTGGACGGTATCCACGAACTCGTATTTATCTCCGAAAGTTGCGTTCGGGTAGAGACGACCGTTGACCCTCCCCAGAACGACGGCCATGTCCGGCGAATTGAAATCGGATTTGGCGAGTGCGATCAGATTCTGAAAGTTCGTCAGGTAAGCGTTGGCGTTGGCCTCGTCCTTGGAGTCGGCCTCCCCCTGCATCCAGAAAAAGGCATCCACCGTGGCCCCCGCGCCCAGGTTGGTCAGAGCCGCGGTCACCCGGGATTCCAATTCTCCGTAAAGATTGCCCGTGGCAGGATCCCAACTCTTGTCCGGACGGGAAGGATCCGATGCCAGGCTGGAACCGCCCTCGGCCCATTTGATCAGGTAGATCGTTTCGCCGAAGTGGTCGGCCAGCGCACGGCCGATGGACAGCTCCGGGCCATGGTCGTTGTTGCCCGGGGAAAGGGTTGCCCAGTCATTCGAATAGGTGCTCCAGATTTTTACGTCCGCCTGGGCACTGTCGTAGGGAGCCACCAAGTCGTTCACATCACCCCGCCCCACCATGTTGGATTGTCCGGCCAGGACAAAGACACGCTGGGCGGAAAGCGATGGAGCAAGAAGCATCGTGGGTAGAAGTAGCAGGAGAGATAAACGGATGTAGAACATTTTAAATCTGAAGCGAAGGGAAAGCCGAAAGTGAATAGCTTAGCTGAGTACCAAACTCTCTTGATAGGACAGGCGGGGAAAAAAGGCAAATCACTGGATCTTAATACAAATGCAATTCATGTTTTGGTGTGTGTATGCGGTGGGTTACGAGAAGTACTCGGTGGGTTCTACCCTCCGATTCTCTTCGGAGGGGGAGTGGGGTTGCCGTAGCGGGTGGGGCTTCCGGTGTCGTGGGGT
>CAZBLJ010000244.1:0-3578 GCA_964492605.1 uncultured Puniceicoccaceae bacterium
TGGGAGGGCGGCTGTCCCAGCCGCCGTGCGTTCGGAATCACCTTCCGATACGGAAAACGGCCATCCGACCGGGCGGGCGGGCGAAAAGATTTCCGGTCGGGAGGTTGCATTCGTCCGGTTTCGGGAGAGCTTCCGGGGAGAAATTTATGGCGAAAAGCGAATCTATTGTTTTGGGCGGAGGTTGTTTCTGGTGCCTGGAGGCTCTTTACCAGTCGGTTCCGGGTGTTCTACGGGTGACCTCCGGTTACGCGGGAGGAGAGACCGAAGACCCTGATTACGAATCGGTGTGTTCCGGCACAACGGGACACGCCGAGGTGGTCGAGGTGACCTTCGACCCCGAGCAGGTATCGCTTGCTTCCCTTCTGGATCGCTTCTGGCAGTTTCACGATCCGACTACCCGTGACCGCCAGGGAAACGATGTGGGCACGCAGTATCGCTCCATCATCCTGTTCTGCGACGAGGAGCAGCGTGTGGCGGCGGAGGAGTCGCTACGGGCGGCGGAGAAGCATTTCCACGCCCCGATCGTGACCGAGATCGCCCCGCTGGAAACCTTCTATTCGGCGGAGGCCTATCATCAGGATTATTTCCGGAACAATCCCGGTGCCCCCTATTGCCAATTCGTCATCCGCCCGAAGTTGGAAAAGGCGGAAAAATCGCACTCGGGTCAGTAAGAGTATTCGACGGTTTCCCCGTTTCGTAAGGTGACGGTCAGGGTGCCGGATATCTTTACGACGAGGCCGGTATAGTCTTCTCCGGCGACCGGTTCGATGGGCGGGAAATATTCGCCGACCAGTTCCGAGTAGGTGACGCTGGTGGCTCCCTCCTCCAGCAGGTATTGCTGGCCGGCGGAGGCGATCTGCCGGAGATTGATCAGCACCGTTTTCTGCTGTGCATTCCCGCGGACTTTTTGAAAAGCGGGTATCGCCATGGCGCTGAGAATGGCGACGGGTTGGACCGCAAGACTGACGACGGTGGTCCGGTGGGAGTTCGGGGCGTTGGATGCGGCGAACAGGCCGTTGGGCTCGACGCTGGTGACGGCGGCAAGAGGGCGGGGGATTTCCGGAAAACTCCACCCAGCGATCGCTTCGGCCAATTCCTCCGGGATTGGGTCGGGCTCCTCCTTCATCGCCGCGACGAGAAATTCGCGGAACGGTGCGAAAAATTCCGGCGACACGAAACTGAAGCTGATCCCCTCTTCGGGGAGGGATTCGGTCGCACGGGCGAACGCCTCGGTGTCTTCGAGTTTTTCCCCGGAACCCAGGCAGCGGTCCAAAAAGTCGCGGGTTGTTGCGAGGAAAACACGATCTTCTCCGGTGTTCGCAACCACGACCGGTTCGAAGATGTCAAAGGGAGGAGGAGGGGGCTCCTCGGATGTGATCTCGAAGCCGGTATCGGTGTCGCTCCAGGTAAGTCCCGGCTGGGATTCGATGGCCTGGCGTGCGGAGGAGAGAAGGTCCGTGATCCCGTCGACGCCAACCGCGATCTGCATCTCGGGGATCGAAAAATCGGGCGAGAGGGAAATCTCTTTTCCGTCCTCTGTCAGTTCGAGGATGATCATGAGGCGCGACCCCATCGCTTCGATCAATTGGTTGGCGGTGCGGCCGCCGAGTTGGGGGAGGCCCCTCGAGAGCTGGGATGCCAGGGCACCGCTTCCGAAGGGCCCGGCCAGGGCAGCCGCCATTTCGAGGATCGTATCGCGCAAGACAACCGGACGATAGTCCATCTCCACGACAAGGTCGCTCCCCGCCGGCGCGAGCCCCGGCGCATCGAAGTCATGCGAGGTATCGCCGAATACCGCGAAGAGTCCGCTGACTCCTTCGGGGAGCAAGAATATCGTTCGGTTGTGGAAATAATCCTCCTCGAGCTGCCGGGAACTCATGCCGATGGCTTGCAGCCCGGAGAGTCCGCTGGCGGAGAAGAATCTGGAGAAATCCAACGGCAAGGGAGGTGCTCCGGGGGTGGTCTCCTTGATCGCGGTGGCGATTTCCGTGAGGGTATCTCCCAGATCGGCGATCTGGTCGGTGATGTCCATGAAGCCGTAGAAAACTCCCCCCAGTTCGAGAAAGGCCGCGGTTTCGTCGAAATGGGGAGCGCGATCCGCCTTGGGCAGAAGGCCTGCGGGGTTCTTTTCCGGCTGACAACCGGATAAGAGGATCAG
Organism: uncultured Puniceicoccaceae bacterium; assembly: GCA_964492605.1. GTDB lineage: Bacteria > Verrucomicrobiota > Verrucomicrobiia > Opitutales > Puniceicoccaceae > Puniceicoccus. Next base: position 2,159 of record CAZBLJ010000244.1, read on the forward strand.
TGCGGAAACGAAGAGGATCGATGTCTTGTGCATGAGGGAAACGGGATGGGAGGAAAACGGGATGGGAACGGTGTTTGGGGTTCTTGATCAATTACCGAAACTCTGGAAGGCGGGAATTGCCAGGGCCGCCCCCAGCCCGATGAATGCGAAGGGCTGGGCCGCCAGGGTGGCCACCGTAGTCCGATGAGAACTCGCCGAATTCGAGGCGGAGTAGATGCCCTCGGGTCCGACGGTCGTTACGGAGGCCGCAGGCTGCCGTAATGCGGAGAAAAACAGGTCGTCCACCCATGAGACGACACGGTCATCCACGGGAGCCGGACTGGATTTCATCCCGGATGCAAAGGCGGTGCGAAACGGTTCGAACAGTCCTGGAGAAATATAGAAGAGGGAAACGCCTTCCTGGGGGAGGAAGTTCGCGGCTCTTCTAAACTCATCCGTGTTCTTGAGTTTGTCTCCGGACGCCAGCGAGGTCTCGAGATAGTCGCGTGAGGTTGCGAGGAGGGTTCTGCCCGTCGTCGTGTCCGCAATCAGGATCGGAGAATGGTTCCCCATGGAGGGGGGGAGGGGGCCGGTAAGGGTGATTTCGAATCCTTGGTCGGTGTCCTTCCATTCAAGGTCGGGCTCGCTTTCGATGGTCGGGCGCAGGGAGGAAAGGAGATCGGTCGCACCATCGATGCCGATCAGGAATTCGATTGGTGGGAGGGAAAGCCCGGGGCCGTAGAAAACCTCCTGGCCGTCATCGACAAACTCGAAAATCACGATCAGTCGATTCCCCATCGAATCGATCAGCTCGTTGACGCTGCGGTCTCCCAGTTCGGGAACGGGCTCGGACAGCCCGTCGGAGAACTTTTCCCTCTCTTCCGGCCCCGCCAGGGCGTCGACCATTTCCAGGAGGGTGTCGCGGACGGCGACGGCATCGTAGCTCATTTCGAAAACGAGATCCGCTCCGGAGGGAGCCAGGTCGCGGGAATCGAACGGGCGGGGCGTATTTCCGAAAATCCGGAAAAGTCCGTCGACTCCTTCGGGGAAGAAAAGGATGGAGCGGTTGTGGAAGTAGCCCTCGTCGATTTCCCGCGAACTCATTCCGACGGCTTGCAAGCCGCTAAGGCCGCTGGTCGAAAGGAAGGTTTCCAGATCCAGCGGGAGCGGTGGGATATCCGGGGCACTTTGCTTCAGGGCCTGGACGGCCTCGTTGAGTGTCTTTCCCATGTCGTCGATTTCTCCGGTAAGGTCCATGTAGGCGTAAAAGACGCCCCCGAGATCGAGAAATGTGGAAACCCGGTCGTATTGGGGAGCCCTTTCCGACTCGGGGATCAGACCGGCGCTGTTTTCATCGGGCTGGCAGGCTGCCAACAGAAGGATCAGGGGGAGGAAAGAGAGGGGCGGATGCTTCATCGGGGACGACTCTAGAAGCGGGCGG
>CAZBLJ010000245.1:0-3569 GCA_964492605.1 uncultured Puniceicoccaceae bacterium
TGCCCGCCACCGGGCTCGTCGATCTGACCTTTGGCAATGTCAGCGTGTTGGATGCCGACAGCGGGGTCTTCGCCATTAAACCCAGCGGCGTCGATTACGACCAATTGACCCCCGCCGACATGGTGCTGGTCGATCTGGAGGGCGAAATCGTGGAGGGAGAACTGCGCCCGTCTTCGGATACACCCACCCATCGGCGGCTCTTCCAGGCCTTTGGCGGAGGTGGCGTTCGCTCGGTTGTCCACACGCATTCGCGCCACGCAGTGGCCTTCGCCCAGGCCGGACGAGAGATTCCCTGTTTCGGAACCACCCACGCCGATTATTTTTATGGTGCCGTCCCGGTCACCCGCAGCCTTGAAGCAGCGGAAATCAACGAAGCCTACGAGTGGGAGACCGGCAATGTAATCGTGGAAACTTTTGCGCAAATCGAGCCGCTCGACATCCCCGCCGTGCTTGTCCGACACCACGGTCCCTTCGCCTGGGGGAAGTCGGGGGCAAAAGCCGTCGAAACCGCCTACGCCCTGGAAGCTATCGCCCAGATGGCCCGCGAGACCCTGTTGCTCGATCCCGCAGCAGCACCCATCCCCAGCGCCCTTCACGACAAACACTTCCTGCGGAAGCATGGCAAAAACGCTTATTACGGACAAAAATGATGAAGAGATTCTTTATTCCTGTTTTCTCATGTTGCGCCGCAGTGCTAACGCTTTTCGGAGAGCCTGCTTCGACGGTCGATCCATCCCCGCCGCCAAACATCATCGTCTTTTTGGTGGACGATATGGGCTGGTTCGATACCTCGCTGCCGTTTTATTATGTTGGCGGTGAAGCTGTGAACCCCGCGCATGAATATGACTTCTACGGGGAACCACGTTCCATTCGGATGAATTCATTCTATCGGACACCGAATATGGAGCGGCTGGCGTCGCAGGGGATGAAATTTACACGTGGCTATGCCAATCCGGTATGTTCGCCCACGAGGGTGTCTTTGATGACAGGACAGTCGGCAGCGCGCCACCGAGTGACCAGTTACTTAAACCGCCGTGGGGCGGACACCGGAAAGGGGGCTTCTGTCGAGGACTGGCGCATGAAAGGATTAGATGCGTCCTTTGAAGATATTTTGCTGCCTAAACTCCTCAATGAAGACGGCTACGAGACGATTTACGCGGGCAAGGGTCACATGGCAATCCCGGGTGGTTTGGGCGCGATGCCAGAGTCAATGGGGTTTGACGTGGTCATCGGCCAGCCGGTCGGAGGGTCACCAGCGAGCTTCGTTCCCCCCTATGGCGGAGAGAATGGAGAACCTTATCCAGCTTTGGAGGATTACGAGGATTCCGATGTTTACCTGACTGAGGCTTTGACAAGGGAGGCGGGTAAGGCTGTGGAAGAGGCCGTCCGTTCCGATACACCTTTCTTCCTCTATATGTCGCACTACGCAGTGCATTGGCCATGGGCCACGGATCCGCGCTTTGCGGATAACTATCCGACCATGCATGAAGGGGCTTTCCTCGATTACGCAACCATGATTGAGGGGATGGACAAATCACTGGGAGATCTGATGAATCTGGTTGAAGCCCTGGGAGTGGCAGACAACACTCTGATCCTTTTCGCAAGCGACAACGGAAGTGCGAATCCACTGGGACAGCCGGTTCTGCGTGAAACAAAGGGTAGCCTGTATGAGGGCGGTGTCCGGGTTCCAATGATTGCGGCATGGGCAAAGTCTGCCCCGGAATCCCCTTCGCAGAAAAACAACCCGATTCAGGCAGGCGGCCGCACTGGGTCCATGGCTCACGTTCGGGATTTCTACACGACCGTGCTCGATGCGGCGGGACTTTCGGTAGATAGGCCGGCGACTGACTCTGCATCGCTATGGCCAACGCTGGCCGACCCGCGCGTCTCTTCCCGCGATACATTGGGAATTCATTTCCCTCACGGGCGCGGTGATGCCGACGACGCGGGTACGGTCTGGACCAGCGGCGATTGGAAACTGATTCATCGCTACCTGCCGGAACAATATGAGCTGTTTCATCTGCCGACAGATATTCAGGAAGAACATGATTTGTCGGAAGCCCTCCCGGACAAAGTTGCAGAGCTGCGAGAAGAGATGGAAGCTTGGCTTGAAAAGACCGATGCCGCTACAGTGGTCTTTGCCAAGTGAAGGCATGGTAACGCAATGGTGCAGCCCACTCCCAACCAGTAAAGGTAAACACCTATCATGTCCCAGCCCAATATCCTTTTCATTCTGATTGACGACCTCGGTTGGCGGGATCTTTCCGCTTACGGCAGCACCTTTCACGAAACGCCGAACATCGACCGGTTGATCGGGGAGGGGATGCGCTTCAGCGATGCCTACGCGGCCTGCCCGGTGTGCTCGCCCACGCGGGCCAGTATTCTTTCCGGAAAATACCCGGCAACCGTTGGGGTGACGGACTACATTCACTGGGACAACCCGGTTCCCAAGCGGGGTAAGGTCGTCGATGCACCTTATGTCGATCATTTGCCTCAGAGCGAATACTCTCTGGCTCGCGCATTGGGAGATGCGGGCTATGCCACCTGGCATATCGGAAAATGGCACCTGGGCGGCGAGGGGTCACTGCCGCAGGATCACGGATTCGATGTCAACATCGGCGGTGCAGATTTTGGACACCCAGGGAAAAACGGCTACTTCAGCCCCTGGTCCATCCCTGGTCTGGAAGATGTGGATGTGCCCGAGGGGACCTATCTGACGGACTGGCTTACGGATCAGGCCATCGATTTGCTCGAAAAGCGGGATCAGGAAAAACCGTTTTTCCTCAACATGTGGTATTACAGTATCCATACCCCGATTCAGGCGAAGGCAGAAAAGGTTGCCAAGTATCAGCGAAAGGCCGAGGAGATGGGACTGGCTGCCATCGAAGATAGCGCCATCGTCGAGGGACCCGATCACTATCCCACCGATGAAAAATCGGATCGATTGATCAAGCGTCGCGTCCGCCAAAGCTGGCCGGATTATGCGGCCATGTTGGAGAGTCTCGATGAGAACATCGGGCGTCTTCTGCAGAAAGTGGAGGACCTCGGCCAGGCCGATAACACCATCGTCGTTTTTACTTCGGACAACGGCGGCCTCTCCACTGGCGGCCCGGTCACCTGCAACCTGCCTCTGGCCGAGGGAAAAGGTTGGATGCAGGACGGCGGGATCCGGGTCCCGCAGGGCATCCGCTGGCCCGGCGTCACCAAACCCGGCATGGTTTCTCACACGCCGGTTTCCAGCCCTGATTTTTATCCGACCTTATTGAATGCGGCTAATGTGAAGTTCACGGATCGGCAAACGGTCGATGGAGAGGATTTGCGACCTCTTCTCGAAGGCACAGGCGAATTGCAGCGCGAGGCGATCTTCTGGCATTATCCGCACTACGGCGATCAAGGCGGCACCCCTGGTTCTTCTATCCGCATGGGGGATTGGAAGCTGACGGAACGCCATGAGGATGGTGCGCTCCAGCTTTTCAATTTGCGCGACGATATTGGGGAAACTCAAAATCTCTCCGAGGCCGATCCTGACCGCTGCGACGAATTGCACCGCCGCCTTCAAGCTTGGCAAC
>CAZBLJ010000246.1:0-3544 GCA_964492605.1 uncultured Puniceicoccaceae bacterium
CAGCTTGCAGGAATTCGACCTGAAAGTGCAGGACGCGACCAGCAGCACCATCCTGAAAGTGGGCGATCAACTCTGGCTGGGGACGGCCCATGAAATCGGCAGCCGGGCGAAGGCCTATGGGAAGTATGGAGATGTGCCCCATCTCGTGGTATTGGATGCCCGTGACGGCAGCCTGATCGCTCGTGATCAGATGGATGTGCCCATCGTTTTCCACGGTGAATGGTCCTCTCCGACCTTGATCGAAGCCAACGGAGAGCGAGCGGTTGTTTACCCCGATGGCTACGGTGTTCTCCATTGTTTTGGCATTCCCACCCCGTCAGACGACGGTTCCGTCGTGACCCTGGAAGAATACTGGCAGATGGACCTCAACTTGCCGGAGTGGCGAGTTCATCCCGACGGCCGCGAAAAGGTGTACACGCTCGACAAGCGCCTGAATTACAAATACCCGCCGGATTATTATACCGATCCCACCAGGTTTTACATGTTTAACGACGAGGCCGAGAAAGAGGCAGGAACCCAGTTGGCGGTTGCCCGTGACGGGGAGCACTGGTCCGGTTACTCCCGAAGTTTCAAGATGCTCGCGGACGGCGGTCATGAGACCCAACCCGGTCCGTGCGAAATCATTTCCATGCCCGTCTTTCACGATGGGAACATCTATATCGGCGTTGGACGCGACCGTGCGTACGGCCTTGGGCTAGGTCAGGGCCGTTTTCTCTGTCTGAAGGTGGATGACGTGAAGCAAAAGCCGGAGATCCTTTGGGAAGATCGAGAGGTGGCTCGCACCCAATCGTCGGCCAGTCTCAAAGACGGCTTGGTCTATTGCGCCGACGGCCAGGGTTTTCTCAATTGCTGGGATGCAGAAACGGGTGAGGTGGTTTACCGCCTTGATATGGATGTATCCTATGTACTGGAAGGATCGCAAATGATCGCGGACGACAAGATTTACGTCAATGGCCGCGGAGGATGGTTGATCGTCGTCAGTGCCGGGCGCGAACCGAAAATCCTCTCCCGCAGTCGCGTCAAGAGCGATACGGGAACTTTGGAGATGGTGGACGGCCTCGTGATCGCCTCTTCGCACGGTGACCTCCTGGTTTGGGGCGACGCCGAAGCACTGCCGGAATAAATCCGACCGAGATAAATGTCGGCTACGTACCTTCTTTATCTGCGATATTCCATAGAAACATTGATGGCAAAGAGGTCAGAGAGGAGTGCCAGATCCTGCGACCCGGTGTGCCCGGGCCAGAAATTCTATCGCGGCACCCATTCTATCCCGCTTTGCCTGCTGCGGCGATAGCGACGGGCATGGAGAATAAATCCATCCGTTCCCCTGTCTGAATCGAAAATCCGTTTTCCTGCAGCAAGTACTCCAGGGGAATGGGCTGGCAATCCACAATATGCGGAAAATGCTTGTGCATCCAGACATAGGTCTTTTCCAGTACACTCTCGTGCTGACCATCCTCAACGGTGGCCATACTGACCACAACGAGGCGGCCATCCGGACGCAGCACACGGGCGCATTCCCTCAACACCGCAGGAATGGATTCCAGGGGAAACAATTCCAGGGTAAAGCTCATGATCACTGCATCAAAAGTCGCATCGTCTTGTGGGATCGGCGGCACCTGACCGACCTGAAGGCTCACTCGATCACCGAATCCGGCTTTCGATAGCCTCTTGGCTGCAACTTTCTCCATCCCCGAAGAGATGTCGATCCCCACCACTTGACCCGTTTCTCCAGCCTGCTTTGCCAGTTCCACCAATGAATGCCCGGTCCCGAAACCGACTTCCAAAACCGACTCGCCTTCTTTCAGGGCAAGAACTTCCAACCCCCGCTCACGCGCTGCATGCTCTCCTCCATCGGCAATGAGATCGTAGGCATTGCTGATGCGGTCGTAGAATTTCTTGGTGTGGGACTCCTCCATAAAACATTCCCTCCCGATAAGGATTAAGCCTTACGAAAATCTCACCGATTCACCAGAGCCGATAGGCGTACACGGACTCGTAATCATCGCGCACATAAAGCACGTTACCGATCAGAGCCGGGCAGTTTTCGCTGTCTCCGGTGATCTTCAGGCTCTGGAGGATCTCCGGCTCCTCGCCCGAGACATCGAGCAAGGTCAGGGATCCGTCTCCCGAGTATAAAAGCATGCGATCAGACACAGGATCCAGGAAGGTATAAACGAAAGCCGCAGCCGCGAAAGGCGTGTGTTCGGAGTTCCGGTAAGTAATCTCGAGGTCCTCGGTATTTGCGACGACCATTTCGTAATAGTAAAAATAGGCTTTTCCTTTATGGAGGATCGGTGTGTTCAACTCCGAGTAAATGTCCCAGGATTCAGCGGCCAGATCGCCTATCATACCCTCTGCCATGTCGTAAAGGCGGGTGCCGTTATCCTGATCGACCAAAAGGAGCCTTTCCTCGTCAGTGACAACCGGCTCGGGGCAAATGTATCCGGAAGATGCATAAACCTCGATATCCCAAAGGGGCTCTCCCGTGGCCGGATCGACCGAACGCAAATACTCTTCGTCGTAGAAGATAACCTGAGGGACACCTTGTATCTCGCCGACAAAGTGCGCTGCATAGTTTGCATGTTCACTCGCAGCGGTCCAAACCGTTTCCCCGGTCTCCGGGTCCAGGCAAACCAGTCCTCCCTCACTTCCACCGGGGTTGAAGATTACCCCCTTCTCCAGAATCCGAGGGGTCGAACAATAGCCCCAGACCGGCACATCTGCGTCAAATTTCTCAACCGAATCGACCTCCCAAATGACAGAACCATCGCTCAGATCGAGTGCCTGGATAATGCCCCATGCGTTGTAAACGATCACTTTGTCGCCCATCATGATCGGCATAGCCCGGGGACTTGCCCCAAAGTCCATCTCCCGTCCATTCTCAATCTCATGCACCCAGAGCAATTCCCCCGTCTCGGGATCAAAAGCCTGAAAATAGTCGGTATTACCATCGTGGTCGGGGACGATGACGATTTCGCTGTTGGCGGAGATCGGCGCATAGGTCTTGCCGCGAACCGGAGCATCCCAAAGTAGTTCCGGCTCCTCCAACAGTTTTTCCGGCAACCCGATGTAATGAAACTTCCCCGTGGGGCCGCCGAGAGTTTTCCATTCCTCCGGGAATTTCTCTTCGTCTCCAAAAATTTTCGAACCCATTACGGTCACGGCACCCAAGGCTAACCATGTGATACTGCGTAGAAAAAAAGGGAGGGATATTTTCATTTCCTGTATAATGAAAAAATAAAAACACCTTGGCAATAAAATTTTTTAGAGAATTTCGACCCGCCTGCCATTGTATTTTGCAGGGTAGACGTGACGTTCGCCACGCCTACAAACTTCGCCGCCCCGTAGAGACCTTGAGAAGCAAGGTCTACCTCCGCAGAATTCCATATCCTCCGAGCAGCCGTGACCTTCGTCACGCCTCTACAAACTTCGCCGCCCTGTAGAGGCCTTGAGAAGCAAGGTCTACTCTCCGCCGAATCCTACTTCCCGAGTCGCTCCAGGACCTTTGTCCGAATCCCGGGTTGTATGGTGCTGCTGGGCT
>CAZBLJ010000247.1:0-3542 GCA_964492605.1 uncultured Puniceicoccaceae bacterium
CGGACCGGCGGCTTCAGCCGCCCACGCGACCGTCTCCGGCTGAAGCCGGAGTTCCTTTTGGGAATTCGACCCACTGCGAGCCAGATGAAAGACCCCTGGCCCAAATGCCGATCTCAGGCAAGGTCGAAGCGGTCCGCGTTCATGACCTTGGTCCAGGCCGCAACGAAATCCTTTGCGAACTTCTCGCGGTTGTCATCCTGCGCGTACACCTCGGCATACGAGCGGAGAATGGAGTTCGAACCGAAGACCAGATCCACCCGGCTTGCCGTCCACTTCACCTCGCCGGTTTTGCGATGGCGGATGTTGTAGCTGTTCCGCCCGGTCGGCTCCCAAACGTAGCTCATGTCCGTAAGATTCACGAAGAAATCCGTGGTCAACTGTCCTTCCCGATCCGTAAATACACCTTCTTTGGCTCCGCCGTAATTGGCGCCAATCACTCTCATGCCACCCATCAGCACGGTCATTTCCGGAGCGGTCAGCCCCATGAGTTGCGTGCGGTCGAGCAAAAGCTCTTCGGGCTGGACCGCATAGTGCTTTTTCAACCAGTTGCGGTAACCGTCGTGGAGCGGTTCGAGAGGTTCGAACGAATCCGCGTCGGTCTGTTCCTCGGTGGCGTCCCCCCTGCCGGGAGAGAAAGGAACCTCGATTTCGAACCCGGCCTTCCTGGCCGCCTCTTCCACGCCCCAATTTCCGGCCAGAACAATCGCATCCGCGACGCTTGCGCCGAATTCCGCAGCGATCGGTTCGAGGATCCCCAGAACTTTCGCAAGACGCTCGGGCTCGTTGCCTTCCCAATCCTTTTGGGGAGAAAGCCGGATCCGCGCTCCGTTGGCACCGCCGCGCAGATCGGAACCCCGAAACGTCCGCGCACTGTCCCACGCCGTCGCCACCGCATCTCCAATGCTGAGACCGGCACCGCCAATGCGGGCTTTCAGACCCTCCACATCGTAATCGGTAGCGCCCTTCGGCACGGGATCCTGCCAAATCAGATCTTCATCGGGCACTTCCGGTCCGATGAAGCGGGCCTTGGGCCCCATGTCCCGGTGGGTGAGCTTGAACCACGCCCGGGCGAAGGTGTCCGAGAAATAATCGTGATCCTCGCGGAAGCGCTCGATGATTTTCCGGTAGACCGGGTCTTCCCTCATGGCCATATCCGCATCCGTCATCATCGGACTGTAGCGAATCGACGGATCTTCCACATCCACCGGCTTATCCTCCTCGGCGATGCTGACGGGCTGCCACTGAGAGGCTCCCGCCGGGCTCTTTTTGACCTCCCACTCGTGGTCGAGCAGCATGTCGAAATAACCGCCGTCCCACTGGGTGGGATGGGTAGTCCAGGCACCTTCCAAACCACTGGTGACCGTATTGCGCCCGATGCCGCGTCCCTTGTGATTGTTCCAGCCTAGACCTTGCTCGTGAACGTCCGCCGCCTCGGGCTCGGGCCCGAGGTCCGCCGCATCTCCGTTTCCGTGACACTTGCCGACGGTATGGCCGCCTGCGGTCAACGCTGCGGTCTCCTCGTCATTCATGGCCATGCGGGCGAACGTTTCCCGGACCTGGGCCGCCGTCTTGAGAGGATCCGGTTGTCCGTTCACCCCCTCGGGATTCACATAGATCAGCCCCATCTGCACGGCCGCCAACGGATTCTCCATCGTATCCGGCCGGTCGACGTCTTCGTAACGCTCGTCGCTGGGGGCGAGCCACTCCTTTTCGGCACCCCAGTAAATGTCCTTTTCCGGATGCCAGATATCCTCCCGACCGAACGCGAATCCGAAGGTCTTCAACCCCATGGATTCGTAAGCGACGTTCCCGGCCAGGATCATTAAATCGGCCCAGCTGAGTTTGTTCCCGTATTTCTTTTTGATCGGCCAGAGCAACCGACGCGCCTTGTCCAGATTACCGTTGTCTGGCCAGGAATTGAGCGGAGCAAAGCGTTGATTACCGGTGCCGCCTCCGCCCCGACCGTCCGAAATCCGATAACTTCCCGCAGCGTGCCAGGCCATGCGGATCATCAAGCCGCCATAGTGTCCCCAGTCGGCCGGCCACCATTCCTGCGAGTCGGTCATCAGGGAGTGGAGATCTCTCTTCACCCCGTCGAAGTCCAGGTCCTTAACGGCTTCTTGATAGTCGAAGTTATCCCCCATGGGATTCGTCTTCGAATCATGCTGGTGAAGAATATCGAGGTTGAGGCTGTTCGGCCACCAGTCCTCTTCCCGGTTTGCGGTGGTCCTTCCACCGTGCATGACCGGACATTTGCCCTCGGTTGCAGTTTCCTCGTGAGACACCGGGCATCCGCCCGCAGAAGGGTTTTCGTTTTCGCTGATCATCATAAACTCCGTTCGGATTGGAACACCCCAATCACTAACGCCCAACCAAAAAGGGGAAATCCCCATGACGCAAACGGGAATCCTGCGAAAAATGATGCGGAAGAGCTACTCACAGTAACCCCGCGTCCGAAAAACTATAGTAACCGGCTCCATTCGGATCGTCGGCGCGGTTGCCGATGACGACGTGGTCCAGCAGCTCCAGGTCCAGCGTCCTGGCCGATTCCCGCAACTGCCGCGTCACCCGCACGTCCGCCGCGCTGGGAGCCGGATCCCCGCTCGGATGGTTGTGCGCCACGACGGCGGCCGACCCTCCCTCGCGGATGACCGCCCGAAATACCTCCCTCGGATGGACCAGGCTCGCGTCCGCGATGCCCTTGGTCAACTCGACGGACCGAATCAGGTGGTTTTTCCGGTTCAAGACCAACACCCAAAAATGCTCGACATCCAGTCCGGCCGCCACCGGTTGCAAGAAATGAAAGACCTTTTCCGGGTCGTCGAAGACCCGGGGAGCTTCCCGATCCGTTTGCAGAATCGCCCTCCGGGCCACCTCCATAATGGCCGCCAATTGCAGTGCCTTGACCCGCCCGATCCCGCGGACCTGCTCGAAATCCGGAACGGTCCACCGGACCAACCGCGCAACCGAACCCGCCTCCCGCACCAACTCGCCCGCCACCTTGAGCACATCGTGACCGCTCGTCCCGCTCCGGATCAAAATCGCCAGCAGCTCCGTATCGCTCAGGGCCCCCGCTCCCATCCGCTCCATCCGCTCCTGGGGACGCTCTTCCCTGCATAAATCGTGGAACCGATCCCCGTCGCCCGTAGATTCGGCATCCGGTGTTTTCCGCTGCGGAGAGTCTGCCATGTTGGGACCTGATTCTCCGAACCTGACGGGTCCTAACAAGGAAAATCACGGGCAACAGGACGATGAAAATAATTCCAGGAATCTTCGTTGTGAGTTCATTCATTAGGCGTTTATACGCTTTTCCAAAGGCGTTCCGCTCATCAGTCCCCGATGCTTCATGAAAGGCCCCTGGGCAGTCCGGCAACCCCTACAAATGTATGATAGACGAAACCCGGAATGCGTGCTACAGATGGTATTTGAAAAATTGAACCCGAGGAATAACCCTTCTGCTATGAACACAAAAATCACACCTATCCTCCTGGCCGCAGCCTGCCTCGCAGGTTTTTCCGGTCTCCTCAAAGCCCAGGATGGAC
>CAZBLJ010000248.1:0-3541 GCA_964492605.1 uncultured Puniceicoccaceae bacterium
TGGACATTTCGAATGACGACGTCACGATTACGGTGAAAGACGATGGAGGCACCGTTGTTTTCGGACCGGTCGGTGAGGGTTCCTCGACCCACGCGGGCGGTGGCGTAAACTCGGAGGAGGCCTTCGTTTTCAAGGGAGATCCGTCGACCGGGGTTACCCCTTCGAACGCCGGATTCGATGATAGTGATAACTCCACCTTCGGCGCGCCGAATACCTGGGACAGCGGTGGGAGCGTTCAGAACTTCACGCCCTTCCGCACGATCACCGACGTACCCGCCTTCACCACTATCCCTCCGGAAGATCCGGTTGTGGCGGGGAATGCGTTCACCTATGATCTCGAGGCGTCCGACGCCAACGGGGGAACCTTCACGATCACCGCGCCGACTTTGCCGACATGGTTGAGCCTGACGGACAACGGCGACGGAACCGCCGAGCTGAGCGGGACCCCGGCCAATGCCGATGCGGGAGTCCACGCCGTGGAGCTGGAGGTGACGGATGCGCCGAACGACGGGACGGGCACCCAGTCGTTCGAGATTCGCGTCTTCCACTCGACGGCGCCGGTCATCGTGAACGAATACGACGGAAGCAGTGACTTTATCGAACTCGTCGTGGTGGGCGACGGCACGCCCGGAAGCACCGTCGACCTGCGGAACTGGACGATCCGGATGGAGGACCAGGGTGGGGCGGTCACCGCCGACCTGATCCTGACGGACCGGCCCTTCTGGAGCGATGTGCCTGCGGGAACCATCCTTCTCTTCAGCGAGGAGAACGCGGCTGAAGGCGGGTTCGACACGGATACGAACGCGGCCGACAACTACGAATCCCAGGGGTGGGGTCTGGCCCGGTTCTGGACGCAGGATTCCGACTATATTGACACCGAAAACGGATCCTCCGAGATTGTCACGAGCAACGACGACGCTTCCGTGTCCCTTTTCGACGGGGACGGCAATCTGGTCTTCGGCCCCGCTGGCGAGGGCGTGGAGAGCGATGGCGGGGTCGGGGACGACGACTCCTTCATTCTCCGCGACGATCCCGCGACCGACGTGAACCCGATCGACAGCGACTACGGGGAGAGTGACGACAACCCGACTCCGGGTGCGCCCAACGAGCCTCCCGCGGGCGGCATTCAGTCCTTTGAAGCTTTTGCAACCGGAGCGAATCCGAACACGGCACCCACCTTTCGGAACGAACCGAGCGAATTGGACGACCTGACCACCCTCGTTGGATTCGAGTATTTTTGGATCGTTGATACGAACGACCCGAACCCGGGCGACGTCCTTACGCTGACGATGACCGAGGGTCCGGCCTGGCTGACTCTCGATGACTACGGGGACGGCTCGGCGGATCTCTTCGGCACCCCGACCAGCGCGCAGGCGGGCAGCTACGTCGTGACCATCGAGGTCTCCGACGGATCTCTCACCGCTTCCCAGACGTTCACCCTCATCGCTTTCCCTGCGGAGGCATCGGTCTTCGTCAATGAGTACAACGGCGTGGCGGACGACGAGTTGCTCGACGGGGGCGACAAGGAGGACCCTTTTTTTGGAGGTGTCGAGGGAAACGGGGGTGACTGGTTCGAACTGGTTGTGGTCGGAGACGGCACCGCCGGGAGCACGGTGGATATGCGGGGCTGGACGATCCAGGTCTCGGACGACGGCAACGAGCCGGAGTCCATCGTTCTGTCGCAGGACTCCTACTGGTCGGATGTCCGCGCGGGAACGATTCTGACGTTCACGGAGGACGACCTCGACGGTGGCGGTCTCTCGACAGGCATCCACCGAATCAACCGTTTCGACGACACTTCGGCGGAGGGCGGTTGGGCCTGGACGAACATCCATGTTGGCGACGATCGGTACGTCGATCCGGCGGCGAGTGATTTCGGCGACGGCTTTGCCGTGAGCAACAACGACACCCGCATCACCATCCTCGATCATTCCAACCTCGTCGTCTTCGGTCCCGCCGGAGAGGAGTTCCTCGACAGCGGCGGAGTAAACGGCAGTGAGGTTTTCAAGCTCGAGGAGGATCCCTCGACCGCCATCAACGGCCTCACGAGCCTCTTCGTCGACGGGAGCAGCAGCACTTTCGGGGCACCCAATGAATGGAACGGAGGATTGGACTTCCAGAGCTTCACGGCCTTCGAATCCGACAGCCCTGCCAACAGCCAACCCTATTTCACGAGTGTCTCACCGCGATGGGCGCGTCAGGGTGAGACGTTCTCGCACGACGTGTCGGCGGAGGATTTCGACACCGGCGACAACCTGACGCTTGCACTCGTTTCCGCGCCCGCCTGGCTCGGCGGCGGACTCTCCGACAACGGGGATGGCACCGGTGTGCTTGCCGGGACGCCAACCCAGTCGGATGCCGGGCTCCAGACCGTGACCCTCTCGGTCTCGGATGGCACCGCCACCGTCGAAAAGACCTTTCAGCTGTATGTTCACCAAGACGAGTCACCGATTATCCTGAACGAATACAACGCCGTGGACGGCGGCGAGTTCCTGAACGGCGGAGACGCCACTACGGACGGAGAAGACGGCATGGCTGCGGACGAGGTCTTCGGACGGGTCGAGGGCAACGGGGGCGACTGGTTCGAGCTGGTCGTGGTCGGGAACGGAACGGCGGGCGATACGGTGGATCTCCGCGGTTGGACGATCGAAATCATGGACAATGCGACCTTCCCGTTTGCGGCGGAGGAAGTGATCGAACTTTCCGACGACGGCTATTGGGCGGCGGTGCCGACGGGTACCATCCTCACTTTTACCGAGAAGCGTTCCGTCGAGGGCGGTCGGGACACGGCCATCGAGGCGGTCGACAACCGCGCCACCGATGGCTGGGTCTGGACGAACATCTGGATCGGCGATTCGACCTACGTCAGATACACCGACGAGGAGACCAACGGCTATACCATTGACGGATCGACGGGCGAAGTCTCCGGGATCGGTATCAATGCCAACGATACGCAGTTTGTCATCCGGGATGACGGTGGTTCCGTCCGGTTCGGACCGGCAGGAGAAGGGGTTGCGCCGGTTTCCGGGGTCGGGGACACCGACATTTTCGAGCTGGAAGCGGACCCGACTCCGGGCGTCTCACCGCTGGCCGAGGCCTCCGACGGCCCTCCGGCGGTCGACGGATACGACGACGGGGCGACGGGCAGCACCTTCGGTCGTCCCAACGAATGGAACGGCGGCGTGGAAACGCAGGACTTCTCGGCCTACGCGAGTGTCGGCGGGGGTGATCCGTTCGTAGCCTACATGGACGATTTCGGGCTTTCCGGTGCCGACGCCGCGAAGTCGGCCGACCCGGATGACGACACGAAGACCAACCTGGAAGAATTCGCGTTCGGCAGCGCTCCGAACGATGGCGGGAGCGCGCCTGGATTCAGGGCGGCGACGTCGGACGATGGCTCGGGACCCCGGTTGCAGATTACCTTCCTCCGACGGGCGGGCGGCAGCGGCACGGGTGCCTCGTACGCGGCGGACGATGTCGATTACACCGTCGAGGGCTCCCTGGACCTCGTCGATTGGAACGAGCCGGTGAGCGAAGTGGC
>CAZBLJ010000249.1:0-3540 GCA_964492605.1 uncultured Puniceicoccaceae bacterium
CTGAAGCCGCCGGTCCGTTGGCGGGGAACTCCGCCTCGTGACCGTCGTAGCCCGAGGGGCGAAGTCGGTTCAGGCGGAGAGTAAGCCCGAAGTGGGGCAAAATCCCTGAACAAACTCCTGTTTTCTGCCAGATGAAAGGCCCCTGGCATTTGGGGCGCTTGGACGCCCTTCAATCCTCGCCGACGATCTGGAAGCAGACGGCCGCCCCGATGGCTCCGGTGAAATTGGCGACCAGATAGATCCAGAGTGCGCTCCAGGGTAGCAAGCCGTTCAGCATGGAGCCCAGGGCTACCGCCGGATTGAACACGGCGGAAGAGACGGAGCCGACCGTGTAGGCACCGCCGACTACGATCAGGCCGATGGCGATCCCGTAGAACTGGTTGCCTTCGATTCTCTTGTCGATGGCGACGTTTAGAATCACGAAAACCAGTGCGAAGGTGAAGAGGGCCTCGGCGATCAGCGACGGACCGGTGGAAATCGAGGCCGCCTGGATTTCGGTCGGCGGAAAAACGATACCGACGATCAGGGCGCCCAGGGCGGCGGCCAAACACTGTGATCCGATGAACGGAAGGACCTCCGATGATCGAATCTTTCCCCGGAGAAAGAATGCGATCGTAACGGCCGGATTATAGTGGGCCTTGGAGACGTGCCCTCCCGCATAGATGACCCCGGTGAGAACGGCACCCACGGCGATCGGGGCGAACTCCGGCGGTATGCCCGAGACGGCGGCGCTCAAAACGGCGAAAACGAGGAAAAACGTTCCGATGAACTCGACGATCACCTTTTTCATCCTCCTCCTCTGAGCGGCGGTCGGAGGGATGACAATTCTTTTTTTGCTTTCGCTTGCGGGGTGCTTCGGTTGCCGGGTAGGGAAAGGGAATGTCGGATTTTGCGAGAACGGTGGATTTTTTGTTCGGCCTGCGCAACCGTGGGTCGAAATACGGGATCGACCGTATGGTGCGGTTTGCCGAAGCGGCCGGAAATCCGCAAAAGGAGCTTACGGTGATCCATGTTGCCGGAACCAACGGCAAGGGTTCGGTCTGCGCGATGGTCGAGTCGGTTTTACGGGCGGCCGGGTGCCGAACGGGTCTCTATACGTCGCCCCACCTGGTGCACTTGGGTGAAAGGATCCAGCTGGATCGGAAACCGCTGGACGAGGATTCCATCGTTCGTCGGGCCGGCGAACTCCGCCGGATCGCCCGATCGGTGGCGCCGGAAGGAGATCCGGAATACCCGAGTTTTTTCGAATTCATGACCTTGATGGCTTTCCAGTGTTTTGCGGAGGAAGGAGTGGACTGCGCGGTGGTGGAAGTCGGCCTCGGCGGACGATTGGACGCAACGAATATCGTTCGACCGATGGTAACGGCGATCTCCTCGATCGGTCTCGACCATTGCGAAATCCTCGGCGACACGATCGCTGCGATCGCCCGGGAGAAAGCGGGTATCCTCAAACCCGGTGTCCCGGTGGTGCTGGGAAACCTGCCCGAAGAGGCGGGAGCGGTCGTCCGCTCCAGGGCCGGAGAGCTGGGCTGCCCCCGGATCGAGGTCGCGGAGCGGTACTCCGAGTCCGAACTGCCGGAAACCAATTTGGTCGGCCGGTTTCAACGATGGAATGCCGGGGTGGCTCGCTTGATTCTCGAGACGATTCGGGAGGATTTCCCCCTGCCCGACAAAGTGGCCGAGGTAGCGATGAAGGAAGTGATCTGGGCCGGACGGTGGGAGGAACGGGTCATCGGCGGCCGAAGGGTGATCGTCGATTGCACTCACAATCCGGAGGGTGCCGCCGAATTGCATCGAAATCTTCTCGAGAGGGTGGGCTCACCTCGGGGGGAATTGGAGGTGATCGTAGGAAGTCTGGGCCTGGAGCGCGTTCATGCGGTTCTCTCGGTGGTCGCTCCTTTCGCCCGGAGAATCCATCTGGTCCGTCCCGAGCAGCCGCGGGCGCGTACCTTTGCGGAAATGCGGGAAGCGATCCCGGATGGTTATTCGGGAGAGGTGGTGGAGTCGACCGTCGGAGCTTTATTTCCGGGTGGCGACCGGATCGCCCTGACTCCGGAGGTTGAACCGGTGCTCCTGACCGGCTCGTTGTATCTGGTCGGCGAAGTGTATTCGCGAATCGGCTGGGAAGATCCGGGAGTGATGGGGGCGTTGCAGGATCGGGTCTGAGGTTTCTCAGCGAATTTGGGTGGGAGCACCCCCGGAGGATCGATTGGAGATCCGGGAGCATGCGACGGTCCTGGTAGGATCGTTTTGGGTCGTGGTGCGCGTCATTGAAGTACTTTGGAGGGAATCGTGGATTGTCTCCGGTTGAAAACGTGCACAGGCTGGGGTTGTGAGTAGTCGAATGGGGAATCTGGCCCGCCGCCTGGGCAAAGAGGAGAGGACGAATACCGAACCCTGGTTCTGGGGCTACCTTTTCCAGGGGGCGGTCATTCTGGGCGTGGCGCCGATCTTGATTCCGATCATCGTGGGGAAAGTGGCATCTCCGTCGGATGTCGGCCTCGTTGTGGGCGCCTTCTATTTGGGCCAGGTTTTCTCTCCGCTGGTGGGCAAGATCGCCGATGCGACCCGTCGCTTCGGTCTTTTCTTTTTGGGCGGTTTCCTGCTGATCGGTTTGGGTTGTGCGGGATTCGTTATCTTCGAGTCCACGTCGGGATGGCTGCTGAGTGCGCTTCTTCAAGGAATGGGAGCGGGTATGACGAACACGACGGCTTTCAGTTACATCGTGGAGTTTCGTCCGAAATCGGAGTGGGACGGTCACCTGGGCTGGCTTCAGACGTTTTACGGGACCGGACAGGCGGTCGGGCTGCTTTTGGCGGCGCTGTTGCAGGCGGAGCCGGGCGTCGGCATGATCCTGTGCGCCGTCCTGATGGTGCCGGGAATTCTATTTGCGTTTCGGGGCCTCCCGCCGCGGTCCGCCGCGCCAGCGCCCCCTGAAAAACGGAAGGCCGTTCATCACGGCCAACCCGCCATGGGCTCCGCCGTTTCTCCGGCTTCGGTGATCCGCCACTACGAGCACATGTCGGTCGAGGGATTGGCTTCGGTGGCGAGAAAATTCTTTTCGGCCTATGCTCTCTGGATTGCGAGTTGGTTTTTCCTGATGATCGGGGTGTGGATGGTGATGAACTTTTTGCCGCTGCTCATGCAGGCGAATTACGGGATTTCGGCGGGATTGTCCTCCCTCTACTACGGGATTGCGGCAACGGTCGGGATTTTCCTCTACGCCCCTTCGGGTGCCTGGTCGGAAAAATTCGGAAGCTCGCGGGTCGTTTTGATGGGTGCGGCGGGACTCATTACGACGAATCTGGCGCTGGTTCTTCTGGTGCCCGCTCCGGGTGTCGTGCAAATGGTTCTTGTTCCCCTGTTTTTCGGGATCCTGCCGATCGCCTGGTCTCCCTTGATCGTCGGGGGTTCCGCGTTGGCGGGTGAACTGGCGAACTTCTCCCAGGGGGCGGCCATGGGCGTTTTCAATGCGGCGATGGCCGTTGCAAGCGTGACTGCCGCGGTGGTCGGCGGTTGGATCGCGCAGTCGTCCGGATA
>CAZBLJ010000250.1:0-3494 GCA_964492605.1 uncultured Puniceicoccaceae bacterium
GCGGGGGAGTGCGTTGCTCCCTTGGCTGGGGTCGACCGAAGCGTTTGACGAACTCCTCGTAGGACAACCGCTCCGGCTCGGGCTCCGGTTCGGGTTCCGGTTCGGGCTCAGGCTCCGGTTCGGGTTCCGGTTCGGGTTCGGGCTCCGGCTCAGGCTCTGGTTCGGGTTCCGGCGGACGATCTTGCGGGCTATTGCGGCGGGCTTTGAGAGCTGCTTCCGGGAGGAGGATGAGGTTGGTGTAGTCGAGGTCCATGGCGAGCCGCCGGTCCTCGGGTTCCTCTTCCTCTTCCGGTTCCGGGGCGATCCGGAAGTCCGGCGGCGGGGGGGGCGGTTGGACGGAGGTCAGGGTCTTCACTTCTTCTTCGCAGGAGACGAGCGACACGACCAGAGCGAGGAGAACCAGGCTCAGGTGGGTTCCGCCGACCCAGTGAAACACTTTTTTGTAGAGCGGATTCACGGTCGATCCCGGTTCAGCCGTCGGAGTAGGACACAACGACTTGGGTCAAACCCTGGTTGCGGAGAGTATCGAGAACGGTTGCCACCCGGTCGTAGGCTACCGAACGGTCTCCCCGAACCACGAAAATGCGGTCGTTCCGGTAACCGCTCAAAACCTGGGGGAGGGCTTCTTCGTCGATCTCGAGGTCGCCGACAAAGAAGGCACCCGTCTCGTCGATGGAGATCTGGACGGGATCCTGCGGTGCCTGCCGGACCAATTCCTCCGACTGGACCAGGTTGGGGAGCTGCACGGCGATGGGCTGTTCGAGAAGCGGGGTGGTGATGATGAAAATGATGAGAAGAGCGAAGGCGAGGTCGAGGAGAGGCGTGACGTTGATGTCGGACATCGCGCCCAGTTCCCGTTTGCTCTGAAATCTCCTGGCCATGGCCCGTATCAGCTATTTTCCAACTCGAGGCGATCCGCAACCGAGCTGGCGAAATTCTCCAGTTCCATGGTCAGGCGGCGGATCCGGGACAGGAGGTAATTGTAGCCGAAGACCGACGGGATGGCGACGCCCAGGCCGGCCACCGTGGTGAGGAGGGCTCCCGAGACACCGGGTGCGAGGCTTTTCAAGGTGGCCGAACCGGCCAGAGCGACTCCGCCGAAGGAATCCATGACCCCCCAGACCGTTCCGAGCAGCCCGAGGAACGGTGCGCCGGTGACGATCGTGGCAAGCATCACCATTTTCGCCTCGTAGGCGACCGTTTCCCGGGAGATCACGCGTTGGAGGGCGTTTTCGACCTGGTTCAGTCGTTTTTTGGAGTCGTTAGTACCGGTCTGCTCCCAGCGGAAGAAGGCCTGGACGGCGGCGACGACCAGGGTGGCATAGGGGCTCTTGCGGGATTGAAGGGTCGTGAGATCGAGGTCGATGAGCGGTTGCCCGCGTTGGATGGATTTCTCGAGCCGGAGGTTGGCGGAGCGAACCCGTGCCAGCTCGACGCCTTTTGCGATCATCACGGTCCAGGCGACGATGCTGCCGATGCCCAGGAGGACGATGATTCCCTTCCCCGCCCAGTTGGAGAGGAGAAAGTAGGTGAAGATGCTCGGATCGGAAGCTGCAAGGGAAACGGCGAAACTCATGGTGGCGAACGGCTGGGGAGTGGATACGGTATGGCGGGGTTCCGGCTCAACCGAAAACTACCGGATTCTCCAGAATTCCGATTCCTTCGATCTCAATGGCAATAAGGTCGTTGTTTTGTAGATACACGGGCGGGGTGCGGGCGACTCCGACGCCGGACGGCGTTCCGGTGAGGATGACCGTTCCCGCTTCGAGGGTGGTCCCGATCGAGAGGAACTCGATGAGAGCCGGGACATCGAAGATCATATCCGCGGTGTTCGAGTTCTGCATCTCCCGACCGTTGAGGCGGGCGGATATCCGGAGTCGGTTGGGGTCGGGGATCTCGTCGGCGGTGACGAGGCGGGGTCCCAGGGGGCAGAAGGTGTCGAAGGTTTTGGCGCGGCAGTATTGGCCCCCGCCTCGCGAGGTCTGCCAGTTGCGAGCGCTGACATCGTTGGCGCAGGTGTAGCCGAGGACGACGTCGAGGGCGTCGTCGCGCGATACGTTCCGGCAGGTCTTTCCGATAACGACGGCCAACTCCGCTTCGTAGTCGACGGTCCTGGTCATCCGCTCCGGCGGGAGGCGAATGGGCTGCCGGGGATCCTGAACCGCCGTGGGCGATTTCATGAACACCACCGGAAACTCGGGGACCGATTTCCCGGTTTCTTCCGCATGGGCCCTGTAATTCAGGCCGATGCAGTAGATGGTCGGGGGAGAGAGTGGCGCGCACCGTTGGCCGATGATCGGTTCTCCGGAATCGCGGAAATCTCCGAAAAGATCGCCTTCGAGGCGGGTGAATTCATCCTCTCCATGCTCTGCAACGTGGAGTCTCCGGTCATTCTGCTGGATCCGTGCGATTTTCACGGAAGCACCGTAGCAGAGTGAGGTTTTTCCTGCCAGAGCAAAGCGGGAAATTTATCGATCAACTTGCGGCTCGGGCCGACCGGTTCTCGGTGAAAGTCTTGAGGAAGAAGGACAACCGCGTCTTGAGTTCGGATCGCGCGATGATCTGGTCGATCAGGCCGTGTTCGAGAAGAAACTCCGCAGTCTGGAAGCCGGGGGGTAGGTCCTGCTGGGTCGTTTCCTTAATGACGCGCGGACCCGCGAAGCCGACCAGGGCGCCGGGCTCGGATACGATCAGATCCCCCAGGGAAGCGAAACTGGCCATAACTCCGGCCATGGTGGGATTGGTCAGGACGGAGATGTAGGGAAGCTTTGCCTCGCCCAGGCGGCCGAGAGCGGCCGAGGTCTTGGCCATTTGCATCAAACTGAGGATTCCTTCGTACATGCGGGCCCCTCCCGATGTGGAGACGATGATGACCGGGTTCCCCTGTTCGTAGCCGCGTTCGATCGTGCGCGTGATCTTTTCGCCGACGACGGAGCCCATGGACGCGCCGAGAAACCGAAAGTCCATCACCGCCAGTTGAACGGGCAGGCCGTCCATCTCCCCGTAACCGGAAACGACGGCATCCTTCAGCCCTGTCTTTTGCTGGTACTGCTCGATTTTGGCGGGGTAGGACGAAGTAGGGCCTTTAAACTCCAGCGGGTCCACCGAGAGGAGATCGGCGTCCGTTTCGGTCCAGGTGCCGTCGTCGATGAGGGAGGCGATCCGCGCCGGAGCCGGCAGGGGGAAGTGGTAGCCACTCTTCGGCACCACCATCAGATTCTGCTCCAGTTCCTTGTTGTAGATGATCTCGCCGGATTTCGGACATTTGGTCCACAGACCCTTCGGAATGTCCTTCCGGTTGACGGTCACCTTCGAATAGTTCGGTTTGCTGAATAAGGCCATTTCTGGAAAATCGGGAAAAGTCGGGTGGGACGGCCCGGGGAAACGTCAAAAGCTAGGGAAGAAGGCTCCGGGAAAGCGAGGAATTTTTCGGTGTCCTGTTCACCGGTTCTCCGGGGGCCTTTCATCTGGCTCGCAGTGGGTCGAATTCCCAA
>CAZBLJ010000251.1:0-3489 GCA_964492605.1 uncultured Puniceicoccaceae bacterium
GATGCCTTTACGAATACTCACCAATGCTGTTCGATTCGATTTTCTGATAGAAAATTCAATGAATGGCTAAATGAATTTCGAAAACAATTCGCGACGGAATCTGGAGTTTGCAAGGTTAAAACCGACGGTTGCCCGCTTTTTTTGGGATGCCGCAGAAGGGTTATTCCCCCTGATCTCGACTACTTTCTGGTTCTGATGCTGAAGCGCAGGGAGAAGTGATACTTGCCCGGAGGGACGCAGTATTCATCGCGGGTCTGGGGTCCGCAGCTGCCGCTGCCGACGCCGCGGTGGCGGTGGTCGAGGCAGAGCCAGGTGCGCGGGTCCGCCTGCAATTCGTGGGTGTGGTAGCAGGCCTGGAGGGTCTCGTCCGGATAGTGGCTGGCGGAGAATTCGAATGGGGTGTCGGCCTCCACCCGGAGTGTGATCCTTCCGTTGTCGAGTGCGAGCCAGCGGACGTCGGTTTTCTGGCCGTGGGCCTGTGGCAGGATGTAGGGCACGTATTGTCCGGTCACGGTGCCGCCGTGCTGTGCAAAAACGGCTCCGTCGTTGCGGTCGGCGTAGTTTTCGTGGGGGCCACGGCCGAGCCAGTGGAGATTCTCGTAGCCGGGGACGAGTGCGAGCCGCAGGCCGACCCGTGCCAGACTCGGTAGATCGGGATCGAAGTCGAAATCGTTTTCCAGCGTCACGTCGCCATCGACTCCGAACCGGTAGGTAAGGACATGCTCGACACCCTTGCCGGCCGCATCGTAGCGGCGGCGGATGGATACGGAGGGGGGGTGGCCCGGTGCCGGGTCGAGCGACATCCGGCTTTCGATCAGCTCGAGGTCGCAGAGGCCGTGGCTTTTCCAGAGGGCGTAGGGCTTGTTGTCCTGGCCGGACCAGCCGCGGATGGCGTCGTTGTCGGTACCGGAACGCCACGTGTGGATCAGGGGCTCGCTGTCGAGCAGTTCGGTGTCCTCGATCCGCAGCGATTGCAGGCAGGCGTCCGGGCGTGAGAATACCCAGGCGGTCTGCCCGTCGGCGAAGGTGATCGTGCCCGTTTCGGCCTCTTCGACGGCCCAGGGGGAGGTTGCTTTGCAAGCGGACGCGTTGTGCGCAGGCCGGACCGGTGGGATAGCCGTCAGCTCGAACTGTTCCCAGGCGACCTCATGTCCGGCCTCGCACCATGGGGTTGCTTCTTTGCGGCGAAAGCGGACGAGCAGATGGAAGATGTCTCCCGGAAGACGTTCTTCCGGCTGCCAGGCGATTCTCCGGTCGCGCACGGTGTGCGGGTTGAGGCCGCCGGTGTTGAGGGGTCCCGACTGCACCGTCACGCCGTTCTTCTGCAATTCCCACGAGCCGTCGAAGCCATCCATTGTGGTGAAATCATGTCCGTTGCGGATGCGAATCTCCGCCCCGCGCGGACCCTGTTCCAACAGGTCGATGTCGATCGGCTGGGCGACTTTCTTGAACTCGAAAAGGGCGGGTTTTGGAGTGCGGTCGGGCCAGATGATGCCGTTCAGGCAGAAGTCGAAGTCGTGCGGTTCTTCGCCGAAGTCACCGCCGTAAACCCAGTGGTCGGGTTTGTCATCGCCGGTCCGCAGCAGTCCCTGGTCCACCCAGTCCCAGATGAAGCCGCCCTGCAGCCCGTGGACCGATTTGAACGCATCCCAATACTCTTTGAGGTTGCCGTTACTGTTGCCCATGGCGTGGGAGTATTCGCAGGGGATGTAGGGACGGTCATCATCCACCTCTTCGGTGTAGATCACCATGTCCTCGACTCGTGGATACATCGGTCCGTAAGTGTCGGTGATCCCGCGGTTCCATCCGGCGATGTACTGCGTCCCTCCCTGTCCCCAGGGTCCGCGGACGGCTCCTTCGTAGTGGATGAGACGCGAGGGGTCGAGCGAGCGGATGTAGCCTGCGGCCAGACCGTGGTTGGGGCCGTAGCCGGACTCGTTGCCCAGGGACCATTGGTAGATACAAGCGTGATTCTTGTCGCGATGGACCATACGCATCACACGGTCGAGGTAAGCGGCGGCGTAGCGCGGGTCGCGGCAGGTGGTATCGTAGAAGTCGTGTGCCTCGATATTGGCCTCGTCCATGATGTAGAGGCCGTATTCGTCGCAGAGATCATACCACGCCGGATCGTTCGGGTAGTGGGAAGTGCGGACGGCGTTGAAGTTGAACTGTTTGAGCAGCCGGATGTCCTCCAGCATCCGCTCGCAGGATACGGTCTTGCCGTGACGCTCGTCGAAGTCATGTCGATTGACGCCCCGGATGAGGACCGCTCTGCCGTTGATGAGCATCTCGCGGTCGCGGATTTCGACCCTGCGGAAGCCGAAGCGACAGGCCGTGGTTTCGACCGGAGCCCCGGCCTCGTCCCTAAGATCAATGACGCAGGTGTGGAGGTTGGGGGATTCCGCGCTCCATTGGGCGGGACGTGTTACCGGCAGGGCGATGGAAAACATATTGTTGCCGATGCCCCGACCGAGACTGCCGGTATGGGTTTTGGAGACCGGTGCCGAGGCGCAGGGCACGGGTTCCGGGGTGGCTGCGACGACCCGGCCAGCGGAATCGTGGATCGTGACGGAGACCTGGTGTGGCTGAATCTTGCGTTCGCGCTGACCCAGTCGGACTTCCAGGTGGGCGCAGCCGTCGCGATAGTCGTCGTCGAGATCGCCGCGCACGAAAACATCTTCGAGGAACACATGGTCGGTGGAGTAGAGATAGACCTCGCGATGGATTCCGGCCATCCACCACTGGTCCTGGTCTTCGATGAAGCTGGAGTCGCTCCAACGCAGGACGACGGCTTCGAGCAGGTTTTCTCCGCTTCGCAGATGGCCGGTGAGGTCGAACTCGGCGGGGGTGCGCGAGTCCTTCGCCAGGCCGACGGGTTGGCCGTTGAGATAGACGAAAAACATGCTCTCGACGCCGCCGAAGTGGATCACCGTGCGGCGGTTTTTCCATTCTTCGGGCAGTGTAAAGGTCTTTCGGTAGAGGCCCGCAGGATTGGTTTCCGGCGTGCGCGGATAGACCTCGGGGAAGGGCATCGCGAGGTTCGTGTATTGCGGGAGGTCTCCGGTGTCCTGCAATGTCCAGTTGCCCGGGACCTGGATGGTCCGGGGATCGGGATCATCTTTCTCCCGGGCTTCGAAAGCCGCTTCCGGATTCGGGAATATCTGAAAACCCCACTCGCCGTTGAGCGAGCGAAACCACGGGCTGCGTTCTCTGTCGAGCGAGCGTGCGGTATCGGCGTCGGGAAAGGGGTAGAGCGTCGCCCGTGGCGGGAGTTTGTTGACCGACGTAGTTTCCGGTCGTTGCCAGGGAGGGGGTCCTGCATCGGAGAAGGGGACAGGGGATGGTTTCATGGAAAGGGGCTGTTCGGGTGATCGGTTTGCCGTGTTCTGTTCAATGGGTGCGTGAGTGAAGGTTCTCTCCCACCGGCACTCCGGGAGGCATAGATGACGAACAGGGGCGTAAAGGTGCAAACTTTTTCGGCTGGATCCC
>CAZBLJ010000252.1:0-3460 GCA_964492605.1 uncultured Puniceicoccaceae bacterium
GTCTCATCCGGGTTGTTGTTGAGCCAGCCACCACCCCATTCCCAGGAACCGGTCACCGGATAGGCGAAGGTCACAAGGAGAGTCGCGAAGATCATGAAGCTTGGGAGCTTGATGCGCTCAGCTACTGCACCAGAAACGATCGTCGCTGCAGTCGCAGCAAACATCGCCTGGAAAATGAAATCCGTGTACCATGTGTAAGGATAACCATATTCCATTGATAAATACTCCATGCTCTCCGGAATGCCGAACCAGGAGCCAGCAGCGAAGACTCCCTCTATCCCCCATTCGCTCGGATACATCGAATTGAAGCCCCAGAAGGCATAGGTGAGAATCCCCATCGTAATGATGAAGACGTTCTTGAACAGAACGTTGACCGTGTTTTTGGATTGGGTCAGACCCGACTCGAGCGTCGCAAAGCCGAGGTGCATCGTGAAGACGAGGGCGGCGGCGATGAGGAGCCAGAGGTTACTGATCGTAAAGAACGAAGAGGCGGAAACGTCGCTCATAAATGCGCCGTAAGCATCACCGAATTCAACGGTGACCTCCTCGACTTCCGCGACGACTTCCTCCTCTTCCTGAGCGGACACCGCCCCGGCAAATCCGGCGAGCCCCGCAAAGATCGCGAGGGACATCCAGGAGAGTCCTAGTTTTTTGAGTTTATTTTTCATAGCTTGGTTTGGATTGCTTTGTGAAGGTACAAGCCCCGAGAGCCTCGAAGCCGGTCCGATAAACGAACCCCTCCCCTCAAAGCACTTGCCATGCCAAGTGTCGGGAATAGCGGTTCGCCACCCTCGCAAAATCAAAAATTCCACCGATTCAAACCGGAGGTGAGCCTCGAAAACTTCTGACAAAGAGGAAGATACGGATCGAAAGTTGCACTCCGGGAAATCCGTGTCATTCTCGGTTCCATTCTTCCGATCCGGTTCCCATGCCTTCATGGGTTCCGCCCCTTTCTTTCCTTCCATTTCATGAACCCATCTTTCTCCATCGACGAGGCCAACGACACCCTCGGCGCCCTTTCCGCCGAAGAACGGGTGGACTGGGCCGTTCGCGAGTTTCCGGGCGAACTCGTCCTCTCGACAAGTTTCGGGATTCAATCCGCCGTTCTCCTCCATATGGCCGGCTCGCGGTCCCCGAAGATCCCGGTCGTTTTTATCGATACCGGCTACCACTTTCCGGAAACCTACCGCTTCGCCGACCGGCTGACCCGGGAACTCGACCTCGATTTGAGGGTCTATAATCCGCTGAAGACCGCCGCCCGCCAGGAGGCTCTCCACGGCAAACGATGGGAGGGCGACCTGCGCGATCTCGAGGCCTACAACCGCGACAACAAGGTGGAACCGATGAACCGGGCTCTCCGCGAACTGGGAGCCACCGCCTGGATTTCCGGCCTCCGCCGCTCGCAGAGCAGCTCCCGCCAGGAACGGGGATTTGTGGAACGGCAAAACCAGACCCTGAAAATCTACCCGATCCTCGATTGGAACGACAAGGACATCTACCAGTATCTGACGAAACACGATCTTCCCTATCATCCGTTGTGGGAGCAAGGCTACGTCTCCGTGGGCGACTGGCACAGCACAAGCAAACTCACCGACGGTCTGACCGAGGAACAGACCCGCTTCGGCGGCCGCAAACGAGAATGCGGCCTGCACGAACTCACCGGCGGGCAGGATTTCCAGATCTGACATCCCGTGATCAAAACCGCCTTCCTCCCCTCCGCCGGTCTCGGGAAGCGGCTGCGCCCCCTGACCAACCGGATTCCCAAACCACTGCTCCCGGTCTGCGGGGATCCGCTTATCGTCCACGCCATGCGCCACTGCGCCTCGATCGGCATCGAGCGGTTTGTCGTCAACACCCACCACCTTCCGAAATCCTTCGATGTCGCCTTCCCCAGCGGGAAGTGGAAGGAAATCCCGATCGACTTCGTTCATGAACCGGTCCGACTCGAAACCGGGAGCGGTCTCCGCAACGCCGTGAAAACCCTCGGCCTCGACGAACCGCTCCTCATCTATAACAGCGACATCCTGGCCGATTTCGCCCTCGCATCGCTCCTCGGGGCGCACGAGCAACACAACCGCCCCCTGGCGACCCTCGCCGTCGGCTTCAACGGCCCCCAACTCCACGTTTCCGCCGACTCGGACGGGTTCCTGACCGCCGTGCGCAGGCCCGACCCCAACCAGACCGGCCAATCCTTCCAATATCTCGGCGTTTCCATCGTGGAGCCGGGCCTGATTCCTTTCATCACCGAAACCGAACCGGAATCTCTCGTCCACGCCTGGACCCGGGCCATCGCGGAGGACCCCCGGTCCGTCCGCGTGCATCCGGTCTCCCCGGGACGCTGGGTCGATGCGGGAAGCCTGGCTATCTACGAATCCATCAAGGAAAACGGCCTCAACGCCGACGGCGTCCTTCGCCTCGGAGGACCGACCTCGAAATGAAGATCCCCGAATTCACCAGGGACGATGCCCTCCGGGCCGACCAAAAACATTTTCCCCGTTCAGACGAATCCCCGAAATCCATCGAGCCCGTCGCCACAGGGGCCTCGGGCCGGGCCTTTTTCCGCATTCGCCTCCCCTCCTCCACCCGGATCCTGATGCACTATACGGATTGGCCGGAGGACAGCCGGTTCTTCCCCGGGATCGGCCGCTGCCTTCATGAGGCAGGCATTTCCGTGCCGCGGATACTGCATACGGCACCCGCGGAAAACCTTGTCTGGCTGGAGGATCTCGGCTCCACGGACCTGTATTCCCTCCGGCACTCGGACGCACGGGAATCCGCCTACGAGCAGGCCGTCGAGACCATTGTCGCCATCCAGAACCTCCCGAAGGACCTGCTCAGCGCCCAAGGGGAATCCGGCTTGCCTCCCTTTGACGAAGAACTCTACCGGTTCGAACAGGCATACTTTGCCGCGGAGTTTGTTCAGCGCATCGCTCCCGACGAAACAGCCAACCCCGACCTGATCGAAGACTTCGGAAAGTTGCGCCTTCAAATCATGGAAGAGGATTTCTCCGGCGTCTGGGTTCACCGGGATTTTCAAAGCAAGAACCTGATGATCGATCCGTCCGGGTGCCTTCGTGTCGTCGATTTCCAGGGTCTTCGCCTCGGCCACCGGTTTTACGATCTGGCGAGCCTGCTGGACGATGCCTACGTGGAACTTGACCGCACACTCCGCGAGAAATGGTTCCGCCGCTTCTGCCAACTCGCCTCCCTCGAGCCCGAAACCGAAAGAACCAGCTTCGCCCGCCTCCGCACCCAGAGGCTCCTGCAGGCACTGGGGACCTTTGGCCGCTTCGGCCTGGGACGCGGCATAACGTTTTTCCGGGAGCAGATTCCCCCGGCCCTGCGCCTCCTCGAACAAGCGGCCACCGAGGCCGGCTTACCCCATCTCTCCCGTCTCGCGAAGGGCAGGGGCATTTCATCTGGCTCGCAGTGGGTCGAATTCCCAAAAGGAACTCCGCCT
>CAZBLJ010000253.1:0-3437 GCA_964492605.1 uncultured Puniceicoccaceae bacterium
CTTTACTGTAAAGTCATGGCCTCGAAATCCAGAATGCCGTCGCTTGCCGACATCGCTGCCGAAGCAGGTCTGTCGCGCAACGCCGTTTCTCTGGCCCTGCGCAACGATCCGTCGATCCCACCGTCCACCCGGGAACGGGTCCAGGCGATCGCCAGGCGCCTCGGCTACGTCCGCAATCCACTCGTGGGGGAAATCATGGCGCGCAACCGGGCGAGCCACTCTCAGCACTACCGGGGAACGTTCGCCCTGTTCAACGCCAATTCCGACCCCGAGGCCTTCGACCGGCATCCAACCATCCCGCTGTATGTCAAAGGGGCCCTGGAGCGGGCTCAGGAGTGGGGATACCGCCTCGACAATTTCTGGCTCCACGAGCCGGGCCAAACGGGAGAGGCCTTTCGCCGGATTCTCCGCTCGCGCGGGATACGGGGTGTCCTGATCATCGGCCTGATGAAGCAGAACCGTCTTCCGGACGACTTTCGCCCCGTCCTCGAATCCTTCCCCTGTGTCGTGACGGGCGTACGCACCCGCAAGCCGGCCTTGAACTTCGCGTGTGTGGATCACCACATCCTGGCGCACCGTGCAGTGGAAAGGGCCGTTGAGCTTGGTTATCGTCGCCCCGGTCTGTTGCTTGACCGCGTGATCGATGACCTGGTGGAGCAACGCTTCAGTGCCGGATTCCACGCGGCACAGCAGAGCCTGGCAGAGAAAGACCGCCTCGCCCCGCTTTTCAACGCGGACGACACCGAAGAAGCGTTTGAGGGTTTTCGCGACTGGCTGCAACGCGAACGCCCCGATGTCCTTCTAATCCTCTACAATCACGTTCTCGACTGGTTGCAGCGGCTCGGCCGCCGGGTTCCGGAGGATATCGCACTGATCCAGCTCGAGTGGCGGGAAAGCTGTCCGGAAATCGGCGGCATGAACCAGCACAACGATCTCACCGGTGCAGCGGCCATCGAGATGCTGGCCGGAATGGCCCACCGCGGTGAATACGGCATCCCCGCCTTTCCACGGGGCACCTTGATCGGCCCGAGCTGGGTAGCGGGAGCACCTGCCCGGCACACGGTCGGCTCCAAACTCCGAAGCTGACGGAATCAGGACCCCCGGATCGTCGCACTTTCCCCGGCGGCCAGGCGCAAGTCCACCGCATCGCCGGAAGCAAAGGATATCTCCCCCGCATCGGTTCGCAGCGAAAACGCTCCCGGGGCGAGCACCCGGACCGGAGTTTCGCAGTCGAGCGTGGCGTGCAGACGGATCTCCAGACTTCCGGTCCCGTCGATCTCCCCCTCGGCCACCAGCCCGTCCCGCAGATGCATACGGGTAAAGGCCAGCGGTTTTCCCTGCCAGCGCGGAAGCAGGGCGGGGAAAAACTCGATCGCCTCGCGGCAGTCCTGCACCACACATTCGAGTATCGTCTTCGTGTAAATCTGCATGGTGACAAAGTAGAAGGCGATGCGTTCGGTCCAACCCCACCGATGGCTGCATTCGTAGAACTGAATCCACATCGGATCGGCATAGCGCGCGCGCTGGACGAGCCCCAGATCGTGCTCCACGGCCGCTCCGTCTCTCATGCGGGCCGAAGAGAAAGCCAATTGTCCGAAAGTCCAGCCCAGGCTGGTGGGCACACGCGTCAGTTTACAGAGGAAGTGTCGTTTCTTCCAGGTCTCGTGCACGGGTGCCCAATCCATCCAGTCGGCCATGGGCAGATAGGTAAGCGGATTGAACTGGATCGGGTGCTTTTGCAGCCCAAGGGGACGCTCGTCGGTGGCACTGGTCCGCAAAGTCCCATCTTCACGAATCAAGGGCTCCCAATCGAACCCGGCTTCGAGCACCTTGCGGGCTTTTTCAGCGATCCCGGAACGGCCTTTTTGAAGTTTCTCGGAAGCTGCGAGGTAACGTGGCAGGCAATAGAGGCTCGAATACACCGAACAGATCGGCTGCACCGTCTCCGCCCCGTGTTTTACCGCTTCGTCCTGACTGCGGAGTTGGACATCTCCATTGCGGAACACTGCCTTGCCATTCGCATCGTCCGGAAACTCGATGTTGCCGAGGAAAAACTCCGCCACGCCTTCGAGGAGATCGAAATGTTTCTCCAGAAAGGAGGTGTCTCCGTGAACGCGGTAACTTTCCCAGACCATGGCAAAGACATAGGCGGAATTGTGAAATTCGTAGGTGTCGGGATTCGTCGGACCCTCTTTCTCGAACTCGTCCAGATTCTCAAAAGGAGCAGCCCACGGATAATACACGCCCTCCCGCCTGGCGATCCGCCTCGAATAGCGCCGATAGGCTTCCAGGTCGTCGTTGTAGTAAGGCATTTGCGCCTCGTTGAGTGCCTTCAAACCGAGCCGCGCGACGGGCAGCATGACGTACCATTGGTCCTGCGGAAAGCCGTGACCCCAATTGTTGGCGGTGAGGCCGTCGGCGACAAGGATGTGCGTGGGTTCGCTGGAGAGAACAGCCGGAAGGTAGTAGGCATAGAGAGGCCACCACGAGGCCTCCGGAGTGCCGTCGGGCAGACACAGCATCCCGCTGTTCTCCCAATGGTGGATCGCCGCAGCGGCATGTCGTTCGCGGTGATCGGTGCGCTTCAGGAAGCCACCCGGATCCGCCTTGACCGCGTCGGGCAGTTTCGCATCGAGAAAGAGCAAACGCAACCGGACTTCGGGACCGGCCTTTACCGTCAAAACGGAGCCATCCGCATTGACTTCCCCTCCCTCGATATGGAAAAGCAACTCACTCGTGCGGCAGTCGGTTTTCGAAACGACCTTCCAGAGATTCTCCCCGGTCGCCTCGATGGCGATCTCCAGGTCGTGCATCAGCATATTCGGGTTGTTGCGGGAATTGTTTTCCGCAGTGCGCACGTCGAATTCCAGATGCAGGGTCAGGCCGTCTGCGCTCTCGGCGAGATTCTGATCCATCTCCCAAACCCACAGGTGCGGCATATCCCATGAGGCAAAGACACGTGTCTCGAAACGGGAACCGCGCTCCGCCCACTTTGTGGTGCAGGTGGCCGTCCAGAGGTCCAATTCCTGCTCCCAACTTTCAACCAGACCGAGCCCCGGTGCCTCTCCACGAAAGCCCGTGGCCTTCATATTGAAAAGCGAACGCAGCAGATGCCCGCCATTGTCATGCCGGTGGCTGAAGTGCTCGACATGGGCGACGTGCGTACGCCCGTTGTTGGTGTCGTAGTTGCAGCGGCTGTGCAGCCCGAACTCATCGACGAGCCCCCCGATCGTTCCGTTGGCCACGTAGGTCGGGATAAAGGCCAACCCCTGCTGGAGCCAGTCGGTGTCACGCCGAAGGTTCCCGCGGCGCACGGTTTCGGGTAGGTTTTCTCGGTTGATCATAGCTGATTCGAGGTCGTTGCAAACACACTGTCCGAGCGGTGGCGGAAGCAAAAGAGGTGTCTGGTTTTACTGTAAAGCCAAGCGAGAAAACAC
>CAZBLJ010000254.1:0-3430 GCA_964492605.1 uncultured Puniceicoccaceae bacterium
CATGGAGTTTCAGGAGCTGCACCACGATGAAGCTGTTTTGCAAGAGTTGGGCCGGAGGCTGGCCCAGGTCCGCATTGAGCTGAATCTAACCCAGGCTGAATTGGCCGAGAAGGCTGGGGTGGGAAAGCGCACCCTGGAGAGGCTGGAGGCAGGCGAGACCACTCAGACTCGAACTTTATTCCGCATCTTTCGCGCACTGGGTCTGCTGGGGAAAATCGAGGCCTTGCTACCCGAGCCTGCGACACGCCCATCCCATGCGCTCAGGGAAGCCGGTTCACTTCCCAAACGAGTGCCGAGGAAAAAGATCGATGCGTCGGGTGAAGAGGAATGGAAATGGGGAGATGAAGCATGAGTGCGCACGCGACGGTCAGGCTATGGGGCACCGACATCGGGTATGTCAGCCTCGCGCGGGATCGGCAGATTGCCGATTTCGAGTATGATCGTGACTTCTTGCGCAGTGGTATTGAGATATCTCCACTGCAAATGCCTCTGACAACCCAGGTGTATCGATTTCCAGAACTCTCTCTCGAATCTTTTCACGGCCTGCCTGGCTTGTTGGCCGATTCCCTCCCGGACAAATTCGGCAATGCGCTCATCGATACCTGGCTGGCAACCAGAGGCCGGGATCCGGAATCCTTCAATGCGGTGGAACGCTTGTGCTACATCGGCACCCGAGGGATGGGCGCTCTCGAGTTCAGGCCCGACATAAGGCGGGGCAGGACCAGCTCGTCGAAGATTCATGTAGCCCGGTTGGTGGAACTGGCCTCGGAAATTCTGACCCACCGATCTTCACTTTCGACAGTCTTCGCCCACCGCAAGGATGACCAGGCCGTGCGGGAAATTTTGCGAGTCGGCACCTCGGCAGGCGGTGCCGGAGCCAAGGCTCTGATCGCATGGAACCCACAAAGCAATGAAGTCCGTTCCGGCCAGGTCACCGCACCTATCGGCTTCGAATACTGGCTGATGAAATTCGATGGGGTGGCAAACAACCGCGACAAGGAGCTAGCTGACCCGAGAGGGTACGGAGCCATTGAGTATGCTTATCACCGCATGGCCAAAGATGCAGGCATTGCGATGATGCCCTGCCGTTTGTTCGAGGAGAATGGCAGACGTCACTTTATGAGCAGGCGATTTGATCGCACCGACGATGGACGCAAAGTCTTTATGCAATCCTTGGCTGCGCTCGCCCACTACGACTTCAATAGGGCCGGTGCATACGGCTATGAACAGGCCCTGATGGTCATGGAGAAACTCGGTTTGGACCGGGAGGCACTCGTCCAGCAGTTCCGGCGAATGGTCTTCAATATCGTGGCGCGCAACCAGGACGATCATGTGAAAAACATCGCCTTTCTGATGGACCGCAAAGGCAAGTGGTCGCTTTCTCCCGCCTTTGATGTCACGTACAGCTTCAATCCTTCGGGTGACTGGACCTCTGCCCATCAAATGACCCTGAACGGCAAACGGGACGGATTCGGGATGCAGGACTTCGAGGCCTGCGGAAAACTGGCTCGGCTGAAACAGGGACAGGCAAAGGCCATCGTCGGAGAAGTTCGGAACATCGTGTCAAAGTGGAGAGACTATGCGGATGAGGTTGGGGTCCGTCCCGATCAGCGTGATAGAATCCAAAGTGCGCTGCGGCTTGATTCGATTTCATGAATCCAGAGGAAACATTGGGCTGCCCCCTGCATTTTGCTGCGTCTCAAGGGAGGAAAACAATTGCTCTCCATCTTGAGCGCGCGAATCCTGTCCGAGTGAAAAAGCTTGTCGTCTTCCACTTCTCGTCGGCGATGTCCGTCTTTTTCATGGCCTCCTCGATTCTATTTTCTTTCCTCCCTTCCCCTCTGGTCGCCGAGGAGGAAGGCCTTTTGCGCGGTTTCCAAGAGGGGTTGCGGACATCGCCGGAGGAAAACGCTTCCCCGGACTCCGGAACGGACCGGGAGACAACCGCCGGGGACGAGGCTCTCGTCGAAGTGGTATCCGTCTTCATGGGGAGCTTCTTCGCTTCGGGGACTTACAACAGTCTGGCGCTGGTTGCCCCGGAATCCCGCCCTGACACGCCGCTCAAGAACCAAACACGCAGTCCCGGTGAGGCGGTCCTCCCCTACGTTGAGGGCGAGTTTCAGTACCAGTGGGTTGACGGCGATACCGACGCTCTCGATTTTCGTCTCGCCGGCGGCTATGGCCCGGCCGGGGCGTCCGTGCGGTGGACGCGCTATCGCGAGACCGGGCCGGATACCCGCCTGGATGTTCTCCAGGCCTACGGACACGCCCGGCTCACCTTCGGGAAATTCCTCGAAATCTCTCCGGGCCTCGGCTACGGGAATTTCGCTTTGAGTGGCGACGGGGACGATGAGGGAGGTTTCGCGCTCACCCTCCCGGTTCGTGTCCATTTTGACCCCGGCATCGGGTTCGAATACCGCCCCTCCTGGATCTTCCCCAACGAAACGACCGTAAACGACCAGGATCTGGCCCTGGTCCTCGGTCGTCGCCACGCCTTCCTCCGTCTCGGCTACCGATGGCTCTGGAACGACGCCGAAACCCTCTCCGGCCCCTACGTCGGCATTTCCGCCCGCTGGTAGGGGGCTTGAGTGCAAGGAGGCGCTGATCATTCACGGCGGCGATGAATGAAAACATGAAAAATTGGACCTCACTGTCTTTCTGTCATCTGTTTTCCCCTTTGTAAGTAAAACCAATACCTGACAAACCACACTCATACATTTATGGAAAGGAAAAGACATCATCGATCACCGGCTTTTAACCGATCTCTGGTCACATTCTGCTCTGGTTTTCTGGCATTCGCTCTTGCAAAAGCCTCGGATTTACTGGTCGGTATCATTCCCATTCCGATTTCCATTATCCTGTACATTTTTCTATCGGCGACTGGCGCGATCCTCTTTCTCGTCTCCCTTGGATTCTCGATTGGAGCAGTGCGGGAGGCCAAAATCGCATGGCTATGGATAAGCTCCATCGTGATCTTTCTATTCTCCGAAACCTTTAATTGGGCGTTCTACTTATCAGCCAGCGCGCAATAGCGTTTAAGGCAGACGAAAATCCAGACATATGCCCAAATCAGGCATATATTCGCAACGCGATTCCACGACACAACGTTCAGGCTCGTGGGGACTGGCAATCCTTCATTCTGTCCGCAGATCCTTAGTCTTCCGCGTAGACGCAACCTTCGTCACGCCTCTACAAATTTCCCGACCCTTGTAGAGGCCCTGAGAAGCAGGGCTACACTGAAAGCGAGGTTGAGGGACATCCCCAGTCTTCGCGACAAGAAATTTTCAGGATAGTTGCGGGTGTTCTCAAAATATCTCACTCGCGCCTGACATCTCCTCCCATGTCATCTTTGGCTGTTCTTTGTTAAGGATGGTCTTGGGTTTACTGAGTTCCGTTTGCATACCGGCGCAGCTCCTTGTCCGAAATCTTC
>CAZBLJ010000255.1:0-3408 GCA_964492605.1 uncultured Puniceicoccaceae bacterium
GTTGTCATCGGCGGCTCAATCGGTCTCGCTTATCGGGTGCCCCATGAACCGCGCCAAAACAGATGAGCCCACGGCCGTTAGCAATCGCGAGAAAAGCGGTGAGTGGGTTTTCGGGATGAAAACCTCCGGAAACAACGGTAAGGGCGCAAAGGGGCCGGGTTCGCTGCATTGCCTCATCGTCGACGACATTCCGACGAATCAACGCATCCTCCAACACCTTGTCGGGCGCTGCGGAATGGAAACCACCTCTTGTGGGAGCGGAGAGGAGGCTCTGGAGATGTGCCGGAAGCAAACCTATCATTTGATTCTGATGGACCTTCACATGCCCGCGATGAGCGGGTATGAGGCGGGAGAACGCATTCTATCGCTGCGTCAGGACCAGGCGTTTCCGCTTGTTTTCGCCCAAACCGCAGACGAGACCCCGGATGCGATGGAAAGAACGACCCGGATCGGATTCGACGGCCACCTGACCAAACCGATCCGGCCCCACGAAATCGAGCGGATCGTCGGCCAGATCCAGAGGATTTCCCACGCTCCCTAGGGTTCCATTTTCCCGCGCTCCCGAAAGGTCGCGACGAGGTGCCTACCACTCGTCCGGAAAACGCTTGTGCATGCTGGCTACCGGGAAAAACCGGCCCGGACAAACCGTATGGTGTTTCCCGTCGATCTCCCGATGCACCGCGAACTTCGTCCGATTGGGGACCAGATCCCGCAGATAGGACGTCAAAGCGGTTAAGGAAGCAATCTGCCTCGCCGTCGGACGGGTCTCCTGAAAGTTGCCGACCAGGCAGATCCCGATCCCCTGCTGGTTGACCGTCCGGCTTTTCACATGACCGCCATGCAGTTGGCGATCCCACCGTGACCCGATCTCGATTTCACCGTCCCCGGACTTCGTGCCGTTGCCGATGACGAAGTGGTAGGCCAGGCCATTCGCCATGCCGACTTTGTTCCGATGATAATTATCGTAGATCTGCGCGTTTCCGGTGCCCGTTCCGGCATGGTGAACCACGATGTAGCGCCAGGTCCGCAATCCGCCTCTCTTCGGTTCCGAGATCCGCTTAACTTCCGCGAGGTTGCCGTTGACGGCCGGAATGCGGAGAACCTGGCCCACGCGGATCAAATCGCCCGAAATATCGTTTTCGAGCCGGAGCGCGTTCACCGACGTCCCGTAGGCCTGGGCAATCCCGGAAAGAGTGTCTCCCCTGCGCACCGTATACGTGCTCCCCGAAGCCGCCAAAAGACGCAACGGCCACAGTCCCAGGGACCCCGTGGCGATCCCGGCACCAACCAGATTGCAAAATTCACGCCTCCTCATTTCTTTTAGAGGAAACCACAGTTTTCTTATTCCCTCAAGTCGGGAAAACAGGAAACCCAACGCGCGATTCGTCTTGTTGAACAAACCCCGCCATCTGTAACCTCCTCTCTGATTTTTTATTGAACGGGCTCGCATGACTCTCCACTGGCACACCGAACCCTTCCTCCTCATCGGATTGCTGCTTCCGGCATGGCTCTACGGGCTCTGCATCGGTCCTCTCAAGCCCGACGGACGGAACGTATCCGTGGCGCGGGTCGTCTGCTTTTATCTGAGTCTCGCCATCGTCTATCTGGCAGTCGGCTCGCCCCTGGATCAGATCGGAGAGGACTATCTGTTCTCGGCCCACATGATCCAGCACCTCCTCCTGATGTATGTCAGTCCCGTGCTCATGATCGTGGGCTTGCAACCCGCTGCGGTCGACGACTGGTTCGGAGCCCACCCGAGAATCACCTCGGCGCTCCGGCGACTGCTTCATCCGGTTACCACGGGTCTCCTCTTCTCAATCGTATTCAGCCTGTGGCACGTTCCGTCCCTCTACGAAGCGGCATTGGCGGACAAGACCATCCACATCGTCGAGCACGCCACCATCTGGATTCCGTCGGTCGGCGTCGCCTGGAATCTGTTTTCCAGCTCCCGCAAGATCCCCGCCCTGAGTTATCCGGGGCGTTTACTGATGCTTTTCATCCTCACGGTCGCACAGCTTCCGGTTTTCGGCGTTTTGACCATGTCCGGCGAGGTGCTCTATCCCACCTACGAATGGGCTCCCCGGATCATCGACCTGTCGGCCATCGACGATCAGGTGCTGGGGGGACTTTTCATGAAAGTAGGGGGAATGCTTTTCGTGATGCCGATCTTCGCCTACTGTTTCTACCAATGGTCACAGACAACCAAATCGGACGAGACAGTCGAAGAGAGTGGCGGCAACCCGCTCCGGCCCGCGGACTCGTCATCCGCCGGTGCCTGAGCGGAACCTGTCCCCGCTGCGGAGGTCCCGGCCTGCACCCGGGAGATGCCACCCGCCCCGGAGAGATGCGGCGATGGGGATTCCGGTTGCGAACGGAATGCCCCTATTGCGGCCTGCGCTTCCAGGAGGAAAGCGGCGTCACCCTGGGAACGACGGTGGTCGGCTACGTGCTGGTCGTGCTCTTCGTGGTGGCACCCATCCTCGCGGCAACCGCATGGGGATGGCTTCCCCGCTGGTGGGGTGTCGCCCTTGGAGTCTTGCTCTCGTTCGCAATTCCCGCTCTACTCTACCCGCTGCTATTGAGGGTCACCCTCGCAGCATGGTTTGGATTCCACCCCGACGCCTTTGACCAAGAAGATGAACCCTCCCGATCCCCCCATTCCTGAAATCCTCGACAAGGGTAGCCTGCGAGGAATTCTCTTCCTTCTGTTTTTCGCGTGTCTCATAGCGGCCAAATGTGCGATTTCCGAGGCCCTGCGCCAGAACTACGGTTTCGATGTGAATACCGCCCTCTTCATCTGGTTGCCCTCGCTGGTCATCGGGGGAGCGGTCTGCCTTCTGTATATCACCGGCCCCGGGTCCACTTTCCATCCCTACTGGCGTTCGCCGAATTTCCTGGTCCCGGCGGCATTGATCTGGTTGACGGCCGCCTTCAGCGTCGTCCGCAACCTACCCTCGCTGCTGGTCCCCGCCTCGCTGGCGATCCTGGCGGCGGCGATCGCTTTCGTTTTGGGCCATTTTTTGCGCTCGATTCCCGTCAAATTTCTCGCGGCGTTTTGGCTCCTCGGAGCCGTGGCGATACTGGCGCTCCCCCCCACTCCGTCCTTCACCCTCTTCGCGATCCTTCTCGTCTTTTGCGGAGCGGTTCCGTCGGCGGTCGGATATTACCGCATCCCACATCCATCCCGAGAATCCCCAGCGAAAAAGGCTTAGCCCAAACAGCGGGCATGCGCTCTCGTTAGCGTAGCGTCGCTGCTTGCATCGGCAGGGTGGAGGATACCGAAAAGGGTCGAACGCAAAGGATATAAATTATTAAACATGCGTGGATGTCAGAGCATCCACCACGGAACGGCTTTCCGGTCCTTGTTTCCCGAGGGACGATTGCCGCCGTAAACGACCCGCGCGACGC
>CAZBLJ010000256.1:0-3382 GCA_964492605.1 uncultured Puniceicoccaceae bacterium
GAACATTGCCGGATTCGCCTTCTCCGTCGCTCAATCAGCCGCCTTCCGTTGGCGACGGCATGGCTGCGACCGCTTCCGCAGCGGCCTCCGCGCTGTCGAAATCGGGGAGGCAGGTCGGTCCGACGCAGACCCGCCAGCTTGCCTCCGGCACGTTGGAGTCCCGAACCAGCCAGGCGGGCCTCCAGATCCTCTCGCGCAGCCGGGCAGCCACCGCTTGGAGTGCCTCGGTCGATGAGGCCTTGATCACCGCGAGCCCGGAAAAGTGATGGGTCCAGCCGGCCAGTGCGTTGGCCACTCCGTTCGGCGCACTTTCGATGAGAGGGGCGAAGGACGGTTTGAGGCTCTGCAACGCCTCCTGGAAGACCGCATCTTGCTCCAATGCCGCCAGACCGCTCAGAAGATGCACCATCGTGGAATTGCCGGAGGGCGTCGCGTTGTCATACCACTCGACCTGCCGAAGGATCGGGCTCTCCGCGTCGGCCGCAGTGAAGAAGAAGGCCGATCCGTTCTCGTTCCGGAATTTTTCCAGGATCTCGCCCGCACACTGACGGGCGAAGCCGAGAAGGTCCCGGCCGGTTTCCGGCCCCAGAACGTCGCCTTTCGCCGCCCCGGCCAAAGCCGCGTGAGCCAGCGTCGCGTAATCGTCCAGAAACCCCTGCGCGGAACTTTCGCCTCCGTGGACCGGGAGAATTCCCCTGCGTTCTTTCCGTTCACGGAGAATCGCGACCACTGCAGAGGCTCGCTCGATCCACTCCGTCCGGCCGAACACCGTCCCCGCACGGAACAGGGCCCGCGCCATGAGAGCGTTCCAGAAGGTCAGTTCCTTATCATCCCGCGCCGGAGCCGGGCGGGACGAGCG
Organism: uncultured Puniceicoccaceae bacterium; assembly: GCA_964492605.1. Lineage (GTDB taxonomy): Bacteria > Verrucomicrobiota > Verrucomicrobiia > Opitutales > Puniceicoccaceae > Puniceicoccus. The sequence continues at coordinate 860 of CAZBLJ010000256.1, forward strand.
GGCTTCCCGGAGCTTCTCCCGCGCACCGGCCAGAGCATCCCGATCTTCCATCGATCCATCGAACTGCGGATAGGACAACCCATCCTCGAAATTGCCTTCCTCCGTGACCCGGTAAGCGGAGGCGAACCGATCGGCTTCCTCTTTCCCCAGCACCTCTTCGACGCTCGCGGGGGTCCAGCAATAAAAGCGCCCCTCTCCCTCGGGCGAGTCGGCATCCACCGACGCCGCATAGAGGCCGGAGGGCAGCCGCATCTCCCGCTCCAGCCATTCCACCGTCTCGGAAACCACACGCTCGTAGAGAGGATTCCTGTAGCGCGCCCATCCCTCGGCAAACGTTTCGATGAGAAGGGCGTTGTCGTACAACATTTTCTCGAAATGCGGAATCGTCCACGCCGGATCGACGCAGTAACGGCAGAAACCGCCGCCGACCTGGTCGAAGAGACCGCCGCGGGCTATCTTCTCCAGGGTCAACGCCACGGCCGCGTCCACCCTGTCGGCCTCCCGGGGAAACTCGTTCCCGAGAGCCCGGGTCTGCCGCATGGCGAGCAGAAACTGGAGCACCATCGTCGGCGGAAACTTCGGCGCTCCTCCGAATCCGCCGTTTTCGCCGTCGAGCGCGCCGCAAATTCGCCGGACCGCTTCCAGCAGATCCCTGGGGCTCCAATCCTTCCCCCCTTCCTGCGAAGAGGCGGCGATATGGTTGAGGTTCGCCACGATGTTGCCCGCGTTCTCCTCCAGGTCGGACCGTTTCGTTTCGTAGAAATCCGAAATCCTCATAAGCAACTGGGGCCACGGAACGAGTCCCTGCCCGCGATCCTCCGGCGGAAAGTAGGTGCCTGCGTAGAAGGGTCGCCCATCCGGCAGACAGAAGACGTTGAGCGGCCATCCCCCGTGCTGGTTGATCATCTGGGCCGCCTCCATGTAAACGCGGTCCACGTCGGGCCGTTCTTCGCGATCGACCTTGATGCAAACGAAGTGTTTGTTCATCAACCGCGCGATGTAGTCGTTCTCGAAACTCTCGTGCGCCATGACATGACACCAATGGCAGGAGGAATAACCCACCGATACGAGAACGGGCTTTCCCTCTTCCCGCGCCCGTTGAAACGGCTCCTCGCCCCACGCCCACCAATCGACGGGATTCCCGGCGTGCTGGCGGAGGTAGAGACTCGATTCCTTCGAAAGACGATTGCTCATGCCCCAACCCTTCCACGCACCGCCGTCCAATGGCAAACGGGATCGACAAACAGGTGGAAAAAGAGAAGGCGGGGCCGCCGCAACGGCCCCGCCTTCTCGAAAACTTATTCGACTCCGCTTATTGGGGCATCCCGGGAAGCCTGAAGTTCGCCATCTGATCCTGGAAGATTTCAAGATCCTCGATCGAGATCTCCAGCGAGAGGATCGAGCGATTCCCTTCCGAGGAAGCCGAGAGCGTATCGAGAAGCGGAAGAGGCTCCGGCGTGTTTCCGGCCACCATGATCCTGGCCATGGATATCAACTGATTGTTCAATACCCCGGTGATCGCCTGCGCGTCGGCTTCGGAACCGAGATTCAATCCGACCGCGATCTGCATGCTCTCTCCGGCCTTCACGGCCATTCCAGCGCTCTCCAGACTCTCAATCCTGTCGAGACCGGGGGCCCGTTGGGCTCCCAAGGCCGCAACTCCGTCCAACTGGGCTTTCAAGGCATCTGTCAGGATCAGCGAAACCCAGCCCTGCTGGCCATCGATCAACCCTGCACTGGGATCCGAAAGTGCGGACGGAACGCTTCCCGAGTCCCGGGCGAGCGCGGCTTCTACACTGGGGCGGTCTCCGAAAAACGCGACGGTGGAAGAGCCGCCGGTCATCACCGCGGCGATCAACTCCGGCATGTCCTCTTCCTGCGGGAACTCGATGAAATCGGCTTTCTCGCCGGGAACCACATCCAGGTCCAACTCTTCGCCGTTCTCGGCGGCGGCAAACTCGATGGCTTCCGCGATCTGCGCGGCGGACACCTCTTTCTTCACGGCAACCGCTCCGCTCATTTGAACCAAAGACGGGTCGGTCGCGAAGGCGTCGATGTTCGAAATGGAAAATGCGATTTCGGTGATGTCGTCGTCGTCCAGTCCGGTCAGTTCGGTGATTTTGTCGCCGAGGGCGTTGGCCATTCCGGCGGACGGCATGTCACTCATTTCATCCTCCATCTCCTGCATCGCCTCGGAGAAGGCTGAATCCGACAAGGACGCCTGGTCGAAATACATCGCCAGATCCGCCTGCGCCGGGAACGCCTTCAACACATCCGAGGAACTGCCGGAATCCGACGGTTTACACGCTACCAGAGCGAAGAGAACCGCCGACACGGAGACGGCGGACAGAATTGGGTTTTGTGTGAGATTTCTCATGGGAATCCCAACCCAATCAGGTCCGGGGGGAAAAGAAAAGGCCGATCTCGAAAAGAACGAAGGTCGGGACAGGGGCCTTTCATCTGGCAGAAAACAGGAGTTAGTTCAGGGATTTTGCCCCACTTCGGGCTTATTCTCCGCCTGAA
>CAZBLJ010000257.1:0-3379 GCA_964492605.1 uncultured Puniceicoccaceae bacterium
TCCTTGAAGGCCCGGTAGAACCCCGATAGGTGGTTGAAGCCACAGTCCATGGAAACTTCGATGATCGACTTGTCGGTCAGGGCAAGTAAATGAGCCGCCCAGCGGACGCGGCGTTGCCGGATCCATTCGGAGGGGCTCATCTCCATCCGTTCGCGCATGACCCGTGCGAGGTGCTCGTGTGTTCGCCCGGAATCGGTGACCATTCGCTCCATGCTGAGCGTCTCGACGGGACGATGCGCTTCCATTCGGGCAAGATGGGAGGCCAGCCAGTCCGGCAGCGGCTTGGCCTGCGGCGAGAGCGATGATCGGGCGGATTGCTCGAGGACAGATGTCGCAAGGTTGAGCAGAAAACAGTCGAGATGGAAACGCTGCTGAGGTCCCTCGGAAAAACGACGGGCTTCCTCATTCACCTGTCGCAGGTCCTTCGCAGATAAACGGCTGGTGCGCGGTTGGCTACCTGAATGCCAAAGATATCCCGGACTTTCGTTCCCGGCTCCCGGTCCGAAATAGCGAGTGGAGAACTCACGAATCACCTCCTCATTAACCGCCAGATTCATCAGCACGAGCTTGCTGTCTTCAAGAACCGAAAACTGATGCTGGTCCCGCTCCCGAATAAAACACACATCGCCAGTCCGCATGTGCGCCCGTTCGCCGTTCAAGCGATGAACGGCCGTCCCCTCACAGACCCAGAAGACCTCCCCGTGTCCATCATGGTCGTGGAGGGGAATCGTGCGGCCGGGAGCGATTTCGACTCTGACGAGTCGTGCTACTTGGCCGAAAACCGCAAAATCATCCCAATAAAAACACTTCATTTCATCAAATGATAGGAATTCTACAAAACAGGAGGAAGACTTTTTTCAATTTTTCTGAGAAAATGGGGATTATGAAACTCCATTCGCAGAACCTCGACTGGCAGGTCGGCTGGGCGGATTCCGCCGAGACGACGCCTGAAACCTTTGTCCCCGCCGTTGTCCCTGGCGCGGTGCAGTTGGACTGGGCAACGGCTCACAACTGGCCCGAACACTGGGTCGGCAATCACTGCAATGAATACGGCTGGATGGAGGACAAATTCTGGCTCTATCGAGCCACGTTGCCAGAGCTGGATCTGGACGCAGGGCAGCGCGTCTTTCTGACCGGGGGCGGGATCGACTACCAATGGGAAATTCACTTTGGGGGTCAACGGCTCCTCGCCCACGAGGGAATGTTTCTCCCCATCGACCTCGAGATCACCCGGGCGTACCGGAACGGGGCACGCGATTTGCAAATCCTTGTTTACCCGGTCCCCAAGGCACGGCGGGAGAACCGCTACGGCCGGGAAGAGCATCCCTCTGGCGGATTTGGCAGGTTTCGCGGCGATCAAACGTTCAAGCCGAACATGGGCTACGGCACGGATTTCCATCCGCGTATCGCACCTCTCGGTATCTGGCAGAATTTCTCCGTCGAAGTTCGACCCGCGCAGTTTTTGTCTTCGGTTCACTGCCATTACGACCTGACTGCCGATTTCAAGGCGGCCGACCTGACCATTTCTGCCGGAATCAACGGCATATTGGAGGGTACAGGTGCGATCCGTTGGGAGCTGCTCGATCCACAAGGTCAGGTGGTCCTGCAAAACGAGCAAGCCGTTTCCGCAGATTCCGATGCGCCAAATGTGATTGAGGCGACGTTGGAAAAGCCGACCCTCTGGTGGCCGCACGGTCTGGGAGAACAGGCGCGCTACACATTGCGCGTCCGCCTTCTGTCCGCTGATGGGAGCAGCCTCGACAGCAGCGAGCAGAAAATCGGCTTTCGTCGTATCCGGCTGACGATGGAGGGATCCGATTTCAACGTCAACAAGGACGGGAAAAACATTCCGAAAAGCGTGCCCACTCCACCGGTTCACTTCGAGATCAATGGCCGAACCACCTTTATCCGGGGAAGCAACTGGATCAATCCCGATGTCTTTCCCGGCGCGATTCCAGAGGAGCGTTACCGCAGTCTGCTTGAATTGGTCAAAGGAGCCCATCTCCAGATGCTGCGTTGCTGGGGCGGAGCGCCGGTGAACCACGACGTTTTCTACGAAACCTGCGATGAGATGGGCATTCTGGTCTGGCAGGAATTTCCCATGTCGATCGGAGTTTACTGGGGAACTCCAGAGTTTCTCCAAGTGGTCGAATCGGAGGGGCGGGCGATCATCGAACGCCTGCGCCATCACCCCTGCATCGCGCTCTGGTGCGGGGGCAACGAACTGTTCTTCCCGATCAGTTGGTCCAATATGCAGAATCCTACCTTCCGAAGGCTCGACGCACTCTGCCAGGAACTCGATCCCGGCACGCCCTGGATTCCCACCTCTCCGATCTGGGGCATGGGCCACGGATCCTATGTATTTCGGGAAAAAGATGGGCGCGACATTCTGCAGTATTTCATCGATGCGGATTGTACCGCGTATCCGGAATTTGGATCCGCCGGTGCCGCCACGCTTGAAACCATCCGAAAAATCATTCCGGAAGAAGAACTCTGGCCGCCAAAGGATGGTAGTGCATGGCAGACACACAAGGCTCTCAGCGCGTGGAATGGCAAGACATTCGATGCATGGCTCTGTCTGCCAATCATCGAACACTACTTCGGCGAACAGGATGGATTGGAAGCTATGCTGGAAAAGAGCCACTGGCTGCAAAGCCTCGGTTTGCAGACTGCGTATGAGGAGGCGCGTCGCCAGCACGAAGCCCCGCGCGGAAAACCCAAATGCGCGATGGCACTGTGCTGGTGCTTCAACGAACCCTGGCCAACCGCCGCGAATAACGCCATCGTGAGCTGGCCCGATTCGCCCAAGCCCGCCTACCAGGCGGTCAAGGCCGCCAACCGCCCCACCATGCTCAGTGCCCGGATTCCCCGCTTCGACTGGAAACGGGAGGATGTTCTGCCCGTCGAGCTTTGGTTCCTCAACGACAGCGACGAAGCCTTCGAGCCCGGTGTTTTCACGGTGCGGATACACAGCGGTGATCGACTACTGCACGAACAAAACGGCTCGTTTCCTCCGGCTCCACCGAACCGCCACTTGCAAGGCCCCACTCTCCGCTTCGCTTTGGACGAGGCAGCCCCGGGTCCTCTCAAGGTGGAGATCATTTCTGCAACGGACGATACCTGGAATTCTTCCTACAGGCTACTGCTCCGGGATTGAGGAGCGGAACCCCCGGCCGGTCGTGCCTTTCCGAACCTTCCCATCGTGGCAATGGTAGATATGGACGCTTTCTCGGACTAAATCGTCGGAATCCGACGACATTTCCTCTAAGAAGAGCAATTGTTACGTAATGGCTCAGCAGGTTCCCATATTGAAACGCTCCATTGATGTCCTTGAGGCGATTGCAGACCAGCGTAAGGTAAACGCAAAGTCGCTTTGGAT
>CAZBLJ010000258.1:0-3336 GCA_964492605.1 uncultured Puniceicoccaceae bacterium
TTGGATCCACGATCTACCGACCGTCCAGGCGACGCCGTAACAGGCCAGGGCGGCAATCCAGGTTACGGGCTGGGCGAACTGAACGGAGAGAAGGACGGCGGCGGGTGCGGCGAGAACGGAGGCGAAGCCATTGACGCCCCATGCCCACGGGATCAGGGGTCGCGCCGTGTCGAGCTGCCGGAGGCCCCATGGCATGGCCCGCCCGAGAGACCAGGCAAGCGGCGCAACGCCGAGTCCGACGATGCCGAGCCGCAGGGCGTAGGGAAGGTGCAATAGCGCAGTAAAAGAGAGCACGAGAGCGGCAAGGACGGCGAAACAGAAAATGGGGCCGAAGATGGAGTGGACGGTTCTCCGCAACGCGGAAGTTGGCGCAGTGAGGCTACCGAGGCCGGAGCCCACGAGAAACACGGCGAAGATGAGCGAGGCGGTGGGCACGGGATGGCCGAGAAAGAGGATCGCCCGTTGGAAAATGGCCAGCTCGAGCATGAGGAATCCCAAGCCGATCCCGAAGAAATAAAGGGCCACCCGCGGCCGTGTCTGCGGCGCGCGGCCGGCGGGCAATTTGCCGAGAGGGGCGAGAATGAGGAGGACGGCGAGGGCGGCGACGACGATGAGTTTGACGACGGTGACGAGGAGCGACCAATCGAGCCAGATGAGGGCCTGCTTGCCGTACTCCGTGAGCATGTCGGGCACTTCACCCCAGCGCATCGAGCGCCAGAAGTAGGGCCGCAGGTCGGTGGCCGGATCGATCGAATACCAGGAGACTTCGGGAGGCAGCTTTCCGTCGTCGGCAAGGAGGGCGCGGGCGGTCCGATAGTAAACGGGTTCGGGCAATCGGTGAAACCGGTTGGCCTGTGCTTCGGTGAGGCCGGGCAACGCCACGAGATCGAAGCCCCACCGATCCGCGAAATCGCGAAGCGCGGACTGGTCTCCCGTTCCGAAGGGTTCGTTGGACAGCAGCAGCAGTCCCTCCCGCATGGAGCGAAGCATGGCGGCGTGTTCCCACGGTGCCTCGATGCCGTTCGCCCGCAATGCCTCGGCCGCCGTAGCGATCAGCTTGGGAGCGTGGCGCGGGGGATTCTGCAGGCGAAGCGGCACCGCGAGCACCCCCGATGGACCGAGCCGGTCGAGGGCCCGGCGCAGGCCGCCGACGGTCAGCGTATAGTCCTCGCCGGCCGCGTCCCCTCCGGTCGATGCGGCCTCGAGGACGATGATCGCATATTGCTCCCCGCTGGCGGAAAGAAACCGACCGGCGACCTCGGTCCGCGGGCGGACGCCCTCCAGCAGGTCGCGCGAAGCGAAGGCATCGACCACTTCAGGATTTTCTTCAACCCAGGTAACGGACCGGTTCCCGGCCTGAAGAAAGGACAGCCAGCCGCTGGTGCCAAGCGCGGCAACGGGTCCCTCGGGCCGGAGAACGAACGGGGCGGCACCGAGCGTGGCCCGCAGATAATCGGTGTCTTCGCGCGTGCGGGGGACGGGGATGGCGGTGTCGGCCCCGAGGACGATGGCGTCCTGGGATGGCACGGTCTCGAGCCACTGAAGACTCAGCCCCGGAGCCATGCGGATGCTGTCGGATCGGACGACGGTGGTCTTTTCCCGGAGACCGGGCTTTTCCTCGAGGATTATGGCATCGGGGAGGTCGAGCAGATACGAGAGGCGTTTAAAGTCAGAGAGGGGCAGGTTCGGCGGTCCGGTGGCGATCCAGAGAGCGAGGGAGCACGCACCGGCGACCGCTCCCATCGCCGGCAGGCGAAGGCCCGGCCGGAACAGGGCGAATGCGCCGCCTGCGGCGAGGACGGCCAGAGGGACCAGCAGGAGCGCCGTTTCGAGGGGAACGACGCTGAGCAGCAGGGTGGCGGCGAGGCTGCCGAGCCCGGAGCCGAGCAGGTTGGCGGCGTAAAGCCTGGGGGTGTGTTCGGGCCATCGGATGAAGACCTGCCCGATGCACAGGGCGAGACCGAAAAAGGGAACGAAGGACACGAAATCGAGCAGGAGAAGCTTGCCGAGTTCCCGATAGTCCCAAACCGCAAAGAGAGGCCGAACCGTGATGGCTTGCGGAAGAAGATAGGCGGCGATCATGCCCAGAGCGCCGATCAGCAACCCCGCCAGGAAGAATCCATCCCCCCAGCGGACGGCGCGACGGCCCAAAACCGCAAGCAGCGTGCCGGCGGCGCCGAAACCGAGCAGCGCGAGCGAGACCGCCAGTGAAGCGAAGTGGTGCCACTGGCTGTAACTGAAAACGCGCAGCAGCAGGATTTCGTAGGCGAGCCCTCCCGCCGAGACGAGTGCCAGAGTCAGGTAAAGCGAAGGGCCGGGAGCCTGCGGCGGTTTCATGGGAGGCAGAAGAACAACTGTCGGTGGCGGCCTCTCCGGTGCCGGGGTCAGCGTGTCTGTCGGGTGAGCGGCACGAATCGCACGGGAAGGATGTTTCGCGTAGTGACGGTTCCCTCGTCGTCTTTTTCGACCAACATGAGGTTTTGCGTCCAACCGCTCGCTCCGACGGGAATCATCATGCGTCCGCCGGGTTTCAGCTGGGCGATGAGAGGCGGTGGGATGTGTTCTGCGGCGGCGGTGACGATAATGGCGTCGTAAGGAGCTGCCTCTTCGTAACCGAAGTAGCCGTCTCCGTAGAGGACGGTGATGTTCGTGAAGCCGAGTTCATCCAGATCGGCGGCAGCGTTCTCCGCCAGAGCATCGATGATTTCAACGGTCACGACCTCGTCGACGATTTCGGCGAGGATGGCGGCCTGATAGCCTGATCCGGTGCCCACTTCGAGCACGCGGTCATCGTCGCCGAGCCCAAGCTTCTCCGTCATGAGCGCGACAATGTAGGGCTGGGAAATCGTCTGCCCATGGCCGATCGGCAGCGGCCGGTCACTATAGGCGCGCCCGACGAGGGGGTCCGGCACCAGGCGATGACGGGGGACCGCCCGCATGGCGTCGAGGACGGCTTCGTCTTCGACGCCCCGTCCGGCGATTTGTTCGGCGACCATCCGGTGGCGGGCCGTGCGGAACTTCGCTGCGTCGAAATCGGGTCTACCCACTTCTGCGGAAGCCTCGGCTTCCAGCAGCACCTCCACCGTGCGATCCTCGTTTTGGGAGGATCGATTCCTTTCCTCGGTGCCACAGGCCGGGAGCGTCACAAAGAAGAGAGACGCGAGGAGAACGAAAATTTTGCGAGGGGCCTCGGCTGTGCGGCCGACTGGGAATTTACGTGGGCGAAACATATCCTACCTTCGCTCCTTGGCCACCGAAGAGTCTCTTATTCGAGGGGCTTCCAAATCGCATTCGAACCCGGAGAATCCGGGGAAAGTCCCAGCGACCGAAGGACGA
>CAZBLJ010000259.1:0-3329 GCA_964492605.1 uncultured Puniceicoccaceae bacterium
CCCAAAGGCACCACATCCGCGTAGCGAACGCGGCCGCCGGTCCGAACCGTGTCCAGGGAATCCTCCAAAGCCATCTCCACGGTTGTCTAACCGCAACCGCCCGAAGGCAACGCGGATTTCCTGAAGACCGTTCTTCCTCAGGATTACATTTGACCCCCTGCAAAACAATTCGATCCTCTCCGACACCATGAAAAATCTGACCCGGAATATTTTGATCGCACTGCTGGCAGGGGCCGTTTTCGGGGTGGTCCTCAATCTCCTGGCACCGCCGGATGCCGAGGACGTTCCCCTTGCATGGTTGCACGTGGTGTTCACCGGAGGGATCTTTGAGGTGGTCGGGCGGATTTTCGTCTCCGCGCTGAAATTGCTGGTGGTTCCGCTTGTCTTCGTTTCGCTGGTTTGCGGAACTGCCGCTCTGGACGACGTCCGCAAGCTGGGCACCGTCGGGGGAAAGACGATTCTCTTTTACCTGGGAACGACCGCGATCGCCATCACCCTGGCCATGTCGGCGGCTCTTCTTTTCAAACCGGGCGTCGGCTTCGACCTGGAGACCGAAGCGGATTTTGCCGCACGGGAGGCCCCCCCGCTGACCGAGGTCATCGTCGACATTTTTCCGGACAACCCTTTTGCAGCGATGGCGGAGGGCAACATGCTCCAGATCATCGTCTTTGCCATCCTTTTCGGTGTGGCGATGTCCCTTTCGGGGGATCCGGGCAAGCGCGTTCTCGGGATTTTCCAAGACCTGAACACCATTGTCATGAAACTGGTGCTGCTCCTTATGGCGATCGCCCCCTACGGAGTCTTTGCCCTCATCGCAAGAGCTTTTGCGAGAGAGGGCTTTACAGCCTTCGAGAAACTCGGTTTCTACTTCCTCGTGGTCTTGGGGGTGCTGGTTCTGCACGCCTTCGTGACCTATCCGGTTCTCCTGAAGTTATTCTCCGGGCTCAACCCGATCCAGTTCCTGAGGAAGATCCGCAAGGCGCAACTCTTCGCCTTCTCCACCGCGAGCAGCAACGCCACCATTCCCGTTACGCTGGAAGTGGTTCAGGACGAAATGGGGGTAAAGAAGAGTGTCAGCTCGTTCACCGTTCCGCTCGGGGCTACCATCAACATGGATGGAACGGCCATCATGCAGGGTGTTGCGACCATTTTCATCGCACAGGCATACGGCATGGGGCTGGATTTTACGGATTACCTGGCCGTAATCGGGACGGCTACTTTGGCCAGTATAGGCACCGCAGGGGTGCCCGGTGTCGGAACCATCATGCTTGCCATGGTGCTGGCTCAGGTTGGCCTGCCGGTAGAGGGCATCGGACTGATTCTCGCTGTCGACCGCCTGCTCGACATGCTGCGAACCGCCGTCAATATAACGGGCGACGCCACCGTCAGCTGTATCATCGGCAAGAGTGAGGGAGCCTTGGATCAGGAAACCTTTGATGCGGAGTCCTGACCCGCCTTTCCCTGTTCGACCTCAAAATCGTTCCTGAATTACCGCAATAGGGAAGACGGGCTAGGAGGCGAACCATTCGGCTGCGGCCCGCAGGTGGGATTTCGCGTTCCCGGCATCTTTCCATCGGGCTCCGACGATGCCGTCGGGACGGACCAGGACCGCGCCTTCCGGGGAGATTCCGTAGGTTTGATGGAATTTTCCGGTATCGACCGGGAGATTTTTGCCGGATCGAAGCACTTTCAGGCCGAGCGGGAAGGACCGGTCCGGGGTCAGGCCGGCTGCCGCCGTTTCCCAGTCCTCCCCGTCCGGTCCGAAGACGAGGGTGAATCCGTTCCCGTAGTTATCGAGAATCGAGCCGCCTGAATGCAGGGGGAGATGCGGGGCCCGGACTCCGGGGCGGGCGTCGGGATGGAAATCGTTCACGGGGTCGGTCGTCTGCGGTTCGGGGCTGCCGTCGGGGAGGAAGGCCCCAGCGGGATAGGCAAGGCCGAGATCCAGTCCGAGTCCGCTGCCCGCACGGCGGGTGTGGGAAAGTTCTTCCTTCACCCCGTCCCAATCTCCGGAAAGTCCTTTCCCGACGACGGAGAAGACCTCCGCCGCGTTTCCGGTGCTGTTCTCGAAGATGCGGTCGATCACGCCCAATCTTTCTTCGCCGTAGCTTTCCAGGAGGGATTCGGAGGCCTCGCTCCGGACGACGGAGGCGACTTTCCAGGCGAGGTTGTGGGCGCTTTGCAGCCCGGTGTTCATGCCAAGACCTCCGGCCGGGGAAAGGCGGGCGGAGGCGTCCCCCGTGAGAAAGATCCTTCCCTTTTTCCACTCCCGGGAAATCCTGGGACTCATGACCCAAGGGCTCATTCCGAGGATGTCGACGTCTTCGTCCTCCAGCCCGGACATCCCCTTGATGATCTCGACGAATTTCTCCGCATCGTAATCATCCGGCGTTTCTCCCTCGTCGAGGTAGTGGTGCATCAGCCACAGGTCCCTGTTGTTGACCGACACAAAGGTCTCGAAGCCGTGTTGGTTCAGCACATTGTGGAGAAGTGCGTGTCGGTCGAGATGTTCGCCATAACGGGCTCGGAAATACACGTTCACGAAGTGTCCCAGGTCGCCGGGGCCTTCGGTCTCGATCCCCAGGGCAGCCCGGGTCGGGCTCGCATCCCCGTCGGCGGCGATCAGCCACAGTGCTTCGAGAGATTCTTCGTCCCCGCCCGCCCGTGCCTCGTGAAGAATCCGCACCCCGGATTCGTCCTGTGAGAAGGAACGCATTTTTCGTCCGAAACGGAGAGTGGCATTGGATTCGGCTTCGGCGGCCTTGCGGAGCGCCGCTTCGGTGGAAGGCTGCGGGCAGTGAAGCGTACGGCAGGGCGAGAATTCGGGGAAATGGGCATGAGCGGGAGCCTCACCGAGGTCCTCCCCTCCGATCAGGCTCTTGCTCCAGCGTGTGATGAGGGGGGTCTCTTCGAGAATGTCCTCTCGCTCGAGATCGGAAAGGATCCCCAGGGACCGGAAGATCTCGGCGCTGCGTCGGGTGATGCCCATCGCCTTCGGGTGAAAGGAGATGTCGGGGTGCTTTTCGAGCAGGACGTTTTCGATGCCGAAACGGGAGAGAAGAAGGGAGGAGGCGAGGCCGCAGGGGCCACCTCCGACGATTGCGACTTGGGTTTTCATGGCAGGGAGGAGGTTGCTGGTTGGATTCGGGCGGTTTCTGTATCGAGGACAGGGAATCGGCCGGGTGGATGCAAACCGGAACTGAATTTTCGCCGCCAAGGGCCTCTCATCTGTCAACAAATATAGAACTGGAATATTTTTTTGCTCCAAAACGGCGCTTGGCCCCGGTGAGCTTGCCGAATCCGTCGAAGGGTGTCCGCGCCGGGTCGGG
>CAZBLJ010000260.1:0-3282 GCA_964492605.1 uncultured Puniceicoccaceae bacterium
CGAGCCGGAGTTCCTTTTGGGAATTCGACCCACTGCGAGCCAGATGAAAGGCCCCCGCACCCCCAAGGCCATCCTCCCTTGACTCCGTCCGCCTCCGGCTCAGTCTCGGCTTCGTGGATTCCAGGACAAAGCCCTCTCCCCCTACCGCAACAGACGCATCCGGCGGACCGAAGGATGGCGACAGGCGATTCCTTTACCTGTTTTTCAAAAAAGTCCGGAAGCAGGAGCGGAAATTCCTTCTTCACTCCGACATCGCCGACCTCATCCGGGAGGTGGAGGCCGAGACCAGCGAAGAAGTGCGGGGCGATTCGCTGACGGCGAAGGTGCTCCGGAACGCCATGAGCGCCGCCTTCCGCGATCCCTGGCTGGTCGTCGAGGTGCGTCCCGATATCGGACGCTGGAGCTATGGTCGATTCCACCTGGACGATCTTTCCTACGAAGCCGTTCCCGTGGAGACCTTTCTCGAGTTTCGGGAGAATCTGGTGCGCGACCAGGATTCGTCCGCCGAATGGGCCGTCTCCTTCGAGGGGAAACCCTTCCTCTCCGACGTGCCTCTCATGAAGGACAAACGCCAGATCGGAAAAGGCGTCGAGTACCTGAACCGAACGCTGTCCAACCGTTTGTTTTCCGACGAGAAAAAGCGCGTCCAGACCCTCCTCGATTTCCTGCGACTGCATCACTATCGCGGACAGCAGCTAATGCTATCGGACCGGATCGATTCCCCCGGCCAACTCCTCGAAGCCATCGAAAGCGCCGAGAGCGTCCTCGAGGACTACCCGGAGGAAGCCCCCTGGGAGGAGGTGCGCAACGACCTGAACCGCCTGGGCCTCGAGGTGGGCTGGGGCGACACGGCAGGACGGGTCCGTGAAACGCTCGACCTCCTTTCCGAGGTCATCGATGCGCCGGATCCGAGCGGGGTGAGCGATTTTCTCAGCCGGGTTCCCATGATGTTCAGCGCGGTCATCTTCAGTCCGCACGGATACTTCGGTCAATCGAACGTGCTGGGCCTGCCGGATACCGGCGGACAGGTCGTTTACATTCTCGACCAGGTGCGCGCGCTGGAGAACGAGATGCGGGACCGCCTGGCCCGGCAGGGCATCGATACGGAGCCCACCATCCTCGTCATCACCCGGCTGATACCGGAGGCCGGCGAGACGGGCTGCGATGTTCCGGAGGAACACATCAACGGCACCCGGAACGCACGCATCCTCCGGGTCCCCTTCACCGAGGAAAACGGCGAGGTCGTCCAGCACTGGCTCTCCCGCTTCAAGGTCTGGCCTTATCTGGAACGGTTCGCCCTCGATTCCCAACAAACCATCCTCGCGGAGTTGGGAACGAAACCGGACCTCATCATCGGAAATTACTCGGACGGCAATCTCGTCGCCAGTCTTCTGGCGGAACGGCTCCACGTCACCCAGTGCAACATCGCCCACGCGCTGGAGAAAACCAAATACCTTTTCTCCGATCTCTACTGGGAGGACAACGAAGCGGACTACCACTTCTCGGCCCACTTCACGGCGGATCTTCTCGCCATGAACGCGGCCGACTTCATCATCACCTCCACCTATCAGGAGATCGCCGGAAACTCGCGTTCGGCCGGGCAGTACGAATCCTACAAGGCCTTCACCCTGCCGGGTCTCTACCGCGTGACCGACGGCGTCGACGTTTTCGACCCGAAGTTCAACATCGTTTCCCCCGGAGCGGACGCCGACGTGTATTTCCCCAACACCGACCGGGAGAACCGGATCGACGGGTTGAAGAACGAGATCGAGGACCTGCTCTACGGGGAATGGCCGGGGGCCGTCTCCGGATTCGACGATCCCGCCAAGCCCCTGGTCTTTTTGATGTCCCGGCTCGACAAGGTCAAAAACATCACCGGTTTCGTGGAGTGGTACGGGCGGAGCCAGCGCTTGAAGGAGGCGGCGAACGTGTTTCTGATCGCGGGTTGCACCGATTTGGCGGAAAGCGACGACGAGGAAGAACGGCACCAGATCCGGGTCCTCTACGATCTCATCGAGACGCACGACCTGCGCGGCCGTCTCCGCTGGGTTCCCAAGCAGTCGGACAAGGTCTTCAACGGCGAGCTTTACCGGACCATCGCCGACAAAGGCGGCATCTTCGTCCAGCCGGCCCTCTTCGAGGCCTTCGGCCTGACCGTCATCGAAGCCATGACGTCCGGGCTGCCGACCTTCGCCACGATCTTCGGCGGACCGCTCGAGATCATTCAGGACGGGGTAAGCGGGTTCCACATCGATCCGAACCACGGCGAACGGGCGGCCGAAAAGATCGCCGATTTCTTCGAGGCCTGCGGGAAGGATCCCTCGCACTGGAAGGATATTTCGCAGGGGGGCATCCGAAGAGTGGAGGAGAACTACACCTGGAAACTCTACGCATCCCGCCTGATGACGCTGTCCCGCATCTACGGATTCTGGAAATTCGTCAGCAATCTGGATCGCGCCGGCGCCCATGCCTACAATCGACTTTTCTACCGCAGCGTCTACCGCCCCATCGTCGATGACATGCGGGATCAGGAACCCACGAACCACACCCCATGATCTTTTTCTTTTTGTTTTTCAGCATCCTGTCCGGTGCCGTGGGTGCCTTGGCCATGAGCGCAACCATGCGCGGAATCAGCCGCCTCGGGGGCGGGGACGAGGTCGACATGGTCCGGGCGCTGGGTTCGTTTTTCACCGGGAACAAGGAGACGGCCACCCGGGCGGGCATCCTGATCCACTTGTGGTCCGGGACGGGATTCGGACTGATCTACGGCCTGCTCTTCGCAGCCATCGGCATGACCGCCCTGCCGCAAGTCTTTTTTCTGGGCATCGGATTCGGTTTCCTGCACGGGCTCGGCATGGCTTACGTCCTCATGATTTACATGGCCGAGAAGCATCCGCTCCAGGAGTACCGCGATGTCTCGCTCATCATCGGTTTGATCCATCTCGTCGGCCACATCGCCTTCGGGGGTGTCGTCGGCCTCTGCGCCGGGATCGGGACGCTGATCGGTCGGGCGACCGGGCTGAACTGAACCGTTCGAGATGAATGGCCCCGGCCCGGAACCTCCGGCACCGAGCCCGCACCCAAGAGCATTTCATCTGGCAGAATACAGGAGTTTGTTCAGGGATTTTGCCCCACTTCGGGCTTACTCTCCGCCTGAAGGCGGAGTTCCTTTGGGGAATTCGACCGACTGCGAGCCAGATGAAAGGCCCCTGGCCCCTGCCATTCAGTTTTGCCTCTGGCCACCAACCCTTGCAATTGGCGCGTGGCTGTGTTTTGGTGTTC
>CAZBLJ010000261.1:0-3267 GCA_964492605.1 uncultured Puniceicoccaceae bacterium
AAAATGCACCATTTTGAGGATGGCAAACATCATCAAAATGGAACTACAGGAATCGATAAGGGCGTTGTCCTCGAAGGGCTGGAGCCATCGACGGATCTCGCGGGAGCTTGGTCTGAATCGGCGGACGGTAAAGAGCTACGCGGTCGATTCAAAATGCACCAATGCGCAAACCGGGAAAAAGGGTCCCGAGAGTGCCTGTGAGCCGCATCGTGAGCGGATCAAGAGGTGGTATGAGGATGGGTTGAGTATCGAGCGCATTTATCGGGACCTGGAACTTGAGCACAGGTTCGAAGGCTCGTATCACAGCGTCTACCGCTTCATTAAGACCTTGGAGGTCGATGAGAGCAAACGGGTATGGCGCATGGAGTGCGAACCGGGGCAGGAGGCTCAGGTCGATTACGGGACGCTTCACCTACCGATTGGGGATGAGCGCCGGAGAAAGAAGGTGCATTTTTTGCTGGTGACTTTAAGTCATTCGCGCAAGAGCTACGTGGAGGCTACGCTGCGCCAGGACAGTGAGAGCTTCCTGCGGAGCCTGGAGAACGCATTCCGGCACTTTGGTGGAGTTCCGCAGCAACTGGTTCCTGACAACCTCAAGGCAGCGGTGCTCAAGGCGGACTGGTGCGAACCCGAACTCAACCCGAAGTTGCGTGACTTTGCCGCCCACTACGGCACCACGATCCTCCCGGCCCGGCCCTACCAGCCTACGGACAAGGGCAAGGTTGAAAGCGGGGTTAAATACGTTAAAAACAACGCACTGAAGGGCAAGGACTTCGGGAGTCTGGCCGAGGTCAACGAGCACCTGCGCTGGTGGTTGGAGCATGTGGCCGACAAACGCATCCATGGCACGACCAAACGCCAGGTAGGCAGCCACTTTGGCGAAGTGGAAAAACCCGCGCTCAAGGCCCTCCCGGCGAGCCTGTTCCCCTGCTTCGCAGAAGCTCCCCGCAAGGTCCACCGGGACAGCTATGTGGAAGTCAAGGGGGCCTACTACGAGGTGCCCGCCCAGTATATCGGCAGGGAGGTGTGGGTGCGCTGGGACATCGTCATGGTGCGGGTCTTCGACCGCAAGATGGGGCCAATCGCTGCGCATGCCCGCCTGGAAAAAGGCTGCTACAGCCGGGTGCTCGGAGTCGGGGGCAGCCGAGGCAGCGTGGAGCAGTCCCTGAGCTACTTCCGCCAAAAGGTGATCCCCATGGGCGAGCACGCCCTGACATGGGCAGACCGCATGATCGCAACCGACAAAGACCGCGCGATGCGCCGCCTTCAAGGCCTGCTCTCGCTCAAGGGAAAACACAGCCCTGCCCGCATCAACGAAGCCGCCCGCAAGGCCTGCATCCACGGCCAGTACAGCCTCAAGGAACTGCGCCTGTGGATCGAGCAACCCCACGACCAGGAGACCTTTTCGTTCCTGCAACAGCACGAACTCATCCGCAACCCGAACACCTACGACGGCATCGCCTCAACCGGCGACCTGTTCGACTAAAACCATAGACATAACATGATCGATCCAAACCTCCAACATTGCCTGCGCAAGCTCCGCCTGAGCGGACTGGCCTCCAGCCTCGACCTGCGCCTGCGCGAAGCCCGCGGCAACAATCTCGACCCCCTCGAGTTCCTCGAACTGCTCCTCCAGGACGAACTCAACGTGCGACGTCAGCGCATGATCGAACGGCGCACCAAAGCCGCCGACTTCCGCGAAAAACGCACTCTCGACTCCTTCGACTTCACCTTCAACCCCTCCATCGACCGCAGGCAGATTCACGACCTTGCCACCGGGGACTTCCTCCAACGCGCCGAAGATGTCCTGCTCATCGGCCCTCCCGGCGTCGGCAAAAGCCATATCGCACAGGCCATCGGCCACGAACTCATCAAAGCGGGCAAAATCGTCCTCTACCGCTCCATCTTCGACATCCTCGCCGACCTGCGCGACGATGGCCCCGATCAAAAACACGAGCGCACCATGAAACGCTATCTCAAATGCGACCTGCTCATCATCGATGACATGGGCGTCAAACAACTCCCGCCCAAGTCCGGCGAATACCTCTTCGAGATCGTCATGCGACGCTACGAACTGCGCTCCACACTCATGACATCCAACCGACCCCTGGAAGAATGGGGCAAGCTCATCGGCGACGTCCCCGCCGCCACTGCCATCCTCGACCGATTCCTCCACCACGCCAATGTCATCAAAATCAAAGGGAAAAGCTACCGCATGAACCAAGCCGCCAGACAACAGAAACCATAATCCAGAACATGGGGACTCATTGCCGCCCCCATACCCCCGCTAGGGGAACAAATATTGGAAAGCTTTACCCAATTAAGGACTCGACAAAACATCATCAAAAAACCATCAAATCTACCGTCCTCAGGTGGTGCACTTTAACCCGCAAAAAGGTGGTGCATTTTAACCCGCAAAATGACACACGAGGATGTTCATATTTCGGATTGGAAAAGTATTGACGCAGTCCATTTTGCGGTTTTTAAGAGTGCGATAGAATCGTATCAACTAGACTTCGACGGGAGCGATGCGTCAAATCCTGATCAGGCTGAAGAAAAATTCAAGAATTCGGAAGATTATGCGAATATGAGAGGTAAATATGAGAATGATCTCTCGGAGGATTGGGATGAAAATTACAAACACGGCACCGGGGATGTGGATGAACGGACTCAGGGTGCTGCACATCAAGTAAAACAGGTCAGAATCAATGAATTACACCAAAAAGCGAATACAGAAGGGTGGGATTGTGAATAGATTAACACTTTTATTATTGGTTTTATCCATGATGAACATTGCCGTTTCTGATGGTATCCTTGCCAGCGAAGTAGAGGCAGATGGCGATAAGAACCCTGAAGTAACCGTCGAGTCGGTTTATGACAAATCCGGCGAAGTTTTGATAGGGTTTGGTCTCAAAATTAGGAACGCCGACCTTCGGAATAGCATAACTGTGAGAATTCCGACCGAACGGAGGAATGCCGTTCGGGTTTCTGTTTATCAGGGTGGGAACACAGTAATTTCAGGTGTGATTTATGGCGATCCAAATCCAGTGAGCGGATATGAGAAGGAATATGTGACAGTGATTCCGCCGGGTTCCTCTCTTGTGCTGGAAGCGCCTATGCCCGAGCCGCAGCCGTATAATGAACACAACTTTAACAAGGCTTCGGAGACAGGGGATCCGTATCGGGTGCACATAATTGCTTCATTTGAATATAATGATCCTCAATCGGGATTAGAGAGAAGGTTTTCCAAGAGCTTTAATATCAAAG
>CAZBLJ010000262.1:0-3259 GCA_964492605.1 uncultured Puniceicoccaceae bacterium
GCGCATTCGACCACTCTGCCACCTCTCCGGGGTCGAAAGATGAGATCTAAGGGCCGGGGAAGGGGGGGCGTCAAGCGAAACCGTCGGATGGGGTTTCTGCTTTTTCTTTCCGGTCGGATTCTCTAGGTTCGCGTCCAATGGAAGAGGCGATTTCAATACGGAAGCTCCGAAAGGTGTTTCGGTCGGGAACGCTGCGGCTGGGGTCGGTGATCGCCCTGGAAGGGTTGGACCTGACCGTCGGAAAGGGAGAGGTCTTTGGCTTGCTGGGTCCGAACGGTTCCGGGAAGAGCACGACCATCAAGATCTGCCTGGATCTGGTCCGCCCCACTTCCGGGGAGTGCCGGGTGCTTGGCAGCCGCACTTCCGTCGCCGCAACGCGGCGGCGGGTCGGCTACGTGCCCGAAGCACCGCTGTTCTACGGCCATTTGAAGGGCCGTGGCTTGATCGAGTCGATGGGACGTTTCTCGGGATTGACGGGGGCGGATCTCCGCTCCGGAACCGACGGGGTTCTGGAAACGGTGGGCCTGCAGGCGGCTGCGGACCGACCGATCCGCACCTATTCGAAGGGGATGCTGCAGCGTCTGGGGATCGCCCAGGCGTTGGTCCACGATCCCGATTTGGTGATTCTCGACGAACCGACCGCCGGGGTCGATCCGATCGGGGCCCGTCAGATCACCGATCTCATCCGGTTGCTGAAATCGCAGGGCAAGACGGTCCTCCTCTGTTCCCATTTGTTGAGTCAGGTCGAGACGGTGTGCGACCGGGTGGCGATTCTGCACCGCGGCCGGATGCTGGCCGAGGGTACGCTGGATTCGCTTCTCGAACGGACGAGTCCCCGACCGTCCCTGGTGTTCGAGGACCCGGCTTCGCTGGAGAAAGGGCGGGCGATGCTGGCGGAGGCGGGATTGGCCGTTGCGCCGGGAACGGAGTCAAGCCGGTCCCTCGAAGATGTCTTCGTCTCCCTCGTCGAAGAGGGCGAGGGGAAAAGGGGGGCGGCATGAATCCGTTCCGTTCGATTTTATTGATTGCCCGCCACACCTGGGCCGAAGTCGTCCTTTCCCGGGTCTTCACGATCTTCGGTCTGCTCGGCTTTGCCTTGGTCGGGGCATCGGTCTTCCTGACGAATCTGCATTTCGGCTCGGCGGAGATCCGGTTCATCAACGATCTGGGGCAGGGGGCGCTTTCCCTGTTCGGCTCCGTCCTGGTCGTGACCCTCGGTTCGCAACTGTTCTTTCGGGAGATCGAACAGCGCACGGTTTTGCCCATTCTCGCCCGGCCGGTGACGCGCTCCCGGTTCCTCCTGGGAAAGTTCGCCGGTGCCATGATGCCGATTCTTCTCTTCAGTCTGGGGATTCTGGTCCTGCTGACCGCTCTCCTGTGGTGGCGGAGCGGGACCCTCGCCGAGGACGTGTCGGTGGCCAAAGTGACTCTCGGGGGCATTCTCGGGGAAGCCTGGACGGCAGGATTTTTCCAGGTGCTCAAGTTTTTCGTTCTCGGAGCGATGGTCTTCGCCGTGGCTTCGTTCGCCCAGTCCTTCACCTATACGGTTTCCATGGGGTTTGCTTTGTTTATCGCCTCGCACCTGGTCCATTTGGCGACGGATTTTTACCGGGAGGGCACCACGGTCCTCTCCCGCTCCCTGGCTTTCTTTCTGGCCTATGCCTTGCCGGATTTTCGGATTTTCAACGAACCGGTGGCCGATCCGGACTTCCTGAAAACCATCGGGTATGCCCTGGTCTACACGGGGGTGTTTCTCGGCGTTGCGATCGGTTTCTTCCATCGGCGGGAGCTGTAGAACAGAATGTCGGCAGGGTTTCCCAGATTTCGAGTTCCGCCTCTCGCGCTTTTCCTGCTCGCGAGCTTCGCAACCGGCGTGGCGACCCTGCCGCTGCGAACGGCGATCGAGCCGCCTTCCCGGAATCTGGAGGAGCTGGAGGGAATGGGGCAGAACGTGCTGATCGGCACTCTGGGCGGGCTGCGGGCATTGCTGGCGGATTTCCTTTGGATCCGGACCAACTACTACTGGGAGCGAAAAAACATCGGACTCAGCGAGACGACCAGCCGCCTGGTAACCCGTTTGCAGCCGGACTACGCCTACTTCTGGATCGATACCGCGCGGATGATCGTTTACGACATCCCGGTGTGGCGTTTCGGCAGTCGAAGAGCACCGCCTCCGACCGTGGAGAAACGGATCCGCCGGGAACAGGCGGAGAGGGGCATCGAACTCTTGAACGAGGCCCAACAGTTTCTCCCCGATTCGCCGAGGATCGCCGCGGAAAAGGCGCGGATCTACTGGACGGTGCTGGGGGATCCGGAAAAGGCCGAAGAGGCCTATAAGAAGGCCTATGAAATGCCGGGAGGGTCGGCCCTCTACGCCCGCCTCCGTGCCGTGATTCTCATGGACGAGGGTAGGGAGGAGGAAGCGTTGGAGTGGCTGGAAAAGGTTCTGGCCGATCTGACGTTCGAAGAGAATCCGGCGCAATACAGCCTGATGCGGGAATACGTGGAAGAATTGCGGGCGGGCCGGAATCCGCGGGAGGAGGCGGAATCCGGGCGTGTCTCGCCGGGGACCGAGGGCGAAGATTCGGGCGGTGGACAGGCGCGCTACGTTTCGCCGGTCCGGGGAAGGCTGGCAACTTGATGTATCGGAAAGGGGGAAAGAGGTGTCTGGACGTGTGCGGCGCCGTCGTGCTGTTACTGGCACTGTCCTGGGTGATGGCGATGATCGGATTGCTGGTCGCCATAAAGTTGGGACGCCCCGTGCTGTTCCGCCAGGTCCGTCCCGGGAAGGACGCGCACCTGTTTACCCTGTTCAAATTTCGATCGATGAACGACCGCAGGGATTCGACCGGAGCCCTGCTGCCCGACGAACATCGGCTGGGCGGGTTCGGACGGTTCTTGCGGTCTTCCAGCCTGGACGAACTCCCGGAGCTTTGGAACGTCCTCCGGGGGGAGATGAGTCTCGTCGGACCGAGGCCCCTGCTGCCGCAGTATGTGGACCGCTACACCGAGCGCCAGGCCCGGCGCATGGAAGTTCGGCCGGGGCTCACCGGCTGGGCGCAGATCAAGGGTCGCAACGCCCTCGATTGGGAGTCCCGCTTCGAACTGGATGTGTGGTACGTCGAGAATTTCAGCTTCCTGCTGGATTTGAAGATCCTGTTTGCGACGCTTTGGGCCGTCTTGAGCCGGAAGGGCGTAGCGGGTGAGGGGAGCGCCACCATGAAAGAGTTCCGCGGGACGGACGAGTAATACCGGGCTG
>CAZBLJ010000263.1:0-3253 GCA_964492605.1 uncultured Puniceicoccaceae bacterium
ACAGCGGCACCCGCTCCTTGACTTCATCTCCACCCCCCCGAAGATTGCCGGGATCGAAGTATGACCGCATCGCGTCCAGATTCCAATGAGCCCGGCTTCTCGCCCCTGCTTTTCGCACTGGCGCTGGTCGCGCTGATCTGGTCGTCCGTTCTCCTCTTCGCCGGTGGATTCACCACCAGCATCGGCGCGGGTATGGCCTTTCTCGATTGGCCTCTCTCCAACGGCTCCCTGAACCCGGAAGGCTGGACCCAGGACCGCGACCAGCTTGCCGAGCACAGCCACCGTCTGGCCGGCAAGGTCATCGGCCTTCTTTCCATCGCCATCGCCATCGCCTACGGGATGAGGGAAAAGCGGCGCGGCGTGCGGATCCTGGCCTACACTCTACTCGCCGTCGTGGTTTTCCAGGGGCTCCTGGGCGGACTGCGGGTGCTGCTCGATAGTTTGAACACCGGCGCCGACAACAACACGGTCGCCCGTTCCTTCGCCATCGCCCACGCCATGGGGGCCCAGGCGGTAGTGTTGATGTTGGCGTCGCTGGTGGCGTTGAGCGCACCGGGCTGGTTCCGCGCCAAAACTCTTTCGGATCGAAGTATTGCGAGGAAAATCGGCACCGGTTCCCTCGTCCTGCTCGCCGTCGCTATTCTCGTCGGAGCCATCATGCGTCACAACGGCGCGGGTCTGGCCATCCAGACTTTCCCCGCCGCCGCTTCCGACGGCTCGTGGATTCCGGATAGCGGGAATTTCGGCGTCTGGGTGCATTTTCTCCACCGAACCCTCGGCATCCTCGGAGGGCTGGGTGTCGTGCTTTACGCGATCGGCGGAATCCGGCGAAACGACTGGAACCGCAACGCCGCGTGGACGGCATGGGCGGCCGTGTTTTTGGTCGGAGTGCAGATCTGGCTCGGCATTCTCATTCTTCAGACCCTCCGTAATCCTCATGTAGCCACCCTGCACATGCTGAACGGCGCCGTTTTACTCGCAACCCTGTGGACATCCCTCTGCTGGTCGAAGAAAGGTCGGCCTGCGGAAGAGCGAAACCCGGCCGGAGCTTCCGCACTCTCCGCATCCTGACCAGAAACGGAGCATCGTGACGAATTCCGGATCAGAAGCTGGCGCCGACGAGGGCGACCTCAAACGACCGGGGCCGGGAATCTTTCTCGAACTCACAAAGCCCCGTCTGGCATTTCTCTCCACGCTTACCGGTCTCGCGGGCTATCTCGCCGCCCCGGAGGCGTTTGCCTGGCGGGGATTCCTCGCCGTCGCGTCGGCCATTTTTTTATCCGGAGCGGGCTCGCTTGCCCTGAACCAGTGGATGGAACACCTAAGCGACGCGAAAATGCAGCGCACCATGCACCGCCCCATTCCGGCCGGTCTGGCCACCCGGCCGACCGCACTCGTCTTCGGGCTGGCCGTTACCGCCACCGGCATCCTGATCGCAGCTCTTTTTCTTCCTGCTCTCTCGACCGCTCTGATCGTCGCCACCGTCCTGATCTACCTGCTGGTCTACACGCCGCTCAAAAAGCAAAGCCACTGGTGCACTCATCTCGGTGCCCTGCCCGGTGCCCTGCCCCCGCTGATCGGGTGGAGCGCCGCCACCGGTTCCCTGGCGGGGCTCGGCATTTGGCTGTTTTTCATTCTGCTGCTTTGGCAAATGCCCCATTTCTTCGCCATCGCGTGGCTGTGCCGGGAAGATTATGAAAAAGGCGGGCTGAAAATCATTTCCGTTACCCATCCCGACGGACGGAGGCTCCTGTTCGAAAATTATCTCTTTCTGATTCTTCTTTTTCCCGTCTGCCTGGCACCGACCCTCACGGGGGAAGCCACATGGATCTACGGCGGAGCGTCCATTCTGCTAAATCTCCTTTTCCTGTTCGAAGGAATCCGGTTTGCCGCTACCGTCCGCTCGGGCGGGAGATCCGGAAACCGCCTCTTCCTGTACAGTCTTCTTTACCTCCCGCTTCTGCTCATGATTTTGCTATTCGACCGATCCTTTTTTTCCTGAATCCATGGATTTCTCTCTTCCCGCCCTCAACGCCTCCCTGAACGGCCTTGCGGTTCTCTGCCTTACCGCCGGTTTCATCCTGATCAAAGCCGGCAAAAAGAAGGCCCATCGCAATGCCATGGTCACCGCCC
Organism: uncultured Puniceicoccaceae bacterium; assembly: GCA_964492605.1. Classification (GTDB taxonomy): domain Bacteria; phylum Verrucomicrobiota; class Verrucomicrobiia; order Opitutales; family Puniceicoccaceae; genus Puniceicoccus. The sequence goes on from CAZBLJ010000263.1 coordinate 2,134, forward strand.
TGGTGCTCAGCGCCTTGTTTCTCTTTTTCTACCTTCTGGACAAGTATTTGAAAGACTGGCAGGGAACCAAATTTCCGGGAGAAGGATTCTGGCAGACCTTCTACCTGATCATGCTGGCCACCCACGTGATTCTATCCATGGTCATGCTGCCGATGATCTTCCGCACCCTCTACCTCGCCATCAAAGGCAGGTTCGAGGCACACCGCAAGTGGGCCCGCGTCACCTACCCGATCTGGTACTATGTTTCGGTCACCGGTGTTCTGATTTATTTCTTCCTCTACCACTGGTTCCCCGGTTCGGCCTGAGGATCTCAGTTAACGGTCATCTTCACCACTTCAATCCGCTCGGAAGGTCGGCTCTTTTCGCCTCCGGCACCAAAATCGCAGGGGGTTTCACCGATCGCCTCCAAAACTTCCGTTCCGGATTCCAATTCACCGAAGCCGGTGTACTGGCCGTCCAGGAACGAGCAATCGTCGAGACAGATGAAAAACTGCGAACCGGCGGAATCCGGGTGCTGCGAGCGGGCCATGGAAAGGACGCCCTTCCGGTGCGGCTTGTCGTTGAACTCGGCCTTTACCTTGTATCCCGGGTCGCCGGTTCCCCACAGGTGCTGTTGCGACTCGTCTTTCGTCAGCGGATCGCCTCCCTGGATCATGAATCCTTTCATGATCCGGTGGAACGCCGTTCCGTTGTAGAAACCCTGGCCGGCCAGTTTCTTGAAATTTTCCACGGTCCCGGGTGCAACATCTTCCCAGAAGGACACGACCATGTTCCCCTTGTTCGTTTCGATGGTAACGGTTTCTGAACTCATCCTGAAACCGTTGCCACCGAAGAGCGGAAAAGCAACCCCCGAACCGTTCGGCTCCACCTGCGACGAGGCACCACTTACAGGTCATACCTGTGACATCAAAGTGGCAGCCTTCGAATCGTCCCGATCCGCAGGGTTGTGACAGTCATACTCCCCTTCGCCGCATAAATCGACCCGGGATGTTACGCAATCGCCCGGAATCCCGCGTTGCGTTCGGCCCGAACGTCCCTAGGAATTGCGTTTCGAACCGTTAAACTCAGCCTCATGTCCTACGACTCCGCACTCGAATCCGCACTTTCCTCCGGAAAACTC
>CAZBLJ010000264.1:0-3210 GCA_964492605.1 uncultured Puniceicoccaceae bacterium
TGAAAGAAAAACACTAATTGTGCCAGCGACTCGTCCGTTCTTACCGGCGTCCCCGCTTACGGGGCGAAGTAAGGAGTCGGAGGGGCCGGAGGGGTGATCGGGTCCGGGGTCTCCCCGCTGTTGTCTACATCCAACGGGTCCTCCACTTGCACACCGTCGTCGGAATCATTGGCATCGTTAGGAAGTTGCGGCACAACCGGGCCTTCACCGGCTTCCTCACCAGCTTCCTCACCGGTTTCCTCACCAGCTCCGTCGTCCGTGGGATCGCCAGCGGTATCCGCACCAGCGTCAGTTGCTCCTTGGGAAGCGGAACCAGCTGCGGCTTCTCCGTCGCCTCCCGCCTCTTCGGCTCCCTGCCTACTGCCCTCTACGGCACCTTCAGCGGCACCGTTCGCAGCGGATGAGCCATCCCGACCGGCATCTTCGGCCGCAGACCTGGCACCGTTTGCAGCACCATTTGCGCTATTGCGTGCGACGGTATTCGGATCCGCACCCTCTGTGTTGACTGCTTTTTGCACAAGTGCCTGCGACACTCCTCGGGAGGCGGCTTTGGTCACCTCTCTAATCGTTTCGTCAGATTCTCCCGCATCCAAAAGCGTTTCGGTAATAGCTCGTAGAATAACAGCCGCAATCTCGGATGTTGATGCTTCCAGATTGGCGGCATCCATGCCTTCGGTTGCGTCGTTCGCAAGGTCATAAGCGAACTTGAAAGCCAAAGTAGGGTCCGTAAATTTGACATCGGCTTCGATGAGAATCGCTTTGGCCTGCTCCAAATCATTGTTCCGAATGGCTTGGATGATTGCTTCTCTTTGCTGTGCGGTGAGATCCGCCTGGCTCGCCGTCTGGCCGATTTGCGCGGCAACCGGTCCCTTGGCGATGGAAATGCTTTGACCAAAAAGCGCGAGTGGCGCACTAGCCACAGCACCTGCGAGAATGAGATAAGTAGTCTTTTTCATGAGATTCTTGGTTAAGGTTAAACTTACGAAGAAATAGTCAGCCATCCATTTCGATGCTCTGCAACCCTTAAATGCACATTTCAGCAAACCCACCCAGGGCTTTTTCATTTGGCCGCCAGATGCCGCATGAAAATGTTTTCGAGATGGAAAACATTTGTAAATTCGAGAAAAGGCCATCGGGATCAACGACTTGCGATCCCAAGTGAAAAAGACCTTTTCCAGCCTACCGTTCGGAAGTCAATCGCCGGGCTACCTCGCTCCTGAAGCCCTCTTCGAACTCAATCCCCACCCCATGGACCAGAAAACGACCGACCGCGATCGCATCGTCCCGCGAAACCCCGCCGTCCTCAAACGCAACGAGGATCTCATCGAAGGAAACCCGCAATCGCCGGTCAACCGCCTCTCCGCACGGATCGGGCAGTATCCCGACCGACTTGGAGTGAAGCCGCGGTACGGACGGATGAATCTCCCCGACCTCCGCCGCATCCAGACTCCTGACTCCTTCCGCATCGACTCTGAGGATCTTTTCGGACGGTAGATTCCAGTATTCCACCCGTTCGTCGGACACGTAGGCGAGAAGCCCGCCCACGAGAAGGACGGGCTCGCATTCTCCCTCCGCCTTCTCTTTCCCTTCAAGGGGTAAGCCGCAGAACACCAGAAGGCCCACCAGGGAACCGATTACGGTCAGATGCCTCATACATCCAGCAGGGTCAACCGAACCCTTCATCCTGTCAACGTGCGGTTTGGCCCTTCCCTCGCCCGAAACCGCTCTCTTTCCCATTGCCCCGGGTTCCTGTTCTTCTCCATAGTCCCGGAATGTTCGAAAGCCTCACTGAGCGAATGGGAAGCGCCCTCCGGAACCTGCGGGGCGCGGCCCGATTGACCGAAGACAATACCGCCGAAGCCCTTAAAGAGGTGCGGTCGGCCCTGCTCTCCGCTGACGTCCACTTCCGGGTCGCCAGGGAATTCGTCGATCGGGTCCGGGACAAAAGCTCGGGCCAGGAAGTCACGAAATCCGTCACACCGGGCCAGCAAATCATAAAGATCATTCAGGACGAGCTGGTGGACCTTCTCGGGCACGATACGGCGGAGATCAGCGCCGCCCGCCCGCTCCGCATTCTCCTCGTGGGTCTCCACGGTTCGGGAAAGACGACCTCGACGGCGAAACTGGCTTTGCACCTGCGGAAGAAAGGGCTGAAGCCCGGTCTCGTCGCCTGCGACGTCTACCGTCCGGCGGCGATCGACCAGCTCGAAACGTTGGCTGCGGAAGGGGACTTTCCGATTTACCTGGACCGGCAGGAGCAGGATGTCGTGAAGATCGCGAAAACGGGCGAACGGAAACTCCTCTCGGAAGGTTGCGATGCCGTTCTCTTCGATACGGCGGGACGATTGCAGATCGACGACGATCTGATATCCGAAGTTTCCGATCTGAAGAAGAAGGTGAATCCCGAGGAAGTTTTCCTCGTCGCCGACAGCGCTCTGGGCCAGGAAGCCGTCAACGTTTCCAAAACGTTCCACGAGGCCACTTCCCTGACCGGTATCGTCCTCACGAAGATGGACGGCGACGCCCGCGGCGGTGCCGCGCTTTCCATGAAAAGTCTCACCGGGGTTCCGATCAAGTATGTGGGCACGGGCGAGAAAATGGATGCGCTGGAAATCTTCCATCCGGATCGCATGGCCTCCCGCATTCTGGGCATGGGAGATGTCGTCTCCCTCGTGGAAAAAGCCCAGGAAAACGTCGATGAGGAAGAGGCCGAGCGGATGGCGAAAAAGCTGCGCAAGGCCGACTTCAACCTCGACGACATGCTCTCCCAAATGCGGCAGGTCAAGAAGATGGGCTCGATCGGATCGGTGATGAAGATGCTTCCGGGGATGAGCGGCGTCGAAATCGGCGACGAAGAAAACCGGAAGATGGCCCGCACGGAAGCCATCCTTCTTTCGATGACGCCGGCGGAACGCAGTTCCCCCAACCTGATCAACGGACGGCGGAGAATGAGAATTGCCACCGGTTCCGGAACCCACGTTCGCGACGTAAACCAACTCCTGAAGCAGTTCGGCCAGATGCGGAAAATGATGAAAAAGATGAAAGGGAAAAACCCGGAGAAGATGATGAAAAAAATGGGTGGCGGACAGGGAATGCCGGGGGGCTTTCCCGGGATGCCGGGACGATAAGCCCTCTTGTGAGCGGGAACGATTCCGGGCAGGGGCCTTTCATCTGGCAGAAAACAGAAGTTTGTTCAGGAATTTTGCCCCA
>CAZBLJ010000265.1:0-3190 GCA_964492605.1 uncultured Puniceicoccaceae bacterium
GCTTTCATATCCGGCGGGACCGTGGCGATGGCCTCTTCCATGGTGGTGATCCCATCGCGCACTTTAAGCATGCTGTCCTGGTGCAGGGTCCGCATGCCGTTGCGGACGGCGATATCCTTCAGGCGGGCCGTTTCCAGGCCATCGTTGATCCCTTTCACGAGTTCGTCGCTGATGGACATCAATTCGTGGATGCCGACCCGTCCCTTGTAAGAGGAACCTCCGCAGGCCGGGCATCCGTTCGGGCTCGCCTTGTAAATGCTCCCGGTCCAGTTGATGGCTTCTTCCAGGATGGTCCTCTCGTTTCCCTCCGGTTCGTAGGGCTGCCGACAACTCTTACAGACGCGCCGCATCAGGCGCTGGGCGCAGACACACACCAGAGAGGCCGAAATCATAAAGGGCTCGATGCCCATCTCGGTCAAACGGGCGATCGTGCTCGGGGCGTCGTTGGTGTGGAGCGTGCTGAAGAGCATGTGCCCGGTTAAAGCGGCCTCTACCGCGATGTTCGCCGTTTCGGTATCTCGAATCTCACCGACCAGAACGATGTCCGGGTCCTGCCGCAGGAACGCCCGCAAGGCCGCCGCGAAGGTCAGTCCGATTTTCCGGTTCATCTGCACCTGGCACAATCCGGGGAGGGTGTACTCGATCGGGTCTTCGGCCGTCCGGATATTCACTTTCGGGTCGTTGATCTCGTTCAGCGCCGAGTAAAGCGTCATCGACTTTCCCGAACCGGTCGGACCGCAGTGGAGAATCATCCCGTAAGGTCGGCGGATCAGTTCGCGGTATTCTCCGAGGTTCTCCTCGGAGAAGCCGAGGGCGGTCAACGGGAGGGTGCTCTTCTGCTTGTCGAGGATACGCATGACGCAGCCTTCCCCGTGATTCAGCGGACAGGTCGCCACGCGCAGGTCGATATCGATCCCCTTCTTGTTGAATTGCTTGTAAACGATCCGACCGTCCTGGGGCACCCGCTTTTCGGCGATATCCAGGTTGGCCATCACCTTCAAGCGCGCCAGGATCGCGGCGGAAACTTTCCGCGGCAAATTGAGTTTCGTCTGGCAAATCCCGTCGACCCGGACGCGAACCCTCGTCTCGTTCTCGAAGGGCTCGATGTGGATATCACTTCCTCCCGAGTAATAAGCGTCCTCGATCAACCGGCTGGCCAACTGGATAATCGGCCCGGATTCCTCGTCGCTCAAACTTTCCTCCGAGATTTCCTCCTCGGTCTCGTACTCCATCCCGAGCTGGTCCACGACGTCTCCGAAGCCGACCGCAACCTGGGGCGAATCCTGGTCTTCGAGAACCGCCGCAATATCCTCGGCGAGCCCGAGAAGGACGTGGACCTTCGAGCGGGTCTTCCGCTCGATCTCCTGAATCAGCTGCACCTGAAACGGATCATCCACAACCACCACGAAATAATCGCCGACCATTCCAAGGGGCAGGATTCCTTTCTCCTGGCAATAATCCTTGTCCAGCTTCTCGAAGGTGAATTCGTCTTTGAGGAACCGCTTCGCGTTGAAAGGATTGAACTCGAAACAACGGCTCTTCGCCACAAGCAGGTGAAACTGCGAGACCGCATACTCCTCCATGAGCTGCCGCTCGACCTCCTCGCCGGAGGGGTTCAGATCGATGGCTTCGATCCGCGCCACCTGGTCGTCATCCAAATGGCCCAATTCGTTCAGCTTGCGGACAAGTTGGAGCTGTGTGCGGGCGAGACCCATGATCAAAATTCAAATCTGCTGCGATCCGACAAGGCGGTCAACCGCTTGATTGCGAATGGAGAAGTTCGGGGAACAGCAACTCCTGCCCCGCCGGGAAATCCGCGGCCGGTTCCACGCCGACACAGCCCGCCTCCCGGAGAACCTTTGCGGGCGCCGTTCTGCCGGAGGAGGAAAGAGATTTCAACACCTCGGTCTGCCTGTCCCGAAGAACCTGGGAGAGGGCGGGATCTCCCGACCCTTCGAGAGGAACATCCAGGCGCTTTTCCAGCGCCGCCCGCACATCCTCTTTCCCCAACGCCGCATCGACGGTTTTGGCGGCCAGCCTCAGGCAGACTTCCCGAAGCTGATCGTAGTTGCCCGGCCAATCGTACCGAAGCAGAAAGGCGGTCGCCTCCGCATCCAGTCCCTTGATCGAAGAATCCCCCGTAAATCGGACGAGATAGTGGGCAAGATCCCGGTATCGACCGTTCAGTGGCGGAATCTTCACCAGGTTCCCGAAGATCAATTCCAGAAGTCCTTCGTCCATCGACATCTCCGCCAGGGAGAGACGGCCTTCTTCGATGGGAAACAGGAGAGTCAGCTTTCCTCCCTGGTGAAGAAAACTATCCGAGCGGTCCAACGCCTGGCGGAGAACGAGCTGCTGGGAACGATCCAATCGATCCACGTTCCTGGCGATAACGACCTTCGAGTAGCGATCCTTCCCGGCGAATTGCGACAACAACTGCCGCACGTTCTGCAAGAGCAAATCTGCGGCATCGAAATCAAAGGAAACCGTCCCCCCGTCCGGATTTCCCCAGACCGAAAGTTCGGCGGCGATCAGATCCGTTTCAAACCCCGGATTTCCGGTCACGAAAAGGGGCGCGCCCTTTTTGAAACCGTCCCACAGCTTTTGCAGGAAGTCCGAGGAATCCGCAGTAACCGGAGGCAGGAAACGGAGGGGTTGCGGAAAGTCGGTTTCGTTTGCCTCCGTTTCCGACCCGGTGCGCCGTCCGCCGCCGGACACCGGTGCCCCGAGAAGCTTACGGATTTCCCCGACCAGATCCTCCATTTCAAAGGGCTTGCGGAGAACCCGGGAAACACCCGCCTCGGACGCCTGTTTCATTTCCACCTCGCCCATGTGCGCCGAGATCATGAGGACCGGGATGGAGCGATTGAATTCCCGGACCTGCCGGATGAAAGTCGTTCCCTCCAGTTTCGGCATCAAGTAGTCCGACACCAGCAGATCGAAGCCTCCCTCCCGGACACGGCCCAGGGCTTCCTGCGGATCCAGGGAAATTTCCGCCTGAAAACCGTTCCCAACCAGCGCCTCCGCCAACATCTCGGCGAAAGGCTGGTCGTCTTCCAGGATCAGGATCTTCTCGTCCATTGCGCCGGCACATTCGCATCCTTTTCCGGGATCGTCAATGCGCCAGGTACCAGCTCAGGGGCCTTTCATCTGGCTCGCAGTGGGTCGAATTCCCAAAAGGAACTCCGGC
>CAZBLJ010000266.1:0-3187 GCA_964492605.1 uncultured Puniceicoccaceae bacterium
CGCCCAGGAATTCGTGTGGGAGGAGGAATACGCCCGGTTCGTTCCGCCGAACGACCTGCAATGGCAACCCAGGGCATTTGAATTCGAGGCCGGCGAGACCGTCCGCTACATCGACTACGAGGGCGGCAGCGACCGCAACAGCGGCACCTCGCCCGGTTCCCCCTGGAAACACCACCCGTGGGACGGACGCGCAACCGGGAATGCCAAAGCTTTCGAGGGAATCGCCACCTACGTTTTCAAGCGCGGCGTGCACTACCGCCTGGAGCCGGGGGTCGGGAATCCCGCCTGGGTGGCGGATGACTCCGGGGAACCTGGAAATCCCATCCGCCTGACCAGCTCGCCCGAATGGGGGAGCGGTTTCCCCGTTATTGCGGGATCGGTCCCGATTGAACAGGAATGGCAACGGGCGGGCCAGGGAGACGTTCCGGAACGCATGGACGTCTCGGACCAGACCGTCTGGTATGTCGATCTCGAAGCTCCGCCCTATCCCGGCGGACGCGGGAAGATGGAGGTCGTTCTTTTCGAAGTTCGTCCCGACGGCGGGATCAACAACCTTTATCTCGCCAGCGATGTCGGCTGGGAGTTGCAGAACCACAACTTCGCCCTCCACCACTGGAATACCTGGGACGAATACCGGCGCATGGGCACGGGTCGGGGCAAAAAATACAAGGATGAAGCCCTGGCCGGAAAACCGAGGGACTATTACGATGGTGGCACCATCTGGAGCCAGTATGCATGGGTGATCGCCAACCCCACGCCGGACCCCATCGAGCCGGGTGATTATGATCCGCGCGGCTTCATGGAATTCAAGAAAGGCAGCGAACCGGTCAACCCGGGGACGCGCTATCTGATCGAGGATCTGCCTCAATTCCTCGACCAGCCCGGCGAGTATTACTACGATGACGAAATGCAACGCCTCTTCGTGCGGTTGCATGATGAACGTGACCCCAACCGCTCCCGGATTGAACTCTCAACTGCCGTCGATGTTCTGCATATCACCGGCCAAAGCCATATCGAAATTTCCGCTCTCGCCTTCCGCTTCAACGGTCGCCGCAAGGGACCCTTCTGGGAGGACAGCCATATCATTGAGGCAACGGGCAACATCGAAGCCCTCACAATTAAAAACTGCTTCTTTGAGTATATCGGCAATGATGCGATCAACGTGTCCACCAAGCCTAACCAGCACATGGGGGTTATCCGCATCACGGATTGCAGTTTCAACTGGGTCAACGGAGGAACCGGTATCGAGATCAATGGAGGAACCGCATCCAATAATATGGAGCCAACGGATCGTATGTTTAAGGTTGATCGGGCGGAAGTACTTCGGAACCGCGCGACCAATATGGGTCTCTATCGGCATGATGATCACAAGTGGTCGAACGTGCAGGCGATCAACTCCAGCTTCTCCACAGAACTTCTCATGGCCGGCAACATCGTTGATATGACGTGGGGCTCAGGTCTCGTCTCTCAGGGTGGTATGGGTGGCAAAGATATTTACGGCTTCGACTTTCCTCTGATCCGCTACCTCATTTTTCAGAACAAGACCGAGAACAACGCCCTGGCCGTCAACGACTACGGCGGCATGTCGCTCTGGCAGCATGGTAGCATCTACGCTTTCAACAACATAGTTGGCAATTCGGTCGGTTTCTGGCCCGGCGGCTTTTTTAACAGTGGCGACGGTGGGCTGAGCTACCCGATCTATCTGGACGGCGGCTTCAAGATCTTCGTCTTCAACAACATCACGTGGGCGCACCCATACGGGTCGACGGTCTACGGAAGCGACAAGCCTGCTTTCTTCAATGTCTTCGGGTTCATGAACCCGTTCGTCAACAACACGGTCTATGGCAACGGAGAAGGTCTCGGGGGCACCTCCGGCAACCGCAACGACTATCTCGGCAACCTCTTCGCCTCGGTCAACAAGACCTTTATTTCGGTCAACCACGGTGGGAACCCATCGTTGATCGGCGGCGACGACGACGCTTCCAGCGGTATCGATGGCGCCTCCACCCTGGCCTTCGGGCAAAACCTGTTTAACGGCAAAGCCAAGGCGGGCGTCGTGGCGAGCGTCAAGCGGGGAGCGAAGAAAGATGTCGACGCCGACACGATCCCCGCACTCCGCAAGCAAATGCAGGACTACCCGATGCGATTCGCGCAACTCGGCGAGAAGGACGAAACCTTCCCTCTTACCCGTGGTCTTCCAGAAGGGAATCCGAAACCCGGCGCGGGTGACATGGACTTACGGCCGGCAGCGGACTCCGCCTCGATCGACACGGGGATCAAGTACTTCATCCCATGGGCACTCTACGGCACGGTCGGGGAATGGTATTTCAACGCAAACCATGCCGATCCGGCTCTTGTGTTGGACTACCACTATTATCCTTCCGTCGCGCATTTTAATCGCTCCATGTACCATATGGTTCCGGCTTACGAGCTGAGGATCAATAACGCCACATTGGAAGATTACACCGAGTCAAACTCCGAAACCTGGAACCTCGGTGCCCTGGTGTTCGACGGCAGCCGCTACGGCAGCGTAGATGATGCTGGCATGAAGAACGACTTCCGCTTGCCCATTAGCCAATTGAATCCGAAAGCGATTGACAACCGCGTGCCTTGGAAACCATGGCGCAAAGAGGGAGACGCTTTCGTCCTTCCCGCTGAGGAGCGCCACACACTTGATTTGGACACCACCAACGTGCTCGTGGAAGCAATCCTGCGAACCAACCAGACAAGTCAGCCGATCGCCGGGAAACACGACGGAAACACCGGTTACCGTCTCTACATTGACCCCAACGGCATGGTGGTTTTCCAGATCTCTTCCGATGGCAACCACGGAGCGGTCGTTTCCTCATCGCCGATCAACAACGGTGAGTGGGTGCACGTCATCGGCGAAATCGACCGCGAAAGTGGTGCTATGAGCATCTATGTAGATGGCCAGCCAGCCGGGCAGTCCCAGGCGAACCTCAACCCGCAGGCATCTCTCTCGAATTCGGCGGATTTCATCGTCGGGGCGGACAACTCAAAGCAGCACTTCCTCACCGGTGCCATCGACTTCCTGAGAGTATCGACCGGCACCCTCGAAGACGCCAAAACGAGCATTGAGGAACTCTATGCCTGGCAGTTCGACGGCCCCGTCCTCCGCGACTTCGCCGGTCGCGAGCCGACGGGTGGAGGGCGCGACATCGGTGCC
>CAZBLJ010000267.1:0-3185 GCA_964492605.1 uncultured Puniceicoccaceae bacterium
GGAGCCAGAGGACCATCGACCAGCTCCACGTCGCCGAGAACGTCGTCGGTCACGTCAATCCGCACCAAAGGCAGGTCGCCGGTGTTGGTGACGGTGTAGGAATAAGTGACGGCCGAACCGGGGAGAACCCAGAGGTCGTCGCCGTCGGCAGCCGGACCGGCGGTCTTCACGATATCGACGCTCGTCGGCGGCAACCAGAGGCCAAGGTCCCAGGACCGGTCGTGCTCCATCGGATCGAGCGTCGTGATCGGGGTGTACGCCTTGATAATGGATCCGTCCACGACCCGGTCTCCCACGTCGCTGCCGGAAGCCGCAACGGTTCCCACATCGGAGTCCACTGAATCGTCCGACCCGACATTCGGCAGGGTGATGGTGTAGGTGTCCGGCACGGAGAAGACCGCATAGTAATCGCCGCGGTCGAGATCGGGGAACAGGTAGTAGCCCGGGTCACCGTTGAAGTCGTCGGCGGTGACGGTGAAGCCGACATGGCGGTCCTCGGACGGATCGCGCACCCCATCGGGAAATCCACCGGTGAGAGCGTCGGAATTCCCGTCCTCGTAAAAGTCCACCCGGATGCCGTTCAAACCTGGCTCGCCCGCGTCCTGGATGCCATCCTGATCGAGGTCCAGCCAAACATAATCACCGTACGAGGCGTTGTTGTCCGGCAGAACCTTGATTCCGACCTTATTCGGTTCGGAGGCGAGCAGATCCGATCCGGTGTCAACGCGGGTGCCAAAATAGCCGAAGGAGTTCCAGGCGATGCGCCCGTCGGTGGGGGTGCCGACCGGTGCCCGCATGGGCCAGCTCAGTTCAAATTCTTCGCCCGGCTGGATGGTCACGCCGTCGAATACGAAATAGAGCGAGCGCGCCTCGGTAATCGTCGCCGGAGGAGTCGTACTCCAAAGCGGATCCTCGGTGCCCGGAACGCCGGTCTTGAATTCCGGCCGCTCGGGATTCTCTTCCCGGCTGTAGTACACGGTGACTCCGGGCGGTGCCGTGACCGGCCCGGCCAGAGCGGCGACCCACTCGGTATCACGGGGGCTGATGTCGACCACGCCGGTGTCCCCCACGATCGGAAGAATATCGAGCACCTTGGCGTTTTCGATCGGCACGTTGCCGGTGTTTTCGACCACCAGGCGGTAATCGGCCAGGCCGCCCGGGACGGTCTCGCCGGAATCGGGGAAGCGGCTTTCGGCGGAATCGAGCTGTCCTTTGACCCACTTGATGGAGTCCATCGAAGCGCGGCCGTTGACTGTCACGCGGGCACCTTCCGAGAAAACGGTTTCGCCCGTGTCGCCGTCGCCGTCGAGATCGTTGGCGTCCGTGCCTGAGCCGACTCCATACCATACGTCGAGATCCGGGTTGTCCGCGCTGGCCAGAAAGGCCTCGTTATCGATCCCGCCGTAGATGGTGCCGCGCGGCACGTCGACATCGAAAGAAAGCTTGATGTTCTCGTTGATCGGCAGGTCGTAAGCACTGGCTCCATTCCAGGACCAGCGCAGCAGGGTCCGACCGGTACCGTTGTAATCGTCGATCGCTTCGAAAAGCGGTGCCGGCGCTCCGGCGGGAGCTTCCAGGATTTGCCAGCTGCCGGCGACGTAGTCGAACTTCGGGTCCAGCAGGTCGGCCAGAACCGGGTTCCGCAGGTCACGCGCGGCCTGGTTCCGGTTCTTTAGATTGATCGTGAAGGTGGTGCTGCTGCCGTCATCGACATTGGAGGGGGAGGATCGCTTGTCGATGTCCGCGACCGGGCGCGGGGATTTGACGGTGATGTCGGCGTCATTCGAGGCGCTCTGGGGCCCGTTAAAATCGGTGTAATCGAGGGACGCCACATTTTCGATGACATCACCCGCAAGCACCGGATTTCCGGCTCGATCGGAGGTCAACACATCCCCTCGAAAGTCCATGTCGTCTTCCTCGTATCCGACCGGCAAGGTACCGAGATCCCACTGGATACCGGTGACATATTCGCTGGCAGCGAGGCTCAAGTCCGATACATTGACCCATTCGGACGAATTGCCGGAATAGGGGTTCCCCGGCAGCGGTTGCCAGGTACCGTTTAGATTCGTCTGGAAGAAGACCGAAACAGGGTCGTTGAGGCCGGCTGGCGTCCCGTGAATGCGGGGCACCCGAATCCGGGTGACGTCGATGGTATCGGGAATCATGTCGGTCACGACGACATCGTCGACCGGGACATTGCCGTTGTTCTCGAGGGTGAAATTCCATGTTTTGCTGGTTGGCTTGCCTTCGTAAACGTAGCGATCATTTACGCTCTTCCGAAACCGCACATCGCTCTGGGCCACCTTGATGGTGTTCGTGACGGAATCGCCGTAAGATTTCTCCGAGCCGCCGAGAGGCGTCGCCGTGGCGCTCACCGTGTTGGTAACCGTGTCGTCGATGGCAAATGAAGCCGCCGGGTAGCGCACCGTCAGCGTGCGGGAAAGGTCCTGGCCGGCTTTCAACTCAGCCGCAGTCCAGGTGACCGTTCCGTTCCCGGGGTCGTAGGAACCCCCGCCGGTGGCACTGACGAATTCGGCTCCCGCCGGAAGCTGGTCGACCAGAGTGACGTTGGACAAATCGAGCGCACCGGTGGTGTGCTGGTTCCGCAGACGGACCCGGTAGGTGACGTTCTGATCGAGAGGGATACTGCTGCCCAGCAAGGTTTTATCGACCGAAGCGCGGTCCCTCGCACGGGCGGCAATCGTCACCGTTTCCGAAACATCCGCAGGCGCATTATCCGCATCGATCGTGGCTTGATTGGTCGCAACGGTGCCGTCCGGCGTGGAACCCGGGATAAAGCGAACACGAATCTTCAACTCGCCCGTTTTTCCGTCTTCCAGCGGATCCACGAAATGCACGGTCACGGTATGACTGGCACTATCGTAATCGACCGAGGCGACATCCGCCGTACCCTCGAAGGAGCGGTACTCCACCTGGGGCGGCAGAACGTCGGTAATCGTAACATTGTCGAATTCCGGAATCGTCGTGCTCGGATTACGATATTGGAGGATATAGTTAAATTCCTCGCCCGACTCAACCTCGGCGGGATCGCCCTCAATGGACTTGAACACCTCGATACCCGCCCCCGCCGGCAAGACGGGAGCAAGAACTGCTGCGAGGAGGGTAGAGAAGAGGAAGAACGGCTTTTTCATGATGGCGACGGACCAGAGCGAAAGACTACTGGC
>CAZBLJ010000268.1:0-3175 GCA_964492605.1 uncultured Puniceicoccaceae bacterium
GTCTGCCGCTCATCCTCGCTCAGGCTGCCGAATCCGTCCGCGTTGATCTTGTCGAGAATGCGATCAATCTCGCTCCGCAGATCCTTCGAACCCTTGACCTCGGGGGACTTTTTCCGTTGCACCGGAGCCGGCTTCGGGGAGGACACGTTCACCTTGTAGCGCGGGCGCACGGTGGTACCGTCCTTCCTTCCCTTTCCAAAACGAATACGGGGCAGCGAGAATTTCCGGAACCACGACTCGAACTTGAAGAAGAGGAATCCCCCGGCCATGCCGCCCAGGTGAGCGGAGTGGGCGACGAAATCGTTCATCGGACCGATCTCACTGAAGACCAGGCCGAAGGTCTCGAAAGCGAGAACGGCCCACGCCACCCATTTCGGCAGCACCGTCACCGGCAGCACGAAAAACAGCAACAGGGTGATGGGCTCGTTCGGGCGAAGCAGACAAAAATAAATCAAGATCCCCATCGCCCCGCCCGAGGCACCGATCACGAGTCCTCCCGAATGAGTGAACAAGTTCACCAACGCCCATGCCGCACCACCGAGGAACACCGACAGGATGTAAACCCGGAGGAGTGCTGCACCGCCGGAAATCATTTCGACGATCCTTCCCACGAAGAAAATCAGCAGGGAATTCACGAGTAGGTGGAAGAAACTCCCGTGGAAAAGGCTGTAAGTCAGCAGGACCCAAACCTTCCCCTGCATCAAATTGCCCTCGGTAAGGGCAAACCAGTCCAGCAAAAAACCGCCCCGACCCCCGGATGCCCTCAGCAGTCCGTCGATTCCAAACATGAGCTGCAAGACGTTCTGCAAGACGAAGACCGTCGCGTTCACGATCAGGATCCACGCAAACATGGGAATCTGCCTGGAATGCCCCGGCTGGTGTCTCATATACGGTCGGTCGTAAAGCATCGGAACCGCCAAACAAACAGGGGTTCGGAAGAATCGCAATGCAAAGCCGCTTCCTTGTGGCGGAACGACAAAACATCAAGCGGCCCCATCAGGAGCCGGACCCGGGATCCAATTCCTCCGGACCCCGTCCCACGTTCGTTTTGAAGTACCGTCCCGTGGTCTCGTCTTTTTTATACTGGGTGAAGCCCGCCCTGGACAACCGTTCCGGCTCCAGTTTCCCGTCCCAGTCCGCGTAGCGCGTATTCACGCCGGGAGCCGAGAATTTCCGGCGCATCTTTTCCCCCGTTACCGGATGGGCCGCCAGCGGAGCTTCCCCCGCGCCCTGCTCGGCCTCGTAAATTTCCACCACCCGCCCGTTCTCATCGAGAACTTCGTATTCGTAGAGCGGCACCGTTCGATCCTCGCTTTTCGGGGGCTCAACCCCGACGGATTTTCTCTTTCTCCGACTCGCACTCCTCCTCCAGGCGGGCCCGCTCCTGCCGAAGCTCGCGCTCCAGCGACTCCACCTCGCTCGAATCCCCCTTGCTCCGGGCGGCCGCGATCTTGCCGCGGAGGAAAACCTCCCGCTCGGCAATTTTTGCTTTGAACGAGCGGTTCAAGTCGTCGAGCCGAGCCTTCTGCTCCCCGGATAATGCCTTCGCCGAGGAGGGGTCGTCTTTCTCCAACCGTTCCATCGCCAATTCGTATGCACTTTTCATTATGGTAGGAAATATACGGAAATCACCGGACGGACAAGTCTCCAGCCGTCACGAAAGCCGCTTGCGCCACGAAGCGATTTCCTTCCGCACGGCCGCGGGCCCCGGCATTCCCGGTCCGCCGCGGCGATCCATCGCACGTTTCAGGTCGAACACCTCCCGCCATCCCTCGGCCAGGCCCGGCGCAGCCTCCCGGGCGTACTCCTCCGGAATCTCATGGATCGGCACGTCCAGCCTTTCGGCCAGGGCGACCAACGATCCCACTTGGTGGTGTGCCTGCCGGAAAGCCACCCCGTTCTCGACGAGGTAATCCGCCAGGTCCGTCGCCAATAAGAGCGGATCCGCAACCGTCTCCGCGCACCGCTCTTCCACGAAACGGACGCCGGGCAGCAGGCCTGCAACGATCCGCAGACAGTCGAACAAGGTGCGATGGGAATCGAACAGGGGAGGCTTGTCTTCCTGAAGGTCCCGATTGTAGGTCAGCGGCAAATTTTTCACCATGCTTTGCAAGGTTACCAGATTGCCCTGCAACCGGGCCGCTTTTCCCCGAACCAGTTCCAGCGCGTCCGGATTCTTTTTCTGCGGCATCAGACTCGACCCCGTCGTAAATTCGTCCGGCAGCTCGATGAATCCGAATTCCGCGCTGTTCCACAGAATAAAATCCTCCGCCAACCGGGAGAGGTGCAACCCCGACAGAGAGCAGACAAACGCAAACTCCAGGAGGCTGTCGCGGTCGGACACCGCATCCAGACTGTTCCGGGTCAACAGCGCATTGCCGTTCTCGTCCACGAAACCCAGGCTCCGCGCCACATGCTCCCGGTCGATGGGCAGTGTCGAACCGGCCAACGCACCCGATCCAAGCGGGCACACGTTCACCCTCTTCCGCAGATCGCGCAATCGTTCCCGATCCCTCCCGAACATTTCCGCATACGCCAGCAGATGATGGGCGACCGTCACCGGCTGGCCGCGCTGCAAATGCGTATAGCCCGGGATCAGGAGATCGACCCGCTCCTCCGAAAGATCCACCAGAGCCCGGATCACCCGATCAAACGCCCCGTCCAGTTCATCGACGGCCGCCCGCAGATAGAGCCGCGTATCGGTCGCGATCTGGTCGTTCCGGCTCCGCGCCGTGTGGAGTTTTGCAGCCGCAGGCACCTTTGCCGAAAGCGCCTGCTCGATATTCATGTGCACGTCCTCCAATGCGGGATCCCACTCGAAAGTTCCGGCTTCCACCTCCTTGCCGATCACGGCCAATCCCTCGTCGATCTCCTTCCGTTCCGCCTCGGTCAGCAGCCCCACCGACGCCAGCATGGCGGCATGGGCGCGACTCCCGGCAATATCGAACGAAGCCAGCACGCAGTCGAAGGAGACCGACTCGCTGAAATCGCGCATCAATTCGGAAGGACCCGCCGAAAACCGCCCTCCCCACGTTGCCTGTTTGGGTTCTGCCATAACGCCCTATTCCGCCCCAAAAAAGACCCGAAATCAATCCTCCGTTTCCTACTAAAATCTCCCCGACCAGGGGCATTTCATCTGGCTCGCAGTGGGTCGAATTCCCAAAAGGAACTCCGG
>CAZBLJ010000269.1:0-3123 GCA_964492605.1 uncultured Puniceicoccaceae bacterium
TGCCGTTGTAGCTCCTCTCGATCATACCAGATGCGCAGGAAATCGACGAGGATCCGCAACGGGGTTCGACCCTTCGCTTCCTTGACCTCGTGGCTAAGACGCATCAATGGCTCGGCGAGTTCGTAGAGCGATTCGCGTCCTCGCTGGCGACTTTGCACGTAGTGCATCTCGCGAAGTTTGCCCAACTGGCTGGAAATGGTCTGAGAGCTGGCAAAAAGCTTTCGGGCGATTTCTTTGACCGATTGTGGCTTCGCGACCGAGCAGAGGAACTCCACAATTTTTCGTTGCAAGGTCGAAAGCCAGCGCAGGCGTTCTTGGTAGTAAGGGGTGAGTTGTTCGTCGACCAGTTCCTCAAAGGGTCGGACAAGTGATTCGAGCGACTCGCGTTCGATAAATTCGGAAAGAATGATAAAGAGACGCTGGTTGCCCCCTGTTAGGTGGTGCAGCGCCCGGAGGCGTGCTCGACCGCGGGGCGAATCGATGAAGTGGGCGAGTTCGGTGTCTTTTTTCTTCCGGGCGACCTTGGTGAGGAGTTCAGCAGCGTTTTCGACCGAGAAGGGTTTCAGGTGATTCACATCGAAAAAGCCGAAGAAGGGGGCGTCGCGATCCGAGACCCCGGTGAAGAGCCGCTGGGCGGTGGCGACGGTGCAGAACTGCGGGTGGTTCTGAATCAGCGCCCGCCAGCGTTTCTGTTCGCCTTCGTCGAACTCTGCAAAAACCGCATCGAGATTCTCGACTAGAACGAGAAGTGTCTCGTCTCCAAGTTGTTTGAGAAGGAGGTCGGCCATGGCCTCGCTGGCTTCGCCGACGTCGGAGAGGTCGTAGATCGCCTCGGTGGAATCAGCGGGGAATTCGCTGGGATATTCCTTGGAGAGGGCTCGATGAATCCGAAGCAGAAGGGACAATAGGGTGTCGCTGGTTTCGTCCTCGTTGAGCCAGGCGATTCGAAGGTTTTCCATGATGTCATCCATGGCAGTGACCCGGTGGTGGACGAGGGTCACCAGGTGGGTTTTTCCGCTGCCCCGAGGGCCGACGAAGAGCCGATGGTGTTTGTTCTCCGTCAGACTGCTCTCGCGGACGGCGTCCACGGTAGTGGAGATCAGCTCCTCGCGGGCTACCGTGATGGCTTCGAGGGTGTCCGGATCGGACCAGTTCGGAGAAAATCGGGAAATGCGCTGCATGGCGGTATTTGCTTTTGGGTTACAGGCTGCGGTCGGTCGCCCACCACCGGCGGACAATCTCCAGACGGAAGTAGTAGTGGCCCTCTTCGTCTCGTGTCAGGTAGTGATCGGCGACAAGCAGTTTCAAGAGGGAGCGGACTTGTTCGTCGTCGGAGTTCTCGACGGTTGATTTGGTCTCATTGGCCAGTTCGCGGAATGGCCTGGGAGTTGGAGCAATTGCAAGGGAATCGAGAATAGCGAGGACGACTCGTTCGTCGTTTCCCTCCGGATAATATTTTGGGAGCCGGTTCCGGTAGTGGGCCAGATCCCAGTCGCTGTCCACATCGACCAGTTCGCGGACAAGGCAGGATTCGAAAGATTCGGGGGTCGCAGTCCTGCCCTTCGGCATTCTTGCAATTAGCCGGTGGATGTAAAAGGGAACATCGCCGGTAAGAGAAGCGACCGATTCTCCGGCGGCTTGGAGATCATCGGTCGCAAGGCCGGCTCCGTCGATAAGTTGGCTCGCCAAATCAACGGCTTCGGGATGAGCGAGAGGTCCCGGAGCTACGCGCTCGAATGTATTCAGCGGCGAGTTGTTGTAGCCAACCTTTCTGAGTTGAGAAAGCACGTGATGGAGCCCGATGGATCCTGTGAAAAGAAAGCGGATGCTGGGATAATCCTGGCTGAGGGAGCGCAGGATATCCAGTACCTCCATTGCCCGTGCGGGACCTTCTTCTTCCCGGATGTTGTCTATGAGGAACGGAACTTCGTCCCAAAAGAAAACCACCCGCTCATCGAGCGATTCATGCTCTTCATGCAAGTCGGCAATGGTGCGGGTGAGTACCTCCTTCCATGGTGCCGGGGAGCCGTCCTTGAGCTTGATCACGCCGGAGAATTCCTGAACCTCTCCAACCAATCTCTCCATCCTTCGCAAAACGCGTGTCTTCCGGCTGAGAAGGTTTCTGGCATCTCGAAATATTTGTGACGCGAATTCCGCTCCCGTCCGGAGACCTCCCAGATCTCGCTTCAAAACCAGCCACCCCGTTGGTGGTTGATTCTTCATCTTATTCATAATCATCGTCTTGCCGATACGTCGAAGATCGTTCATGTAAATGTTGCGTCCTTCAAGAGTTTCCCAAAGATCGGAGATTAATTCATCGCGCCCTAGGATCTCATCGGGACTAAGCTGGCCTCCTGGATTAGGTTTCATCTCTCAAGGCATACGTCAAAATAAACGTAAGTCAAGAAAAACGTATGAATATTTAGGCGTATGCTGGATTGTGGGAGTGGCTTTACGCCTCGATCCGGGAGGGTAGGGAGGGCCTTTCCGTCCGTCTTTCGAGGGGTGAACCTTCTCCTGTTTTGGAGTTAGCCGGAGGTAGACTCTGCTTCTCAAAGTCTCTACCGGGCGACGAAATTTGTACAAGGCGGGACGAAGGTCACGTCCAATTGAAGGCTTCGGCTTTGGGCGAGGGACGACTCGGGAGGTAGACCCTGCTTCTCAAGGTCTCTACGGTCGGGATACGAAGCCGGAGGCGTTCGTGCGTTCGTTGCTGCACCGGTTGGGGTATCGGTTTACCGTCAACGGGCCGAAGAATCGCAAGCTTCCGGGGAAGCCGGATATCGTCCTGCCGAAGTATCGGGCGATCCTTTTCGTTCACGGGTGTTTTTGGCACGGGTACAAGGGCTGCCGCTATGCCCATTTGCCCAAATTTTCATGCTTTCTGATTGACTACCAGCGCGAGGCGAAACGCGGAGTCCGGGGAGCCGTAGCCGGATTTCTTCGCGAGCACAGCGCGGAGCGCTTGCAGATTTCCCCGATTGCCTGGGCAGAGTTTCTGGCGGGTTTCGAGGACGAGACGCATCCGTTCATTGACTTTGCCCGGGATCGACTCGATTTCGTTCCCCTCGAACCCTCGGTTGGCTCCGTCTATCGCGAAAAATTTCGACTCTTGAAGACAAC
>CAZBLJ010000270.1:0-3119 GCA_964492605.1 uncultured Puniceicoccaceae bacterium
GCCGGAGTTCCTTTTGGGAATTCGACCCACTGCGAGCCAGATGAAAGGCCCCCGGGGATTGCCCGAAGTTTTGCCTGGGAGAAGTTCATCTGCATGATCGCCCCGAGCGATAGCCACACCCAAGACTGCGGCAAGTCGTCTCCGCATTCCCTAGGGTCCAGCGGTCGCAGTTGCTTCCGGGTCTTGGCGGGCACCTCGTCAAGACCCAGAAGAATTGGAAGGCTTTGCGACAATGAATGAAGTTATTCCCCGCTGCGGAGCGTGGCGGCCGGAGGACGGACTCAAATCCCAACCGGTTCGTCAAGTGTCGCCTTCTTCCAGGCTCATCGTCGCGTCAGGGCTTCGGCGAGGATGGACTTGAGCTGGCCGCGGATCGCCGCCACCTCGGGCACCGGGTTTCAGGAGGCGGATAGATCAGGGGGAGGAAGAGGTCGGCGGTCTCGCGGGTGCGGAAGTGCTGGGCGAAGTTGGCCTCGATCCCGTCCTCTTCGCGTTCAACTGCGGCGTCGCGGATGACCCTCAGAACAGCTCGAAGATTTTCGTGAAGTCTCGGGCTGTCCTTGTCCCAGTCAGGCATGAAGGAGTTCCTTGATTTCGCTGCTCGGAGAGCGTCCGGATGCAGCCTGGACCTTTCCTGCATGATTGGCGGCGGCCCTCGCTCGTGGGTTGCAATCCGGCCCCAACCGCCCGATGGTCTTCCTTGCATGCGTTACCTGGTCATCAGTTGCAGTCTGAACAAGAAGAGCCGGAGTCGGCGATTGGCGGAACTGGCCTACGAAACCCTTCGGGCCTCCGGTCAGGAGGTCGACTGGCTGGATCTGGCGGAACACCCCCTGCCTCTCTGCGACGGCGGCGAAGCCTATGGCGATCCACGCCTCCCTCCGGTGGCGGCAAAAATCAAATCAGCGGACGGCCTCCTCCTTTCCGGGCCCATTTACAACTACGACTTCAATGCGGCCGCGAAGAATCTCATCGAGTTGACCGGCGCCTCTTGCTGGGCGGGCAAGGTGGTCGGCTTCCTCGCCGCAGCGGGCGGTGCGGGCAGTTATCTGTCGGTCCTGCCCCTGGCCAATAGTTTGATGACCGATTTCCGCTGCGTCATCATTCCGCGATTCGTTTACGCGGACCGTACATTATTCGGCCCGGACGGAGAGCTGCGGGACGAGGGCGTCCGGGAGAGAGTCGTGCGAATTGCCGGCGACCTCGTCGCCTTCAGCCGCGGTCTGGAAGAGGCGCTCAGGACGGAGCGTCAGGGTTCCTGATCGGGAGGCTCACCGAGACCCGGGTCCCTTTGCCGGGAGTGGATGTCAGGGACAGGTCGAGTTCGCACACCTCGGCGATCAGACGGACCAGACACAGGCCCAGCCCAAGACCCTGCTGCTCGGTCCGTCCGCGATCGAATTGCGTGAAAGGGGCCACGTTCTCGATCTGTTCTTCGGTCATCCCCACGCCCTGGTCGGCGATGGTAACCCGATACCGCCCGTTTTCCTCCAGGCCACAAACGTGAATCACCTCATGCGGGTCCGAAAACTTGAAGGCGTTGTCGATCAGCTCGGCCAGGATTTTCCGAACCAGCTCTTCGTTGATCCCCACCGTTCTCGACTCCATTTCGACGATCAGGTCGTTCACCCGATGGTGGCCTTCGGCGATCGAACGGAAAAATTCCGCAGGCGGAGGCACCTGGGTGGAATTCCCCGAGTACAAGGAGGACCGGTCGGGGTTGGCCGAAGCCAGGCGAAGTTCGTAATAGAGAAGGTAATTCTCGATCAGATGCAGGAGCCGGATCCCGGATTCGTGAAGGATACCGATGTTCTCTTCCAACTGGCTCGGGGAAGGGAAACTGCCCCGCTGGAGTTCGTCTCTCATCAAATCCGTGATCCCCAGGATTCCGTTGAGCGGGGTCCGCAATTCGTGCGGCATCGAGGCCAGATGCCTCTGCTCGAATATCGAAGCCGCGCCGAGCCTCTTCTCCCGCTTTTCGATCTGACTGCGGACGGACGCTTCCAGCTCGGCCATGCTGTAGGGCTTCGTGATATAATCGTCGGCCCCGAGAGCCATGCCCTGGCGGAGATCACCCCGCGAATCCCTGGCCGTCACAAAAACGAACGGGATCAAATGCGTGTTGGCGTTCCGCTTCAAATTCTCGAGCAAAAACAATCCCGACCCGTTCTGCATCATGATATCGCTGACGATCACATCGGGCAGAACGCTTTTTGCCATTTCCAGGCCCTGGCGACCCGATTCGGCCACCGCCACCTCGAATCCGACTTCCCGGAGATAATCCGCCGTCACATCCGACAAGCTGCGGTCGTCCTCGACGAGAAGGACAAGGGTTCTGCGTGAATCACCCATCTAACCCGGTAAGGTTGAGAACATTTCGTAAAGTTTCGAACAAATAGTAGCCTCTCTTCGGTCGATTCGGGGCTTTTTCCCGATGGATGATTGCCTCCGGAGCCCTTGAAACCTAGCGTCTCACTTATGGTGATGCGCGTGACACAGTATGGGGAACGGATCCTTCGCGAGGAGGGGGAGCCGGTGACGGAATTCGGTCCGGCCCTCCACGCTTTGGCCGAGAACATGCTGGCCACCATGGCGAAGGCCGAGGGAATCGGCCTTGCCGCCCAGCAGGTGGGCTTGCGCATCCGTTTCTGCGTGGTCGATCTCGGACCGGGCGCTGCGGAAACGGGCGAGGTGTTGCTGGACGGGAGGCCGGTTCCACCCTCGATTCTCATGCCGCTGTCCCTGGCGAACCCCCGCATCGATATACCGGATCCGAGCGACACCGATGTAATGGAGGAGGGGTGCCTTTCGATCCAGGGAATCCGGGGAAACGTTTCCCGTCCTTCCCGCATCAACCTCTCCTATCAGGATCCGGATGGCGGGCACCATTCCCTTGCCTGCGAGGGCCTGCTTGCCCGATGCATCCAACACGAGGTCGATCACCTCAACGGCACCTTGTTTATCGACCGGATGCCCCGGAAGGATTTCCTCAAGCTCCGCGGCAAGCTGCGCCGTCTCAAGCGGAACGCCACGGAGGAAGATCTCCGGCCGGACGCTTCGGTATGACGGGTTCCGCCGTCCGGGAGTTGTCTTCGGAAGCCGATTCGACCCCGGGGAAG
>CAZBLJ010000271.1:0-3118 GCA_964492605.1 uncultured Puniceicoccaceae bacterium
TCGCAGTGGGTCGAATTCCCAAAAGGAACTCCGCCTCGTGACCGTCGTAGCCCGACTTGTCCTGCGTAGCTCGAAGAGCGTAGAAGGAAGAGCGAAGTCGGTTCAGGTGGAGGCGCTTTATCCCTGAGCCTTTGCTGCACTCCTGTCATCAACGGCTAAGCCACCGCTTCTTCCACTGGCACGGGAAGGCTTGCCGCTCGGATTCGGAAACGAGATAGTTGCCCGCGCCGTTATCCGTCATAAAATACATACCGAATCGCTCGGTCAGGTCGTTGTCGGAAAGCCGTCCGGATTCGTTACCCAAGCCCACCTTACCGAAGTGTCCGCCAAAAGCGCTGTCGCTCCAGGCGAGCAATCCGCCCCCGGCGCGGACCCAGGCCTCCACGGCGTCGGCCTCCGCCTCGGAAAACCGCCGCTGGTTCGAGCCAAGGATGAGGACGTCCACCCCATCGAGGAATTCAGCATTGAGCTCAATCGCCGCATCGTAGGCTTCGTCGATTTGGAAGCCCACCTCGCGGATCGCTTCGGCAAAGCCGGACATGCCCCGTCGGTCTTCATCGTTCAAACGCATCTGGTGGAAGGGTTCGGCGTCGCCGGAAGGAATGGTCCCGTCTGCCGCAACATCGCCGTAGAGATAGACGACACGGGGAAGTTCGGAGGCGGAAAGGTAGAAAATCGGCGCAAGGCCGAGCAGGGTGACGAGGAGGCTGGTTTTCATGGTTGGTATGATTTTTTCGCGTTCGATTTTATAGATAGCTGCTCAAAGCGGGAGATCAATCCGTATGGTCGTGCTCAGCGGGTTGGTAGTTGAAGTAGTCAAACCGGGCTTCTCCCGAGACCGCGGCGCGGCAGGAACCTCTGGAAGCGGCTCGCGGATTCAGGATCGTCGGATAGCCTGAGTTCGAGTTCCCCGCCCACAGCCAGGTCCTCGTAATCGAGGGAGAGCCGGTCGAGTGGCTGACCGTTGAGGGACGCTTCCGCAACGAATGCCTGCGACGCCCCCGGCCGGTCGGCGCGAATCCGGAATTGGCAGCCGTTGATCGTAAGGAGGGTCTCCTCAAACAGCGGGCTTCCGATGTAATACCTCCCCTGGCCGGCCATTGGAAAAAGGCCGATCGCATTCCAGACCACCCACGAGGTCAGCGCGCCGCTATCGTCGTTTCCGGGGAGCCCTCCCCGGCCGTTGCCGAACCGATGAAGCAGAGCAGTTCGAATGACCTGCTGCCGCCGGTCGGCGCGCCCCAGATGATCGTACGCAAAGGGCACCGTGTAGTCCGATTCGTTGTTCAGTCCCTGAAACCGGGAATCACACTTGCCCCCACGAAAGCCAAAGAATTCGTCCAGTCGCTGAAGAAGCAAATCCTCGCCCAGGAAATCCCGGAGACCGGCCATGTCATGCCAGACCCGGAAGGAATAGGTGCCCCGGTCCCCTTCGTAAAACCGAAACCACTGTCGCGGATACAAGTCGGTTGCGACGTGCGTTTCCTTCGAAAATTCACGAAGGAGCCCCGCCTCATGATCGTAAAGAAAGCGCCAGTGCCCCGAGGCGGCTCGCAATTCGTCCGCCAGTCCCTCCTGTCCCAGGCCCGCCGCGACCTGCGATGCGCAATAGAAGCCGTAGGCAAAATCGAGGTTGTGGGTGATCGAAGGAGCGAGCGGTCGTTCCGCGAGGTAGGACTCCCCACGTTCATTCCGGAGTGAGCAGAGCATGCAATCCAGGGCTTCCTCCCAGTCAAAATCGCGATAGCCGAGATGATAGCCTTCGGCGAGAATCACGCAGCCAAGAACCGACGCCTGCTTGCTGAAGACCCACGGCAGAGAATCCCGCATCATGACCGCAGGCGGAAACGCCCCGAAATGCCGAAAGGCTCGAACGAAATAACGAAGCAAGGCGGCCCCCGCCTCCCGATCGAGAAGCAGCATCAGCGGGAAACTTGTGCCATGCATGTCCCACGTCGTTGAAATATCCGACACGAAGGGTGCCCCCTCCCAGAGCGGATTCTCGTCGAACGCAGCGGGCAGCAACGCGGGCTTCAGCCCCGCTTTGTACCAGCAATCGCGGAAGAGTTGTCGATGTTCCCGCGCGCCGCCGCGCACCTTGATCGCCCTCGCGTACTCCTCCCACGCTGATCGGCTCGCTGCGTGCACCTCCTCATGCGACTGGCCTTGCCCCATTTCCTCGTCGAGCGCGGCCCGGGCACGTTTGATCGATTGAAACGAAAAGCCGATGCGCAATTCGACCGTGACCTGCTCCTCTGTTGCCTCGCCATCCGCAACAAATCCAAAAGCCGTTTCCGGATGCGCCTTGAATCGCAGCTCCCTGGAATCGCACCGGGCCTCTCCCTCAAAGAGCGACAGCTCCCCCGCCCCGCCCTCCACCGCGAAAACAAAATAGATCGGATGCCCGTCCATCAGCACGAAACCTTCTCCCGTTCCGGCCTCCGCAATTCTCACCCATGCCTCCCGCGGAAATTGCCCGGTAAAATTCTCGGGCGGTGTCCAGTAGGGATCCATCGGCAGAAAAACGTGTGCCGCATCGAGCGTCAGGGCCCACGGCTTCCCCGCCGGAAAGTGAAACCGGTGCAACATCGATCGCCGGCGGGCAATATTCTCGCATGCAATACCATCGTTCAGCAGGCAACCGTAGCGTCCCGGCGAAGCCTCCTCGCGAACGATCGTCCGTTGCCGGGAAGGGTTGTGAAACTGCACGTCCGGCGTCAGCAGGAAGTAGTCGTAATACCACCGGATCGTCCCCGTCCCCGATTGATTGAAGTGCCCGAATCCAAAAAAATCCTTTCCGTTGTATCCCGAAGGATACCCCGGCTCGAACGGCTTCCCGTACATCCCGAACGCCACGCACGAAACCATCCCCCGCGGTTCACTCGCCCCGGGATGAGTCGCGCCAAACAGCTCGCGAATCGGCTTCCACTCCCGATCGATCCGCGGCAATGCGCCCGATACAGCATCGTGTTCCTTAGCGCCCGAGAATTCCGCCGTCCCGAAAAACGGATCGACGCTTCTGCAAAAAACTTCTTCCAGTCCGGATGCGTGCATCCCACTGATTGAATATCCGCATCCCGGCCCGTCAACCATTCCCCAGCCCTCCGGACTTCGACCC
>CAZBLJ010000272.1:0-2983 GCA_964492605.1 uncultured Puniceicoccaceae bacterium
ATGACGCCGGCCGGCAAACCGGTAACGGTCGAGCCCTCTCCTGCGATTGATAAGGAGATCGCGGTAGTGAAGAAGAGCGGGTTTTTCGAGCATTACATCAAGGACCGGCTTTCGATCGGGACCCGGGTTTTGTGGTATTCACTGACCGATACGGAACAGGGAGAGGAGTTTGACGGTTCCTTTCTGGGAAGCATCAATCGCACGGAAGAGGACCAGGATCTCGCTCCCGTCTATATTTACGTGGAGTATGCGATCACTCCTTACTTCGGTATCGGTATCTCCTACGACCAGTTCAAGGTGAAAACCCTGGACAGCGGCGGGGGCGACGGCACTTTCGAACTCGACGGTCCGATCATTTATGGTTTCGGCCGTTTCGAAAACGGGAGTGCTTTTACGCCCTTTGCGGAAATCGGAATGGCTTTTTACAGCAACAGTTTCAACGCCAGGGACGAGTGGACCTTTTCAGACGGATCTTCGACCGTCAGAAATCGTTTCGAGCCCGACGATGCCACCGGTTTTGTCATCGCCGGCGGCCTGGATTACGAAATCGTCGAAAACTTGAGCGCCAACATCTATCTGCGGTACACGTCGGTGGATTTTGACGTGGATTACTTTTTTACGCCGAATTCGACCACAACACCGTTCAGCAAAGGCACCTTTCCCGGAGATCATTTCTCCTATGGAATCGGCCTGAAATACACGTTCTGACCCTGTCCGGTCTTCCATTCCTTGAAATTTTCCGGTTGTCGCCGGGTGATTCTGGCGCGAAATTCTCGGGATGGTATCCGATGATTCCCGAAAAATCCTCCTTCTCGGCGGCTCAGGCTATGTCGGGTCCGCGTTCCAGTCCTACCTGACCGGACGCGGGATCCCGTTCCGCAACGTTTCGCGCAGCGAGGTCGACTATGCGCGACGGGAGACGCTGCTGGAGCTGTTGCGCGCAGAGAGGCCCGATTTCCTGATCAACGCGGCGGGCTATACCGGAAAGCCGAATGTGGATGCATGCGAGAACCATAAGGCGGACACCCTGCAGGGAAACGCCGTTTTGCCGGGGACCGTTCGGGAGGCTTGCGAGACGGAGGGCGTCCCCTGGGGTCATGTGTCGTCCGGTTGTATCTTTTCCGGCAGGCACGAGTCGGGACGGGGATTCGATGAGGAGGACGAGCCGAACTTTTCGTTCCGCAACGGTCCCTGCAGTTTCTACAGCGGCACGAAAGCTTTGGGAGAGGAAATCCTCGAAGGTGCCGACCATTGCTTTGTGTGGCGCCTCCGTATTCCCTTCGATTCGTCGGTCAGTCCGCGGAATTATCTGGTCAAGGTGATGGCTTACCGCCGCCTCCTCGAAGCCGAAAATTCGATCTCTCATCTGGGCGAGTACGTCCGTGCTTGTTTCGAGTTGTGGGAAAAGGGGGCGGAGCCCGGCGTCTACAACGTAACCCAGCCCGGCTCCGTCACGACCGGGCAAGTGGTGGGGTGGATCCGCGATGAAGGCGCGCGCCGGAAATCCGCCGGAGAGCCCAACCCGTTCCCCGAAGAATTCGACTTTTTCGGATCGGAGGAGGAGTTTATGGAAGTCGCCGCAAAGACGCCGCGATCCAATTGTGTTCTGGAGACGAAGAAGATCCGGGAGGCCGGTGTTTCTTTGACGCCGGTCGAGGAGATCGTCCGCAAATCGCTGCGAGAGATGACGGTGCCGGAAGGACACTCATTCCGAAAAGTATCATGAGCAAGCAGTCGTTTGACGGAAATACCGAGCAGGCGATCGGTCTGCAGGAAGTGGAAGAACGAATTGCCGCCGGGAAGCGCCTGAAGGTGAAACTCGGCGTCGATCCGACCCGACCGGATCTGACCTTCGGACATCTGGTGGTTTTCCAGAAACTCCGGGAGTTCCAGGTGCGGGGGCACGAGGCGATTCTTATCATCGGCGACTATACGGCCATGATCGGCGACCCGAGCGGACGGTCCTCGACCCGGCCCGTCTTGACGGAAGAAGAGGTTCGGGAAAACGCGAAGACCTATCTCGACCAAGCCTTTCGCGTGCTTGATCCCGAGAAAACGCGGGTGCGCTACAACAGCGAGTGGTTCGGGGATATGTCTTTCGGGGACTGCCTGAACCTCTCCCGGAAGATGACGGTGGCCCGAATGCTGGAGAGGGATGATTTCGCCAAACGCTATGCGTCGAACGAGCCGATCAGTATCGTCGAATTTCTCTATCCGTTGATCCAGGGCTACGACTCGCTGGTCCTGGAAGCGGATGTCGAGCTTGGCGGAAGCGATCAACTCTTCAACATGCTCGTGGGACGGGCGCTGCAGAAGGAGGCTGGGCAGCCGGAGCAAGCCGTTTTGACGATGCCCCTGCTGGTTGGTCTGGACGGGCACCGAAAAATGTCGAAGTCGTATGACAACTACGTTTCTTTCAACGACTCGGCAGACGAGATGTTCGGGAAGATCATGTCCGTTCCCGATGAAACCATGTGGGAATACTACCGGTTGCTCCTCTTGTCCGGGCCGGATGAGATTGCCGGGAAGAAGGCGGGGCACCCGATGGAGGCGAAGAAATTCCTCGCCGTGGAGCTTGTTTCCCGCTTCCACTCACCCGGAGAAGCCGAGGCGGCCCTCCGGCACTTCGAGCAGGTCTTCTCGCGCGGGGAAAATCCGGAAGAGATGAAGGAAGTTTCCGTGTCCGGGCAAGGCATGGGTCCGGATTCGCGTCTGGTGGATGCGATGGTGGCCTCCGGCTTGTTCGGAAGCAAAAAGGAGATCGTCCGGCTGATGGGGCAGGGTGGGGTGAAGCGCGACGGGGAGAAAGTCGATGACCGGAATGCCGTTATCGGCGAAATCGCCAAAGAGGTGGTGGTGCAGGCCGGGAAGCGAAAGTTTTTCCGGTTGGTGCCGTAGCGCAACCTGCGTGCCTGGCGTCCGGTGGGCTCGTTGGGTTCCGGCTGAAGCCGGAAGTCCGGAATGGCGGCTTTAGCCGTCAAAG
>CAZBLJ010000273.1:0-2959 GCA_964492605.1 uncultured Puniceicoccaceae bacterium
CGGGAGGGCCGGTCGTCCCGACCGCCGTGCCTTCCCCGTCCCCGACCGCCGTCCAGGCTACATCCCCATCGCCTCCAACGTCGGCGTCGATCCCGCCGACTTCCATGCCTCCGGAACTCCGGCGTAAAGCAATCGCCCTCCCTCGTCGCCGCCCCCGGGTCCCAGCTCGACCACCCAGTCCGCCAGTCGAATCAGATCGAGATCGTGCTCGATCAGAAGGATCGTGTTTCCGGCGTCGCGCAGGCGGTAAAGGACCTCGACCAGCTTCGCGATATCGTCCCAGTGCAGACCGGTCGTCGGCTCGTCGAGAAGATAGAGCGTCTTTCCCTGCTCCCTCCGGCTCAATTCGGTGGCCAGTTTCAAACGCTGGGCCTCGCCCCCGCTCAGTGTGGTCGCCGATTGACCGAGTTTCAGGTACCCGAGACCTACTTCCCGCATGAGATCGAGTTTCGCCAGCAGAGCGGGATGACGACTCAGCACCTCCCGCGCCTCGTCCACCGACAGATCCAGCACTTCCGCGATGTTCAGCCCGCGGTAGCGCACCTCCAGCGTCTCGCGGTTGTAGCGCCGCCCCCGACAAGCCGGACACTCCACGAACACATCCCCCATGAACTGCATGTCGAGCCGGATCGATCCATCCCCTTTGCAGCGCTCGCAGCGCCCGCCGGGCACGTTGAAACTGAACCGGCCCGGCGAGTAACCGCGCACCTTCGCCAGCGGCGTCTTCGCGAAGAGGGTGCGCAGGATCGAAAAAATGCCCGCGAAGGTCGCCGGATTGGAACGCGGACTCCGTCCGATCGGCGATTGGTCCACCTCCACGACCGTTTCGAAGTGCTCCAACCCTTTCAATCCGCGGTGGGTGCCGGGGACCGTCTTGGCCCGGTTCAACTTCCGCAACGCCACCGCCGCCAGAATGTCGTGCACGAGCGTGCTCTTGCCGGAACCGGACACTCCGCACACCGCCGTCAAACACCCGACCGGGAAGGACACGTCAAACCCCCTTAAATTATGCTCCGCGGCACCCTGAATCTCAAGGCGGGCTTTCCCGGGTTTCCGCTGCCGACGCAAATCCCCGAGGGATTCTCTTCCCGTCAGGTAGGCTCCCGTCCGGCTACCCTCCGTTGCCCCCGCCTCGCCCGGCGGCCCCTCGAACACCAACCGCCCTCCTTGCGAACCGGCCCCGGGCCCCATTTCGATCAAGTGATCCGCCGAACGAATCATGGCTTCTTCGTGTTCGACGAGGACTACCGTGTTCCCCCGGTCGCGGAGCCCCTCCAGGTTCCGCACCAATCGTCGGATGTCTACCGGGTGCAAGCCGATACTCGGCTCGTCGAGCACGTAGATCACTCCGACCAGTCCCATTCCCAGTTGGGTCGCGAGCCGGACCCGCTGGGTCTCGCCGCCGCTCAGGGTTTGAAAGGGCCGGTCCAGAGTCAGGTACCCCAGGCCCACCTCCTCCAGAAACCGCAAACGGTGGGACAGTCCGGCTACCGCCTCGCTCACGCTCTCCCCGACTGCGGAACCGACCCCGCCTTCCATCCGCGACAGCGCCTCCTTCACCGGAAGGGAGAGAAAGGCCGGGTAGGAACAACCGTCGATCAAAATGTTCCTCGGATAAGCCGCCAAACGCGCTCCCCCGCACTCCGGACAGGGAAGTTTCCGCTGGTAAGCGACCAGGCGCGCCCGCAAGCCGTCGCTGGTGGAGGTCCGGAACGAATCTTCGAGATCCGGGATGACCCCCGGAAACGGCATCGATTCCGGCTTCCGATTGCCGGGTTTCGTCTTGAAGAGAAACTCGCGATCCCCGGAACCGTGGACGATTAGTCGGCGGACGTCGGAATCGAGATCGGACCACGGCACGGTCGGGTCGAAGGGAAGCTGCTCGGCAAGCTGCTTGAGCAGGGCGTTTCGCCGGATAATCATCTTTTTCGACCCGATCCGCCAGGGCTTGAGGGCTCCTTTCCGCACGGAGAGGGAGGGATCCGGCACCAGAAGTTCTGGATCGAATCGCAGAATCTCCCCGACACCCCCGCACTCCGGGCACGCCCCATCCGGATTGTTCCAGGAAAACAGACGGCTGGAGGGGGCGGGGTAGACGGTCCCGCAAATCTCGCAGGAATGCGCCTGACTCAGCAGAATCTCCTCTACGGGCGCGTCCTTGCGTTCCTGGGACAAAACAATGGCACGGTCCCCTCCTTCCGAAAAGGCCAGCTCCAACGAATCCGCCACCCTGCCCCTTTGGTCCGTGCGCAGCACGATCCGGTCGATCAACAGGTCGAGCCTCTGCAAACCTTTACGGCGGTCCACCAGATCCGACTCGTCGAGCGAAGCGATCCGCCCGTCCACCCGCACCCGGGTGAACCCCTTGTGCCGCAAACTTTCCAATTCTTCGCGGATGGCGGCGGGCTTCGCCTCCATCAGCGGTGCGAGAATCTGGATGCGGGAGCCCTCCGGTTCGGAAAAGATTCTCTCCACGCAGTCGTCGATGGAGCGACGGCGGACCCGGCCGCCATCCTTCGGACAGAAAGGTTCCCCGGCCACGGCCCACAAGACCCGGGCGTAGTCGGCCACCTCCGAGATCGAGGCGACGGTGCTGCGCGGATTGGCCCCCTTGCCGGTCAACTGCTCGATCGCGATCACGGGGGAGAGCCCTTCGATGAAATCCACATCCGGTCGGTCGATCTGGTCGAGGAGCTGCCGCGCCTTCGGCGAAAGGCTTTCCATGTACTTGCGGTAGCCCTCGGCATAGAGCGTGTCGAACGCAAGCGACGACTTCCCCGAGCCACTCACCCCGGTCACCACCGTCAGCCGCCCCCGCGGAATCTCCACATCGAGATTCCGCAAGTTGTGCTGACGCGCACCGCAGATGACGATCCGCGTCCCGTCTGAAGGTGAGAAAGCCACCCCCGAATCAGGATACCGGAGAGCGGGAAAATCAACAGCGAATCCCCGTACCAGG
>CAZBLJ010000274.1:0-2954 GCA_964492605.1 uncultured Puniceicoccaceae bacterium
CGCGACCCGCCGGAGCGCACCGCAAACGGACAGGAATGTCCGTTCTCCCGCCACCAACAGGGGCACGGGTTTTCCAACCCGTGTTTCGCGACCCGCCGGAGCGCACCGTAAACGGACAGGAATGTCCGTTCTCCCCCACAACGGGGCCACGGGTTTTCCAACCCGTGTTTCGTGGCCTGCTGGGCGCACCGCAAAAAAGCGGGCCCGGAAACCCCGGACCCGCTTGGAAAAATCGGAACGCTAGACGATCCGCCGCTTGCTTATTCTCCGGACGTGACAGCCTTATCGCGGGAAAGAATTCCTCCGGGGCTGATCAAGGTCGGATTCTGGAAGAGCGAGTTGGATTGGGTGCCGTCCAGCGTCTGCTTCGCAGGAGAACCACCGGGGCTGATCAGATTCGCCGTTACGAAGACCAACAAGTTTCTCTTCTGTGCGGTTTCGCCTTCCGAACGGAAGAGGCGACCGATCAGCGGAATGTCTCCCAGAACCGGAATCTTTTCCTTGTACTCCTTGACCTCTTCACGAGTCAGACCGCCGAGCACCACGGTAGCCCCGTCAAAAACGGTGACCTCGGTTTCAACGGTCCGCACCGAGAAGATCGGTTGGAAGTATCCGGACGGTGATTGAATCACAGTGCTTCCGGACACGGCGATATTCGGACCCCCGTAGGAAACATAGCCCTCGAACTCGGTTACCCGGGGCTGCAGGGCCAGGTTGATTTTGTCGTTCGGCTCAACCGTGGGAGTCACCGTAAGTTCCACCCCGAGATTCTTCGTTTCGAAATCCTCGGGAACGCCCGAGGCCAGCGCCACCGAGGACGAACCAGCGTCGTCACCGGTCGAGGCGGTCACCGTCGGAGTGCCGTACGAGGTCGGATAAATGAACTCCTGGGCAACCGTGATATTGGCTGACTTACCCGACATAACCGTTACCCTTGGAGCCGAGAGAAGGTCGGAACCCTCCATTCGGGAAACCGCTCGGAAGAGAAGATTCACATCGAATCCTCCGATTACCCCGCCCAGGAGAAAATCGCTGACGATGTCGGCCCCAAGATCGAGGGCGGTGGGCGGATCACCCGGCGCGACCGAAAAGTTGAGTGAAGTCCCCGCAGTGATCACTTCATTCCCGGTGAAAGGGTTAAACGTAAGGCTGCCCGGCGAATCGACGGACCCCTGAGCTGCCGTCTCCGCCGTTCCGAAGATCGCATCAAGATTTGCAAGGTTGCTGACATACTGCGTGTCTCCCGGTCCGCGGGCGGGATTGCCGAATTGGTCGAACTGCGGGGAGACCGTTTCGCTGAAGGTAGTTTCCCGGTTACCACTTGAAGTCCGGCTCGAGTTGCGCGCCGAAGAATTGGAGAGCGTATCGGAGAAGGAGGACACAGCAGGCGGCCCGGAAACCGTCTGCGAAAACGAAGAATTCGCGTTATTCGTTGAGTTGTTGTTGAAATTGGAAGTGCGGCTGTCAGTGATACTGGTTGTCTGCGTCCGTGTCACCAGCGCATCTCCCTGGTTGGCCACATCCCAACTGAAGGCCAATTCTTCGAGATTCCCCTGCTCGACCTCCAGGAATTTCGCCTCGATTTCCACCTGGTCGGTCACGTCGAGTTCGCGAAGCGTCTGGCGGATCTCATCGATGTTTCGGGCCGTTTGGTTGACTAGCAGCCGCGACCCCCGATTCACGATGCTCGCACCGGGGATATCGGAGAAGTTGATACCGGAGGCTTCGAAAAAGTTCACCAAAGCTTCCTGCCGTTCACCGGTGGCCGGGCCGGTAGGGCCGGTGGGTTGAGCGAAGGGATCGTCGAAGGCACCCCCGCCGCCGCCGCCACCACCGTCACCGGTAGCGGACTGGATATCCAAAATCAGGTCGAGGGTTCCCACCGAAATCGGAATGATGGCCCGCTCCAGACGATTGTTTCCACCTTTCTGCTCGCTCGGAACGAATTCAACGACTCCGTCAACGACGTCCCACTGGTATCCCGTCTGTTGGGCAACCAGGTCGAGGATCCGAATCAAGGGAAGATTACGAACCGAGAAGTTAACCTGGCGCTCGGAACCCCCCTGGCTGACAACCATATTGACCCCCCGGACATCGTCCGGTCCGGCCGCCTGATCAAACTCCTCCGACTGTTCGGAAAGGGACTGCACGGCCTTGGTCAGGCTCGTACCATTGAAGGTAATCCGCGGAATCACGATGGATTCCAATTTCCGGATGATCGGGTCTCCGGTCTCCGCCGGTCCGATCGGGTCCACCTCCTCGACGTAAATCCGGGGTTGCTGCCAAGCCCGGGAGACCTGGTTCAACATCTCCGCACGGGTCTTGGTGCGATCCAGGTAACCCTC
Organism: uncultured Puniceicoccaceae bacterium; assembly: GCA_964492605.1. GTDB lineage: Bacteria > Verrucomicrobiota > Verrucomicrobiia > Opitutales > Puniceicoccaceae > Puniceicoccus. The sequence goes on from CAZBLJ010000274.1 coordinate 2,346, forward strand.
ATCCGACGCTCGTTTGGCAATCTCGTAGAGGAACGCCTTCGCTTCCACGTTTTCCGGGCTGATCGTTTCCACGAGGGCGAAGGTGTTCCGCGCGCCTTGGATGTCACCGTTCACGAACTGGGCGCGTCCCCGGGTCAGGAGAGCTTCGACTCTCTCAAATTCGTCCACGAATGTCGGAGAAATCTCGCGGATATCATAGGCGTAAGGATTCTCGACCATTTTCCGAACCCGATCCGCTTTTCCATCCAGGGAGCCGTCGTTGCTGGGGCTCTGCTCGTAACGCTGAAGCGCAGCCTTCGCTTGCGTGCCTTTCCCTTCCTCGGCGAGTTCGGCCGCCTGATCCAGATAAAGGCTGTCGCGGGTTTCCTGGAGCCGGTCGATCAGATTCTGCGTTCCGGTATTCACGGGCAGCCGTGCGATCGCGGACTGAAGGACCGAATAGGCCGATTCATAACGGCCCTCGGCCGCCAACTCTTTCGCTTGCGCCAGATCGGCCTCGGAATCCTCGACCGCCCGGTCCACGTATCCGGCTTCCTGTTCGATGATGTATTCAGCGATGAGATCGTCCGCCTCGGCGCTCAACTCCGGGTCCGGGGATTCCTGCTTGAT
>CAZBLJ010000275.1:0-2929 GCA_964492605.1 uncultured Puniceicoccaceae bacterium
ACCCACGACCGAGTCGAACCCCCAGCGGTTTCTTCATTGTTTCAGAACTGTGAAATAAAGGTCCAAGCTCCTTAAGGTGTTGTCGTTCTATTCGGACTATGAGATTGTCGTCACCGTTGAGATGATAACCGCGCAGAAGCGGAGCATTTGGAATTTTCTAGCAACGCTAAAAACCGGCAAACAATTACATTTATAATCATATATAAACATAGAATCTGCTCGAGGGAAAGGAAGCAAAAATGGGTAACCCGGCAATGGGTGCAAACCGAGAGGGAGCCGCGAAAGCGGTAGGCTCTCCCGAGTAAGGCAAAGCCGGCCGCTCGGTAGTGTAATGAATCGGAGAGAGATCTCGAAGATGAAGAGAAGCGAGTGCAGCGAGGTGAAGGGAAAGCATGCCCTGAATCCGACACGTAGCCCCGAGAACTCCGTATTTTGGTGGGAGCCGATCCTTTCATTTTGGGCGCAGGTGAAACGGCGAAGCGCGGAAGAAGGCGAGCGCGGACCGTCCCCCCGGGGTCTTAGACGGCATCGAGCAGCACAACGGTTTGCAAACAACCGGGCGAGCGACGAGCAAGGGCTCTTGGGGAAACGCGAAGAGCAGTACCCGAGTACGGCCGCCGATGTAAAAATAGGCGTCCGGAAGGCCGCGTCGCGAGCGATGGAGACCGGTACGCCGCAACGGTTAGCGATGAAGCGGGGTAATGCCCGCCGAGCGAAGGTCTCCACGGATGGTCGTCCAGCGAGGAAGAAACATCGCCTCGATGCAAAGAGGGAAGCGCGATGAGCACGAATCTGAGCTGGATAGAAGAAAAGGCACGCAAGGAGCCGGGACTCGTGTTCACGAGCCTATATCACCACGTGACCGACGTGGATAACTTGCGGGCCTGCTACGAAGCGCTGCCCGGGAAACGGGCAGTAGGGGTCGATGGCGTCACCAAGGAGGAATACGGAAAGAACCTCGAAGAGAACCTACGAGAACTGTCCGCCCGCCTGAAGCGGATGGGCTATCGGCCCAAACCGAAAAGGCGGAGTTATATCCCCAAGCCGGGGAGCGAGCAGGGCAGGCCGCTCGGTATCAGTTGCTTCGAGGACAAGATCGTAGAGATGGCGGTCAAGCGGACGCTGGAGCCGATCTACGAGACGATGTTCCTGAACAGCAGCCACGGCTACCGGCCAGGCCGCAGCCAGCACGGGTGCCTGGACGAGCTCGGCAGGACGATCCAGCAAGAGCGAGTGAATTTCATGGTGGAAGCCGATATACGCGGCTTCTTCGACGAGGTGGTTCACGAGTGGCTGGTGGAATTCCTGAAACACCGGATCGGGGATCTGCGGATGATTCGGCTGATTCAACGGATGTTGAAGGCCGGGGTCCTGGAAGGCGGACTGGTGGAAGCCGTGGAGAAGGGAACGCCGCAAGGGTCAATCCTCTCGCCGCTGCTGTCGAATATCTATCTGCACTACGCGTTGGATCTCTGGTTTGATCGAAAGGTGGCGAGGAAGAGTCAAGGTGAAGCGAACCTGTTTCGTTTCGCCGACGATTTTCTAGCCTGCTTCCAGTACCGGGATGAGGCGACGGGGTATCTCGAAAGGTTGCGCGAAAGGCTTGAGAAGTTCGGGCTGAAGCTGGCCGAGGAGAAAACTCGCTGCATCGAGTTCGGACGCTTCGCTCGGGACAATGCGAACCGGCGAGGCGGCAAGCCCGGGGAGTTCACGTTTCTCGGCTTCACGCATTACTGTGGGAAGACCCGGGACGGGCACTTCAAGGTGAAGCGGCGGACGAGCCGCAAGAAGACAAACCAGAGCCTGCACAAGTTTGCAGACTGGGCACGCCGCGCGAGGGGCGTGCTCCGCAAAGGAGAGATGCTACGTCAGGCGGTGAACCGCGTGAATGGACATCTCAACTACTACGCCGTCACGGATAACGCGAAGTCATGTACCACCTTCATGCACCACGCTAAAAGAACTCTGTTCAAATGGCTCAACCGCAAGAGCCAGCGTCGGGCATACACATGGCCCCAGTACGCCCAGGCTTTGGAGTGGGCGGGCTGGCCGAGAATGAAGATCCGCAAAGACCTGAACCCATTTCGTAGAGCGGAGGCTCTTTGAATGACCACCCGAGGAGCCGGATGTGGGAAAGCCGCTTGTCCGGTTCTGAGAGGGGCAGGAGGACAACCATGAGTAAGGATGAATCAACGAATGCCGCCGCTACTCGCGACGGTGAGCGACGAAAACAGAAGTCACCCGAACCCATGGGAGCCTCCTGCCTACTCAAGGCCTACAGGGAGCACGGAATGTGGGAAGTATTGGAGGTCCTCAAGAGGCTTCACAATGGAGAGCAGATAAGGTCCGTCTCGCGGGTCACGGGTCGTTCTCGGAAGACGGTGAAGAGGTACAAGGCAGCGGCCGAGGAAGTCGGGTGGGTGGCCGAGTTGCACGAGCCGGACGAGGAACTGGCCCAGGAGGTGATCGCTGCGCTGAGACCGGGTCCGAAGGGGCACGAGCAGACGGAGACGGAGCGGAAGCTGGAGCCCCACCGGGAGCAAATCAGTGACTGGCTGAAGCAGGACAATTTCTACAAGCGCGGTCTGCAGCTGACGAAGGTGCACACGCTCCTTCAGCGCGATGGCGTGGAGGTGAGCTACAGCGCGCTTTACCGCTACGTAGTCAAGCACCTTGGATTCTCAGAAAAGGCCCTGACGGTTCGAATGGCCGACGTATCCCCTGGGGAAGTGGCCGAGGTGGATTTTGGTCGGCTCGGATTGGTGCTGGATCCCGAAACGGGAAAGCGCCGCGTCGTGCACGCGCTGATCGTGACCCTGGTGTACAGCCGACACCAATACGTGCACGTGAGTCACAGCCAATAGCTGCCGGATCTGATCGCGGGTCTCGACGACGCCTGGGAGTTTTTCGGCGGAGTGCCGGCTCGGGT
>CAZBLJ010000276.1:0-1649 GCA_964492605.1 uncultured Puniceicoccaceae bacterium
GTCAAGGCCCACTCCGTTGTCGGCGACCTTTTTTTGGCCGGTCCGGCAGATTTCATCGGTAAAGGCGTTTCCTGGGTCGGTATCGGCCTGGAGCGGGAAATCAGGATCGCGCCAGGTGATTCGTTGGAGTGCTGTTTCGCCGTCGGCTACGGGAGTGAGGAAGATGCGGAAATGGCGAGGACTCTGTGCGAAACGACTACCTGGGAGAGGGAAACGGGCCGCTGGCGCGACCTGCTCTCCGCGGCCCGCCTTGAGACCCCCGAGTGCTGGATGGCTGACGAGTGCGTATGGACGGCGGGTCAGTTCCTGTCTTTCAGGAACTATTCGTCATATCTGGAAGAATACACCATCTCCCTCGGCGGTTACGGTTGGGGTGGCTGCAACCAACGGGAGCTTTCGGAGAACGCCATCGGTTTGAGCCGGGTGTTTCCAGAGGTGGCCGAGGGAAATCTGCGCTGGACTACGAAGAGCCAGTTCACCAACGGCGACCTTCCTCACGCTTTCAGACCCAAACCCCCCGAAGATTCCGGCCCTCCCGTGCAAGTCGGCTCTTCCGATACGGAACCCTGGTATCTGCTGGCGTTGATGGAGCACGCCCGGACGGAACGCGGTCGCGCGTTTCTGGATACGGTGCTGCCCCTTGCAGACGGCTCGGATGCCACGGTGTGGCGGCACGGCCTCGCTGCGTTCCACTTTGTCCGGGACAGGATCGGCGTCGGGCGTCATGGACTCATCAGGAGCCATCATGGCGACTGGAACGACTACCTGTTTCCCATGGGGGCTGCCGGTGAAGGCGAGAGCATGATGAACACTGGTATCGTGGCACGGGCCTATGAGTTGTTTGCCAAGGAGGCTGACCGTCGGGGTGAGAATGATCTGGCGACCGAAGTGCGAACAGCATGTCGATCTCTTCGTGAGGCAGCCGGAGCGGTATTCGATTGCACCCATTTTCCACGCGGCTTTACCGATGCCGGACGTCCGGTGGGTTCGCCTGCCGACGACCGCTGCTTCATCAACGCCCAGAGCTGGGCCGCTCTCGGCGGTTGCGGGACACCCGCGCAGCGCGAAACCGCCCTGCGCCATGCGCTCAGGGTCAACCACGATCCCCGCGGGCTCACCCTGGTCAGCAGGCCGTTTCCGAGCCCGCCGCCGCAGGATGTTTCTTCGTTGCCCATCCCCGCCGGACAGGGTGAAAACGGAGGCGTCTGGCCGCAAGCCGTGGCCTGGTTCATCTGGGCATTGGCCGAGGCGGGATTGCGCGAGGAGGCGCTCGCGGTGTGGAAGCGCATGAGTTTTCATCATGCCGCCGAAGTCTATCCCGATACGCCCTTTGGCCTCTTCAACGGCCCGGATTGCTACAACAGTCACCTCGCAGGTGATCTCGCCCACTGGACCCAGGTGCAGCTCTGGGATCGTCGGGTCTTTACCCCGATGAACCCCGCCATCGCCTGGCATCACTTCGCGATGTCGAAAATACTGTCTGCATAACGCATCTAAAACCTTCAAACCTCTATGAATATCACTCCTCAACAACTCGAAGAAATCAAAGAAGAGGGATTCACTACCTGGGAATCTTTTATTGACCAGGCCACGGTGGCGACCCTGCGGGACTACTACGACAAAATTCTGAAGAAGGAAATCGTCGTGCC
>CAZBLJ010000276.1:1749-2908 GCA_964492605.1 uncultured Puniceicoccaceae bacterium
GATCATGAAAAATCGGTCCCCGCGTGTTTTCCCGCCGGCGGCGCATCCGTCCACTTCGAGGGCACGCCCCATTTCGCCGGAGGGAACCGCACTGGCGACCGGAATCGGAGGGCCTACATCATCGTCATTTCCTCCCGCCCGCCGGAAGAATCCTAACCCACCGATCTCCATGGATACCTCCCGCGAAACCGTCTTCAAGGCCATTGAGTTTGACCGTCCTGAACGGCTGCCCATTTCCGGACACGGCACAGCCAGCGACACGCTTCTGCTCATGCCCGACTGGTCCGGTGGTGCACCGGAAGGGGGCGGCACCGACGAATGGGGATGTCTTTGGTCGCACACCGACCGGAAAAATATCGGCCAGGTGACCGGGCATCCGCTTGTCGATTTGGACCGGTTGGCGGAGTTCGCTTTTCCCGATCCGGTGGCGCCGGAGCGATTCGCAACCGTAGCGAAGAGGGCCGCCGCCATCGAAGCGGGTGGCAAACGTGACCGATTCCGCATCACCGCAATCTGGAATACCGTCTGGGAGCGCATGCACATGCTGCACGGGTTCGAAAATTGCCTCGTTGCCCTGATCGAGGACGAACCCGAAATCCATGACCTTGCCGACCGTATCATCGATTGGTGCATCGCTCATATCGAGGCCATGGACCGTGAAGCTGGATCCGCCATCGATGCGTTTATGATGACCGAGGACTGGGGCACCGAAACCAGTTTGATGATTTCCCCCGCGCTTTTCGAATCCTTCTTTCTACCCCGTTACCAACGCCTCTTCGAAGCCGTTCACGACAAAGGTTGGAAAGTCTGGATGCACTCCTGCGGCCGGATCAACGATGCTATCCCCCTTCTGATCGAAGCCGGTGTCGATGTGCTCAACATGCAGCAACCTCTGGTCAACGGTATTGAAGAGATCGGGGAACGTTTTTCCGGAAAAGTGGCGTTTGAAACGCTGTGCGACATACAGAAAACCCTCCCCGGTGGGGATGAGGAACAAATTCGCGGGCAAGCCGCCGCACTCATGACTCACTGGGGCACTCAGCAGGGTGGCTTTATCCTTGGCGATTACGGCGATGCTGAGGCCATCGGTGCTCCACCGGAAGCAAAAGCCACCATGCTCGAGGCCTTTCAAAATCTGGACCGCTGGAAAAATCATCGC
>CAZBLJ010000277.1:0-2898 GCA_964492605.1 uncultured Puniceicoccaceae bacterium
CGCTATGGAAGCAAGGAAGCAGCTTGGACTGTGCCCGTTGTTTGAAGGGCTCGGAAGAATCTTGGGTTCATCGCGTTGATCCCGATTGCGACCCTGGGAAAAATTCGCCTCGCCAAGGCAAGACGGTGCTTGTTGGATGACTCGTTCATGAAGACCTACAAGATTGCGGTTTTGCCGGGTGACGGAATTGGCCCCGAAGTGATGGAGGGTGCCTTGGCGGTTCTCGAAAATGTGGCGAAGCAGGAGGGCTTCGCGGTGGATGCCTCGATCCACGATGTGGGCGGGGCGGCAATTGACGCCCACGGCTCGGCGCTGCCGGAAGCGACTCTCGAGGGATGCCGGGACTCCGAGGCCATCCTCTTCGGCTCGGTCGGCGGGCCGAAGTGGGAGAGCCTTCCGCCCAAAGAACAACCGGAGCGTGCGGCTCTCCTGCCGCTGCGCAAGGAGTTTTCCCTTTTCGCAAACATCCGTCCCGGTCTCCTCTACCCGGAACTGCTGCAGGCCTCACCCTTGCGCGAAGACCGTATTCCGAGCGGCATCGATATTGTTTGTATTCGCGAATTGACGGGTGGCATTTATTTCGGGCAACCGAAATCCACCAAGCAGTTGGAGGACGGGGATGTGGAGGCCCTCGACACGATGGTTTACCGAGCGTCCGAGATTCGGCGGATAGCAGAAGTCGCTGCGGTTGCGGCCCGGGAGCGGGGTGGGCGGGTCTGCTCCGTCGATAAGGCCAACGTCCTGGAGACATCGGTTCTCTGGCGCAAGACGGTTACGGAGTTTTTCGCCAAGGAATATCCCGAACTCGAGTTGAGCCACCTTTACGTCGACAATGCAGCGATGCAGTTGGTATCGGATCCGAATCAGTTTGATGTTCTCTTCACGGAGAATATGTTCGGCGATATTCTTTCTGATGAACTTGCAGTGATTTGCGGATCGATCGGAATGCTCGCCTCAGCGAGTCTCGGCAAAGGGGAGAACGCTCACGGCCTGCCCTTCGGTCTTTACGAGCCGGCCGGTGGAAGTGCGCCTGACATTGTCGGCCAGGATAAGGCCAACCCCTGTGCCCAGATTCTCAGCGCCGCAATGATGCTTCGCTACAGCTTTGGGGAAACAGCGGCAGCGGACCGGATCGAGAATGCGGTGAAAACCGTGGTGAAATCGGGAGTACGTACGGGCGATATCGCTTTCGGCGGCGATTCGGTCGGAACGAGCCGCATGATCGAGTCGATACTGTCCGAGCTGGATTGATTGCCGGGGACGGATCGGCTGCGGGAAAGGCTGAAGCCATTCCCCACGCGAGGGGCGAATATCACAGGGAATCAGACAAGGGCCAGACAATAATTCAGGTACTAGTGCTTCAAGAGAATCCGGAAGTTCGTCGTTGGTTCGTCGATACAGTTCTAATGCACAAGCGATACCAAGCATGTCCTGTTCACACTGGAGTGTGAGTGAGCTTTCGAAGATTTTATGGAAAGGTTCAGGAATAATTCATTTTCGTGGCTCGTCCGCCTGGCGCATGAGAATGCCGTTTCTTTGCCCGAAGGAATTTGCCTTTGACGACGTTCGCGGGTAGGCAGTCTTTATGAGGGCAGCCAGTCCGTTATCTTCCTCCGGGAATCCTCCGCAGCACCTCGTTGGGATTTGGGTGGATTCCGACGAGGGAATCGTTCACACGGCCTGGCGGGGGACCGGGGATTCCTCGGTCGAGATCTTCCGTGAGGCCTTCCACGGGTTTGCCTGGATTGATGAGTCTCTGTGCGATGATCCGTCGGTGGGAACTCTGCCGCGCAAGGGGCTGGCGGGAGCGGGCTCTCTCTCGCACCTGGTTGAAGGAGAAGGGCCAGAGGGTGCCCGTGTTCTCGCGCAGTTGCCGAGGAACCCGTCCAAAGTGGAGTCCATTCGTCCGCTGGAGCATCAACACCTGATGCGTACGGGAGGACGGATGATCGCTCCCGGGTTTCTCGAGGATCTGGTTCGCTGCCAGATCGATATTGAAACGGATTGCGAAGAGGATGGAGGATTCAGCAATCCGCGCCGGAAAGGAGATCGCGTTCTGGCCATCGGCCTTCACTGCGGGGGCGAGACCGAAATTCTCGAACTGGAAGAGGAAACCGATGCGGCCGAACGGGAGCTGTTGAAACGCTTCGGAGCCCGTTTGGTGGAGCTGGATCCGGACATCCTCGAAGGTCACAATATTTTCAACTTCGATCTCTTTTACCTGTACAATCGATGCCGCCGGTTTCGGGTGAAAATGCATTGGGGCCGCTTCGGGACGGAGGTCCGCGCCCGCAAGAGCCGGGTGCGGATCGCCGAACGGTGGTTCGACCTCCAGCGCTACGACCTGCCTGGGCGGACGGTTTTCGACACCTTGATTGCCGCGCAGTTCTACGATCTCACCCAGCGCAGCCTTCCCTCTTTCGGCCTGAAAGACCTGGCCCTGCACTTCGCGATCAGCGAGGCGGACGAACGAACCTATCTGCCCGGTGCGGAGATTGCGACGACCTTTCGCGAGGACAGGGAATCCTTTCGGGCCTATCTGACCGATGATCTGAGGGAGACCCAGGCGATCGCCTCCATTCTCCTTCCGACCTACGTCGCGCAAGCCGCCATTTTCCCGATGACCCTTCAGGAAATTCTCCTGCGGGGCACCGGAAACCGTGTGGAGATGGTGTTTCTGGAGGAATATTTCCGGGCCGGGCGGGCACTCCCTCCTCCCCAAGAGTCGCGGAGCTTCGAAGGGGCCGTTTCACGCAGCTATGAAACCGGGGTATTTCACAAAGTTCTTCATTTCGACGTGGCCTCCCTTTATCCCAGTTTGCTCCTCCACATCGGTCGAAATCCGGCGAACGACGACCTCGGAGTGTTGGTGCCCGTACTCGAGCGGCTCCGCGAGGA
>CAZBLJ010000278.1:0-2885 GCA_964492605.1 uncultured Puniceicoccaceae bacterium
GTCCTATCGACCGCCTCCGGCGTTTTCCTCTTTATGGGAACCCTCCATGAGCAGAAGCACGCTCCCCTGATCATCAACTGCTGCACGGCCAAGGGCTTTTCCTACATGCTGGCAGGCCTCTTCATCACCGCAGCGGTTCGGCTGCTTCTTGGTTGGGCGAATCACCTACCCTGAGCGGCTGGCCGTCGTGAAAGTCGCCGAATGTTCACAGAGTCAGCAGAGTCCCCCAGCCAGAAAGACTCCAACGCGCTGTCGGAACCCTGCCCGCCGGGTTGTTGGGCAGCATTTTCCTTTACAACCGGTATCCTTGCTGGTAGCTGTAATCATCCGGTTTGTCGCCAATGTTTAACTCTAGGTCCAACTATCTAAAGAAAGAACTCTACGAACTGGTAAGACAGGACGAGCGGATCTTTGATTTCATTCAGTCAGCCGCCTTGGATGGGCTGTGGTATCGGGATTTGGAAAATCCGGCGGAAGAGTGGATGAACCCCCGTTTCTGGAGCGTGTTGGGCTACGATCCGGACGCGATGCCCCACAAATCCGCGGCCTGGCAGGACATCATTCATCCAGAGGATTTGAAGGTCGCTACCGAAAATTTTACGCGCCACTGCGAGGACCCGAACCATCCCTACGACCAGACGGTTCGATACACCCACAGAAACGGTTCCACGATATGGATCCGTTGCCGCGGAATGGCCATCCGCGACGAAGAGGGCAAGCCGGTCCGCATGTTGGGTGCTCATCAGGATGTTACGGATCTGAAGCAAAAGGAAGCCGATCTGCTCGCGACGGAAGCCCGCTTCAACCAGCTCGCCGCATTGCGTGGATCGGTAGTATGGGAGGTCGACGCGCAGGGTCGCTTCACCTACCTCAGTTCCTCCGTGGAGTCCGTGTTTGGCTATCAATCACAAGAACTGGTGGGAAAATCTCATTTCTACGACCTGCATCCCGAAGCAGATCGGGATTCTTTCAAAGAGGCTGCGTTCGAGGCGTTTGGCCGCCGGGAAAGTTTTAAAAACTTCGAGAATCAAGTGGTGACAAAATCCGGAACGACGCTCTGGATTAGCACCAACGGCCTACCGGTCATCGACGCTGATGGCGAATTAATCGGCTACCAAGGAGTAGACACTGATATAACAGAGCGCAAGCAAGACGAAGAACAACTGAGAGTCATGGGCTGCTTGGCGGATAGTCATAGCACGATGGTGGTCGTGACCGACGCCGAACGTAAAACCGAATGGGCGAATGAAGCCTTTTGGAAGTTAACCGGCTATGCGGAAGAAGAAGTAATCGGCCATAATCCGGGACATCTCCTCCAAGGCCCCGATCCGGATCAGGATCTCATCCGACGAATGTCCGAAACGCTCGATCAGGAGAAGCCCTTCCAATGCGAGATCCAGAACTATACCAAAAATGGCGAGCCCTACTGGATTTACATGGATATCCAGCCCGTTCATGACTCCGATGGTGTATTGCAACATTTCGTCTCCGTGCAGCGAGACATCACGGAGCGCCTCTCCCTCGCCCACGAAATCGAGGAGACATTGCACCGCCTCCAGGTTTCCACCGAGGCTGGAAACATCGGTGTGTGGGAGTATCTACCCGGCGAAGACCGGCTGATTTGGGATCAGCGCATGCATCAACTATACGGAATCCCGGAAGGCAGCTTCAGCGGAAACTTCGAGGATTGGCGCAGAAACGTACATCCGGAGGATATCCCACTGGCAGAGGATGCCTTCCAGGAGGCGCTGGAGGGGATCCGCCCGTTCCATGTTGAATTCCGGGTGAACCATCCGGAGCTTGGCCTGCGTTACCTAACGGGGGATGCCAAAGTCGTTCGCGACGAGAAGGGCCGCCCAACCCACGTTTACGGAGTCAACCAGGACATCACGGAGCGTAAGAGCATCGAAGAAAAACTGCTCAGGCAGACGATTTTTCAACAAGAGCTAATATCGGTTTCCAATCAATTTATCAATCCGTCGTCGAGAGACGCGTCGGAAACGATCCAACAGGCGCTCAACCTCCTCGGCCGTTTCACGGAGACGGACAGGGTCTACATTTTCCGTTACGATCCTGCGACTTCCACCTGTTGCAACACGTATGAATGGTGCGCCGAAGGAGTATCGCCCGAGATCGAAAACCTGCAGGCCGTTCCTATCGATTTGATTCCGGAGTTTGTGGAGGCCCATTTTGCAGGAAATTCTTTGTATATCGCCGATGTCCGGGATCTTCCTCCCGAAAACAGCACGCGCCAAGTGCTGGAGCCGCAGGGCATTCAGAGCTTACTCGCGTTGCCCATGATGGAAGGTGAAGAATGCGTTGGTTTTATTGGCTTCGACTCCGTCCGGCAGAAACATGCTTTCTCCGAAAAGGAGCAGGATTTGCTCAAGTTTTTTTCGCTCATGCTGGTAAGCGTCCAAAAACGGCAGCGGATGGAGAACGATCTTAAATCGGCGAAGGAGAAGGCAGAAGCGGCCAATCAGGCAAAGACCCAGTTTCTCGCCAACATGAGCCACGAGATTCGCACCCCGATGAACGGAGTGATCGGTTTAACGAATCTCCTGATGGACTCGGGACTCAACGAAGAACAGCGTAGCTATGCCGAGATGGCCCTCCAGAGCGCTGATTCGCTAATGGAACTCATTGAAGACATTCTCGATTTTTCCAAGATGGAGGAAGGTCAGTTGAGCCTGGATACTGCCGAATTCGATCCGGTGAATATAGTCAAAGACTTGGTCGGGGTGATGTCCGTGCAGGCGAAGAAGAAAAACCTGGAACTTCACAGCGAGATCGATCCTGACCTCCCAAGACAGGTGGAGGGCGATGCCGGTCGACTTCAGCAAGTTCTGAACAACCTCCTCTCCAACGCGCTGAAGTTTACGGAG
>CAZBLJ010000279.1:0-2870 GCA_964492605.1 uncultured Puniceicoccaceae bacterium
CGATCCGTCTATCGGGCCGCTCGCATACAAGGCGAAAAAGACGCCGGTGTAGCCAGACGCGACTTCGGTTGACAGGTAGCGGGCTTCTTGCGTATCCGCAATGACGCGCTCGCCGGTTTCCGGGTCTTGATAGAAGAAGGTGTACGATTTTGAGTCCGCGAGAATCCCCAGATGGAGCACCGCCGTTGGACACGCTTGCGAAAACGTCGTGGCGACCAGGCTGCCGATTCTCCGACGCACGATGATGCGGGTTTCACCGCCCTCCCCGCGCAACGCGATCTCACAATGATGCCGGTTATTCATGAAGACGCTCAGACCGGCTTCTTCTTCGGATCGAGGCGAAAACTCCAGCACCACCTCGACTTCACACTCGGGAGCGGTTTGCCGCCGACCCAGCCAGGTGGGCGAACCGGAGAAATCGTCGAGCGTGAGCGGCGAGGGCGTGAGGCTGAATACACCGGCCGGTTCATCCAGGCGGTAATTCTCCCGAACCGGATTCCGGAGAAAGGTCCACTCCGGAGCCAACTCCGAACGCCCGGGAATGTCGGAGGCCGACGTTGACGAGGAGGAGGCCGACCGGGGCAAGGGACCGGTCATTTGCAGATCCACGGTTCCGTCGCCATTGACCACGGGCCAGCCATCTTGCCAGGTGACGGGAGCCAGGCAGGTCTCGCGTCCCAGATGGTGACTGCGGGGCGAACCGGTCGGCATGTCGCGGATCGCCAGGAAAACGATCCACCAGTTTCCGTGATGATCCTCGATGAGGTCGCCATGGCCGGTGGCCTGGAGAGGGGTGTCGCGGCGATGCCAGTTACTCAGGATGGGATTGTGCGGACAGGCTTCGAACGGCCCCCAGGGCGACCGCGAGCGGGCGATCGTCACCCGGTGTCGTCGGCCAGTCCCACCCTCGGCGGCCATGATGTAATAATGGTCGCCGATATGGTAGAGATGCGGCCCTTCGAGGTTCCCGCCGCCTGTGCCCTCCCAGACCGTTCTCACCTCGCTGGTGCGTTGCCCGGTGGCGATATCCAACGTGCATTGCTCGTTGCGATGCGTCGTCAGGTAAACGATGCCGTCGTCATCGAAAAGCAGGGAGGGATCGTTTTCAAAATCAACCGGGCCGCTGTGCGGTGCTTTCGGAATCCAGACAGGATCCGACCATTCGCCGAACGGATCGTCGGTCCAGACAAAGAAGTTCCCGCCATTGCCGATGTTGGTCGTGATCATGTAGAACCGGCCCCGATGCTCGCGGATCGTCGGCGCGAAGATTCCCACTGAACAGTTCCAGTTTCCCTGGTTCAGTGGAAGCTGCGACGGGCGGGTCAGACAGTGCCCGACCTGTCGCCAGTGGACGAGATCCCGCGAGTGAAACAGGGGAACTCCGGGGAAATACTCGAACGAACTGGTAACGAGAAAATAATCCTCCCCGGATCGGCAAATGCTCGGATCGGGATGAAAACCGGGAATGATCGGATTTGAGTAGGTGTTTTCGGGCATTATTTTAAAGCTTTTGGGCCGCCGATTTGCTCCAGAATCTTCATCCACCGCTCGTGATTTGCACTGCGACGGGCGAAGTCGGGTGCCCGGTCCCGCCACCCGCGAATGTGATCAAGGAGACCGCTGAGCCTCTCGGCCTGAGCCGAATCTTCCTTGAGATCACTCAGTTCATAGGGATCTTCGCGAAGGTTGTAGAGACCGAGAGGTTCGAGCCCTTCCTGGCGCACAACCAGTTTCCAATCGCCTTCGCGAACCATAACCCAGAAATTATGATCCTCCTGGTTGATGAGCGGAAACTCGGAGAACACCGGCTCTGCGCGAGTGGCTCCGGCGTCGAGTGCCAAAGCCTTCCAGCTTATCCCCGAGAGTTCTTTCTCCTCGGCGTAGCCCGCGAAATCGACAAGCGTCGGCCAAACATCCACCCCCGCCGAAACCGGCGCCTCCGTAGAGTGCCCGCGCAGCCCGCCGGGGGCGCGCACGATCAATGGCACCCGCGCCGATTCCTCCCACCAATCGCCCTTGTTCATCAGGCCGTGGCTGCAAGCGTTCTCGCCGTGATCGGAACTGAAGATGATCAGCGTTTTGTTGTAAAGGTCGTTGTTACGCAGCCAGCGAATGAGTCGCCCGAACTCATGGTCGAGCTGAGTGACCATCGCATAATAACAGCGCATAAATTCCTCGTAGCTGCCGCCGTAGCGCTGATAGTTCGGGTCGGCCTCCTTCGGTTTCGGACTCCCCGGACTCCCGGTGGGCGTATAGACCTCGCAGGGCTGGTAGTTCGGGCGCGTGGGGATCTCCACATTGCGGTAGAGCGCGGCGAATTCCGGCAACGGCTCCAGCGGATAATGCGGATTCTGGTAGGAAACAAACTGGGCGAAGGGGCGGTCTTTCAGCTGCTCCATGCGCTCCAGCGCGAGGTCGGTGGTCGCTTTCGTCCGGTGGCATTCGAAGCGACGGCACTCCCCCGCTTCGTCGAAAAAGCAGACGTTGTCGATAAAGCTGTTGTAACACTGATAACCGGTGAAATGCTCGAAGCCACCCCGGTTGTTGGCCTCAATCGGAATATTGCCGGACGCGCCGAGGTGCCACTTGCCGACGTAACTGGTCGCATAACCGCCGTCGCTCAGCGAATGGCCAATGCAGCGTTCGCCCGGAGGGATGGGGTCGTTGTTCCAGCGGATACCAGTCTGCGCCGGGTAGCGACCGGTCACCAGGCAGCCCCGGTGCGGCGTACAGACCGGCGAATCCGAATAAGCGTTGCGGAAAAGCACGCCATCCGCGGCAAGCGCGTCCAGGTTGGGCGTCAGCACCAGGGGGTTGTCCATGCAGCCCAGGGCAAAAGCCTGAAGCTGATCGGCAAATACAAAGAGGAT
>CAZBLJ010000280.1:0-2825 GCA_964492605.1 uncultured Puniceicoccaceae bacterium
TTGTCCAAAGCGATAAGCGCCCCGGACTCCACGCAGGCATTGGCAATGATGAGATTCTCATAGCTGGCCAGGGACGCGGCATATCCCCAGTCGGGGTTATCCGTACCAATGCTGGTCTGCCAAATCGGATTTCCAGCATGGTCGAAGCAGAAGACCCCGCCAGTGCCAAAAGAGACGTAGAGCCGGTTGTCATCGACGATCGGGGTAGGTGTAGCAAAGCCATGGTAAGCGACATTCTTTGACCGCTGCTCAAGCGGATTCAGGGGTTCAATTTTTCGATTCCAAATCACCTTGCCTGTACGCATGTCCAAGCGGGTAACATGAAACTCGATGCCGTCAACGGGCACGGGGTCACCGATATTTTGCCCTGTTTTGGGATTATAGCCGGAAAAAGAAGTGACAAAGATCGTAGCGCCCCAAGTCACTGGCTGCGAGGAGCCGGGGCCGGGTAGCGCGGTCTTCCAGAGGATATTCTCCCCATCGTCCCACTGGACGGGAAGATTGGTCGCGTCGGTGACACCCGTCTGGCCGGGTCCACGCCATTGGTGCCACGGTGCCGAAGCCATGGCGACTGCAGCGGAGAGCAAAAATACTGCTAAGATGATTTTCATGACCAGGGCTTTTTACTTTGAAGAAATGATGACCGGGTTCGATTCGCAGCCGGGGAATTACGCCGGGGCGTCGATATCCATGGGTTTGGGGATGCCTGGTTCGTAGCGCAACAGGGCCGCTTTGGCGGGCATGTCGATCTGGATGGAACCGTCCTCGGCGACGGTGATGGCAGCCTCGCCAATCATGTTGGTGAAATGGAGGCCTTCCGGATTCTCCGGCCAGCGCAGGCGGGTCTGGTTCCGGTCCAGTTTTTCGCTATCCCGGCGTTTGAAGAAGAGCAGAATGCCGCTGCGGGTAGCGGGATCGTGGAACTGCCAGCCGTCCCAGCCGGTTTGGTCTTCCGGTTGCGGGAAGAGACTCCAATAATCGCCGAGAAGGTATTTGCGCAGATTCTTGTAAACGCCAACGACGGTGGTCAGGTCGGCACGGTCCCGGTCGCTCCAGTAGCGGGCCGTGTGGTGGACCGTGCAGGTGCTTCCGAAAAGATTGAGCAGGAGGTGGATACGTGACTCATCTTCTTCTCCCTTCTTTGCGGGTGGCAGCTTGATGAGGTTGGTAATGTAGGTGGTCGGGATGATCCAGTTGAGAGCGGTGCGCTTGTCGCGCAAAGCGTCGGCGTTGGGATGCTCGCTATCGGCCACGCCGCCGAAGTCGGCGGTGCGGAAACTGTGAACCCTGCGGAGAATCCCGAGATTCAGCATCGAGCCACCGCTGCCGCACCATTTGATCCAGACATCCGGGTATGCCTTCCGGAAACGGTCGTACACCTCGTCCTGGCCGTTGTAGTGGAAAAGTTCCTTCAGTCCTTTGCGGCCTTCCTGCTCGGTGTGATCCCAATAACGGGGACGTGTTTCCACATTGAGATCGTGCCAGATGTGTTTCGCTCCAAACTCGACGACGAAACGCTCCATCAACTCGAACATCAACTCCCGGCCGGATGCGCGGCCCATATCGATCAAGCTCAAATCCCAGGTCGGGTCGGCCGGATCTTTATGGAAGTATGGAGTGGTTGCGTCCTTCCAGAGCTTCTCTGTCTGCGTGAAAACGTTGAGGCGCGGATCATACCACAGGCCGAGAACCATGCCGCGCTGTTCACAATAATCTGCGTAGGCAGTGATCCCCTCTGGATAGCGGTCCGGATGCGGCTCGTAGTCGCCGCATTGCTCCCACCAGGAAAGGTGCTGGTACCGTTTGGTGCTACCCATGTGGGGGTGCATTTTCAGGACCTCCTCCTCGCTGAACTGAGAAGGATAGCCGCCCGGCGGACGATACCAACCGGAGGCGATCACCATTTGTTCGATTCCCATGGCCGCATAACGGTCCACCGCCTGCTTGAACCCATCGCCGGAGAGTTCCGGGATATCGCCCCCAATGCCATGGGCACTCACCGGTGGCAAGGGCTTCGCTTCTCCCAGCTTCGGCGCAATCTCGTCACGGATGATGCGACGCAGATGCACACAACCGTCGCCGATCGACCCCTCGTAGGTGCCGAGAGTTACCGGCGGCAATTGGATCTCCTCTCCCTGCAACATCTCGAAGTCGAGGCATACCAGGGAAAACCAGAACCAGGCACCGTCCTCATCCATCCCGGCCTCGGCACTCCAGGACCCCGACCATTCCGGTGCCAGCCACCAACCGCCCTCCGGATTGTAGAGAAACCAGATGGGCAGATAATCCACCGAGGAACGACCGTCGAGGCTGACGCAGGAGAACGATTCGTCGGCCAGCTTCCAATCCTTGATTTTGAAAAGCAGCGGAGGCGTGGGGAGGGTGCGGAACTTTCGGCCCTGTTCATCCGTGGCCGGGGCGAACCCGCCGTCCCAGCTGCGAAGGGTCGTCGCTTCGCTACTCCGCATCTCCAGGATCCGCACCCCGCTGATCCGTTGCCCGACCGTTTCCTCCGCAATCAGGCGGAGGCGAAAGGTCAGCATGTTGCGAGATGAATGATGCCGTGTCTCTGCAACAATCGTGATCGGTGCCCCCTCGACCGAGAACACATAGTCCGCCTCGCCGATCCGGCGACGAATGTCACGCTTCCGCAGGAACGAGAAACGGGCAGGCTCACCATCTAATTTGAAAGAGAACGGAGGATGCCCCGTCTCAAGGGCTTTCAGCATAGGATTGAGTGGTTCCATCGGGTTTTGTCAGCGTTAAAGCAAAATCAGAAATGCTTATTTTCTTGGGACTCCAGAATTAAAGCCGGTTATTATTTG
>CAZBLJ010000281.1:0-2810 GCA_964492605.1 uncultured Puniceicoccaceae bacterium
GCGGCCGTGAAACGGCGACCCCCCGAGCCCGTTTTCTGCGTATCCGCCCCGGCCGCCAATAGCCGCGGCAAGGGCTTTGCCCGGCACATCGGCAACAATTTGGTGTGAACGATGCGGGCGGTAGGTTGGCGTATCGTCTTCGCTTCGCAAGCTTCGGCACGGAGTCCGTCGTTTTGCGCTCCGCTTGAGCGAAGGCTGGTGCCAGGGGGGAGATTTGAACTCCCGACCAAAGGCTTATGAGTCCTCTGCTCTACCACTGAGCTACCCTGGCGGGAAACCTGAGAAAGTTGCAGGCTCTTTTACATCCGTCAAGCTTTTGTCTGTCGTGAGAATCTTCAGCGGGTGCAACCCTGAGTGCGGGGCCTCTCGAAAATTCGTGGCGAGCGGGTTTATTCCGCGAAATTGGAAGTGTGGCGCCAAATTTTAGCCACGATGGGTAAACGTTTATCGTTCAGCCCGATCCAATTTCCGGCTCAAGCTCTCGTAACTCTTGCGAAAGGGTTTTAGGCCTTGGTCGTTTCCATCATTTCGCGCACGGTCACATGGCCTTCGTAAATCGCGCGCCCCACGATGACACCGTTGAGATTCGGGTGTTTCTTCGAGAGGCGGTGAAGGGCCGCTACGTCGTCGATCGAGGAGACCCCTCCCGAGGCGATGACGCTGATATTCGTGGCCGCGGCCAATTCCGCCTGGCGTTCGATGTTCGGCCCCGTCAGGGCTCCGTCGGTTGCGATATCGGTGTGAATCACCGTTCCGATCCCCGAATCCTCCAAATGTTTCGCGAAGTCGAGAGTCGCCCACTTCGTGTTCTCCACCCATCCGCGGATGGCGATCTTTCCGTCGTTTGCATCGAGCCCCACGGCGATCTTCTCGCCGCCGAACCGGCGGGCGCATTCACCGGGAAGGTCCGGTTGCTCCACGGCGGAAGTTCCCAGTACCGCCCGCGACGCCCCTGCGGCAAGAACCCGTCCCACGGTCTCCAAACTACGCAGGCCCCCGCCGATCTGGATCTTGCACCCCAACCGCGCGATTTCGGAAACGAGCGGAAGATGCGCCTGGCTGCCGGTGAAAGCACCGTCAAGGTCGACGATATGCAGCCACTCCGTGCCTTCCGCCAGCCACTTTTGGGCGGCCTCTACCGGATCCTCGAAATAGACGGTTTCCGTGTCGGCTTTGCCGTGCAGGAGCCGGACGCAACGCCCGCCCCGCAGGTCAATGGCGGGATAGATTGTAAACATGGGTGCCTAGCACTTCGGGCGGTGCTTCCCGTCGTTCGGATCGTTTTTCGGTTGGCGCTTGGGGTCTTTGTCGAATTCTTCGAGCACCCGCTGAATATCCTCCAATAAAAGCGAGGCCATGTCCCGGCTGAAGTCCTCCTTCACTACGATGCGAAGCACGGCGATGTCCTGTACATTCTCGGGGAGGGTGTAGGCGGGGACGAGCCAGCCCCGGTGCCGGAGTTTCTCGGAGATATCGAAGACGGTGTAGTTCGCATCCGCATCTTCCTTGATGCGGAAGGCGAGGACCGGAATATCCTCCCCGGGGCCGAGGATCTCGAACGGTCCGACCGAGACGAGTTCTTTTGCCAGGAACCTGGCCGTGTCCCGGGAAGAACTCATCAACCGGGTGTATCCTTCTCTTCCGAGTCGGAGGAAATTGTAATACTGGGCGACTACTTGATTGCCGGGCCGGGAAAAATTCAGCGCAAATGTCGGCATGTCTCCGCCCAGGTAGTTTACTTTGAAGACCAGCTCTTCCGGCAATTCGGCTTCGTCTCGCCAAATGATCCAGCCGACGCCCGGATAGACGAGCCCGTATTTGTGGCCGGAAACATTGATGGACTTCACCCACTTGAGCCGAAAATCCCACTTGAGGTCCGGCTGTAGGAATGGTGCGACAAAACCGCCGCTCGCCGCGTCGATGTGAAGGGGGATGTTCCAGCCGGTTTCGCCGTTGAGTTTGTCCAGGGCCGCATCGATTTCCTGGATGGGCTCGTATTGTCCGGTGAAGGTGGTTCCGAGAATCCCGATCACTCCGATCGTGTTCTCGTCGCATCGCTCGATGACATCTTCCGGGCTCACCATGTAACGGCCTTTTTCAATGGGGATGTAACGAGGTTCGATCTCCCAGTAGCGGCAGAACTTCTCCCAGCAGACCTGCACGTCCAGGCCCAGGATCAGGTTCGGCTTATCCGCGGGTTTGCCGGCGGCCTCGCGGCGTTTGCGCCATTGCCACTTCAGGGCCATCCCTCCGAGCATGGCCGCCTCGCTGGAACCGATGGTCGAGCAGCCGCAGGGCTTTTCGTTCTCGGGGGCGTTGTAGAGTTCGGAGAGAATATTGACGCAACGCATTTCGATCTCGGCGGTCTGCGGATACTCGTCCTTATCGATCATGTTCTTCTCGAACGTCTCCTCCATGAGTTGGCGGGCTTCGGGCTCCATCCAGGTCGTAACGAAGGTAGCAAGATTCAGACGGGCGTTTCCGTCGAGCATCAGCTCATCGTGAATCACTTGATAGGCCGAGCGGGCGGGCATTTCTCCTTCGGGAATGCTGTATCTTGGAATTTCCCCGGAGAGATAGCGGGAACCGAAAGTCGGATTAAGGGTTTCTTCGTGGGGCCTGGGTGACGCTTTTTTGTGCAACATGATGGTGTGTGTTGGAGGGCTTTCTTTTGTGTTTCTTCGAGATTGGCAGGGTGGAACGTTGGGTCAACCTTCCAGTCTTTCCGAAACGAAGGCTGTCACTATTCTCGTGATTCCCTCGGATCCCCCTTAACGACGGCCCGTCCGAGAAGGGCGGCGGCCAGGAGG
>CAZBLJ010000282.1:0-2806 GCA_964492605.1 uncultured Puniceicoccaceae bacterium
CCGAGTCGCTCCAGGACCTTTGTCCGAATCCCGGGTTGTATGGTGCTGCTGGGCTGGCCCGATGCCTCATCCCGCAATTCACCCCGGAATGCGTAGATCGTCGTCGGGCAACTATCCGGCGGAGCGGGAACGCGCAGGCTGGAGAGAACCCCCGCCTCAACCAGGGCATTTGCATCGCCCACCTTGGCATCGGGACAGCATCCGAACGGACTCCGCGGGTCAGAGCCGGTGATCAAAAACTGTTTTTCCCCTTTCTCAATTACCTGCCTCAGCCTTTCCCGCAGCTCGCAGTGAATATCATCCAAAGCATCGAGGTTCAGATCCGGAGCTTGGTACACCCCGATCTCCAGCGGAAGGTCGCCGAGAAGCGCGGCTGCGCCCTTTTCCGCATACAGGTCCTGGAAGAAAACGGCCGGCTTGGCCTTGGCGGTCTCACCGGCCAATACCCCACCCTGCCCGAGTAAGGATTCAACCTCCCCCTCCGGGATTGTAGTCGTTTCACCCCGTCGCAGAATCGTCCCATCGCCAAGCACGAGCGCGCGGAAGGGTCCTCCGTAAAAGACAGCCGTCCGAGGTTTTTCACGCCCTGAGGCATCAATCAACTCACTCAGTCGACGTGCGTCGCGCTCGAGGGTATCGCAATCGAAAGGCACCGGGTTCTCGAGAAGATTCTCCAGCATTTCGGCATTCGCTTCCGATACTTCCACCAAACCTTCGTAGGGTGCACGGGCATAGAGGGAGCCGGTCTTTTCGCAAACCCTCATCTCGCCCACCACAAGGTGATTATCGTCATCGAGGGCTGCCAACCCCGCACCGATATAGCGAGCGGAACGCCCCGTCTCGTAACACTCCCCTTGCTTGCCCTTGAAGGCGGTGATTTCCGCGTCGATCAACTCAACATCCTCCCGCTCGACGACCATCCCATAGAAGCCCGCCGCTTCGAAAGAAAGGAGAGTGGCGGGAAGATCGGGCAGTTTCACCGAGGCGTGGAGATGACCGCGCTGCGGCAATTCGCGGTAGGCGTTGCGAATCGCGGTGGAGTCCGGATATTCGATCAAGAGAGGTTCGTTAGAGGATTTCATCAGGTGAACAGGATGGTTTGTTTCAACGGAGAATCGACAAGAGAGTTTCGGCAAATTCAGAAACCGCGGATTTCGTGGAGGCACCTCCGAGACTTACCCGCAGCGCTCCAAGGGCCTCTTTCTCAGTGCGGCCCATACTCAGAATCGCGCGACTTGGAAAGACCGATCCCGCATGGCAGGCGCTCCCCGCAGAAACGGCGTAACCATGGCCCGCGAGTTCGAGGACCAGTTCATGACCGGAAGTGCCCGGGAAACAGAAACTGACCAGACCCGGCAGACCTGTCCCGAGGTCGCTATTCAGCAACGCACCCGGAATCGAAGCCTTTACTTCCCGCACCAATCCGGAGGCCAACTCACGCAGTCTCGGGACATCTGTCGGCAGGGTTTCCAGAGCCGCCTCCAGGGCCGCCGCCGTAGCCAACGCTCCGGGAACGTTTTCAGTGCCCGCACGCAACCCCCACTCCTGGGAGCCTCCGAAGAGCTGCCCCTCAAGAAGGGGCGCCTCCCGCACCAACAAGCCTCCCACGCCACGAGGACCGCCGAACTTGTGCGCGGAAAACGAGAGGAAGTGTGCGGAAATCGACGACAAATCGAGAGGAAGATGACCGACGGTTTGCGTCGCATCAATGTGCAACAAATGCCCTCCCCTCCGGCACATTTCGGCCAATTCCGCCACCGGCTGCAAAACCCCGGTCTCATTGCAGGCATGGCTTACACAGATCAAAATCGGCTCCGCTCCCTTTACCTCCCGCAATAGATAGCTCCGGTCAATCCGCCCCTCGCGGTCGAGGGGCAACGCTCCCACTCTTTCCGGAGACGCACCCGTCGCATACCAGAGGGAGGGATGAACGTTGCGCGCCACCAAAACCCGCATCTTCCGGGATTTCGCACTTTGAAGGACCAGATTGTTCGCCTCCGTCCCTCCGGAAGTCCAGAGCAATCGACCGTCGGTGAAATTCAGGGCCTCATACACGCGCCCGCGCGCGTCTTCCAGGCCCTCACGGGCCATCCTGCCGAAGACATGGGTCGATCCCGGGTTGCCGGAAAGATTCCGCGCCGCCTCGGCATAAGCCACCAGCGCCGCCGCGCTCATCGGCGCAGCCGCCGCATAATCGAAGTAACGATCAAGACTGGGAAATTCGGATGACAAAACGAATGATCGGGAATCCAATAGCCAATGGATGAAAATCCCCATGATTAGCATCGCTGAAAGAAAGATCAACTGCCAAAAACGGGGCGCATCGGAGTTGGGTGCAATTCTAGCCGCGGGGTAATTTTCGTAGATCATTCGTAGCTCGCTGGCGATAGCCAGGGAGAAAAGGACGTGCAAAACACCAACTCACAACGACTGTAGTCGATGTGTTGCGATGCATACTTACCCCCGTATCATCTACCGGTCGGGAATCCTCGAACGTCAAATATTCAGAAATTAAAAAAATAGTTGACGATTTGAGAGATCTGGTTTTCCGTATCCTAACATTTCATTAGGCATTCTATCCTACCACTAAAGTTTTCCTACTTTCCATTTTTCATGAATTCAAGGCCGTCCACCCTTTTTCGACCCCGAATCCTCCCGATCCTGCTTCTTTCGGTAACGGTATTCCATGTCAGTGCGACCGCAGAAAAGCTCAGTGAATTGCAGGGCGAATTCGAGGTCTTTGCCAGCCGTTACTGCTACGAATGCCACGGCCCGGAAAATGCCGAAGCGGAGATGGATTTGAAGG
>CAZBLJ010000283.1:0-2772 GCA_964492605.1 uncultured Puniceicoccaceae bacterium
CGCTTCCGGTGATGGTGAGACGGTGCGCTGGCAGACACTTTACGAAGGCCGTTGGATATTCGGGGTCGTGGTGGGGCTGGGGGCGGTTGCGTTCCTGGTGCTTCCCTGGCTGGGCTGGGTCTTCGTCCTGCTCCTGCTCTTTTGCATCCAGTTCTTCCGCGATCCCGACCGGCCTGTTCCGGAGGATCCGGATGTGTTGGTCGCTCCGGCCGACGGGGTCGTGGCCGATGTGGTCGGGGACGCCGATTTTCCGGGTCGGGAGCTGCCCGTCCGAATCGGGATCTTTCTTTCCATTTTCGACGTGCACGTGAACCGCACTCCCGCTGCGGGGGAAGTGGTTTTCTCGGAAGAAAAGAACGGCAAGTATCTCGATGCGCGGCACCCGGACGCCTCCCGGCTCAATGCGTTTCGCTCGTGGCTGTTCCGGGACGGCGAAAGGGAATTCGCCGTCCGCCAGATTACCGGGGCGGTCGCACGGAGGATCGTGCCGTGGTCGAAGCCGGGAGAAGTTCTCCGGAAAGGGGAACGCTTCGGTATGATTCGTTTCGGATCGCGGACCGAATTGTTCCTGCCGGAGGGAAGCGAGGTGCTCGTTTCCGTCGGCGACCGGGTGAAAGGCGCGGAGACGATCGTCGCCCGCTGGCCCGGGAAAGGAAGCGGGCCGTCATGAAGCAGTCGGAACCCAAAATCTACCTCCTGCCCAATCTCATGACCGCAGGAAACCTGTTCTGCGGGTTCGCGGCGGTCTTGAGTATCCTGGAGGGTGCGCTCCAGCAACGGACCGGCATGCCGGCGGCGCTTTTTTACCATCAGGCGATATTGTTCATCCTGGGGGCCTTTCTCTTTGATATGCTGGACGGTCGGGTGGCCCGGCTGGGAGGGTTCGAGAGTCCGTTCGGGAGGGAATTCGATTCGCTGGCCGACCTGATTTCCTTCGGGATCGCCCCGGCCCTGCTGGTTTTCCAGATCGTTTTGGCGGAATTCGACCGGGCCGGGTGGATGATCGCTTTCGTTTATCTGGCTTGCGGGGCTCTTCGGCTGGCCCGCTACAACTGTGTGGCGGCGGCGGGAGGAAACGCGGCTACGAGGGATTTCCAGGGGTTTCCGATCCCGGCGGCGGCGGGACTTACGGCTTCGCTGACTCTCATGATGCTGTGGCTTCAGCAGGGCGACGTGCGTATCGGGGGATGGAAGTACGCCCTGCCGGTCCTGATGCTTTTTCTCTCGTTTATGATGTTCAGCCGGGTCCAGTATCCGAGTTTCAAGAGAATCAACTGGCGTATGGAGCATTCGGCGACCCGCTTTCTGGTGGTGTTGGTCATTTTGGTTTTCACCGCGATGAATTGGCAATGGATGCCGGCAATTCTCTTCACGGCGTATCTGGTCTTTGGCTTGGCGCGCGGCGCGCGACGCGGTTCGGAGGCGAAGACGGGCGTATCCATAGAGGAATCGGAGGTAGGGGAAGATGGAAGCTGAAGCGGTTGCGGTAGGATGGACGACGTTCGAGGACCGGAAGTCGGCCGAAGAATTTGCCCGAAAGCTGATTGCCGGTCGACTGGCGGCCTGTGTGCAGGTCGATCCGCCGATGCGGGCCGTTTATTCGTGGAAGGGCGAGGTATGTGTCGACGAGGAGGTTCGGATGTGGATCAAGACGACGGCCCGGAAGGCGCGGGCTCTGGACGGGTTCCTCGAGAAGGAGCATCCGTACGAAACGCCTCAATGGGTGTGGACCCGTGCGGACGGAGGGTTACCGGCGTATGGCGATTGGGTGCGGGATAGCGTGAAGAGCGATGGCGACGCTTGAGGATTTCACCTATTTCACGGTCATCTTGTTGATCGGGCTGGCGGGATGGTTCTTTCTTTCCTCCTTGCTGGGCCGTATCGAAGAGCGACGGGCGGAACGGATCCGCAAGCTGAAGCGAACGGATGCGATCCGCACCCAGCCGCCCGGATTCGAAGGAGAACAGCAGGTCCGCGAGAAAGCGCTGGAAAATCTCGGCTCCCGCTTTTCGATCATCCGTCGAACCTTTCTGACCCTCTTGTTTCTCATCGCTTTGGCGGTTGCCTCGGCACCGTTTCTCCGGGGCGTCCCGATCGGTGTACTTTCCATTTTCGGTGCGGCCGGAGCCGTTTTGGTCGGGATTGCAACGCGACCCTTTCTGGAAAACGTGATCGCCGGGTATGTGGTCACCTTCTCCAAACAATTCCGGGTAGGTGACACCATATTGATGGACGATCATTACGGCACCATCGAAGACGTGACCCCCACCCATACCATCGTGAAGTTGTGGGACTGGCGGCGCTACATCGTCCCGAACAGCAGTATGCTGACGAAGGAGGTCTTGAACTACAGCAACCGGGACGGATTGCTCTGGGCGAAGCTGGAATTCCATGTGGCCTACGATGCGGATCTGGACCGGGTCAAAGAGATCTCCGTGGAAGCGGCGAAAAGCAGCCAATATCTGGCCGGGAAGGAAGACCCGCAGTTCTGGATTATGGGAATGGAGCAGCAGGCGGTGAAGTGCTGGCTCGCCATGTGGACCCTTTCGGCAGCCGATGCCTGGAGCATTCGCGTCGAAGTGGCTGGAAAAATCATCAAGGAACTCGACCGTCGAGGCATCCGAACGCATCACTTTGATGTCAGGGGGGAGGATGGGCAGGGAGAAAAGGCCGATCCTTTGCGTTCGTAGAGTCGCCGGGATCCACCGGCGGACCTTGCGGCCGTGAAACGGCGACCCCCCGAGCCCGTTTTCTGCGTATCCGCCCCGGCCG
>CAZBLJ010000284.1:0-2756 GCA_964492605.1 uncultured Puniceicoccaceae bacterium
AGTGCCCCATAATTTTAGAAGATTTTGCCCGCAAACCATTGTCAATCCGTGGAATGCCCCCAGGTGGAGTCCTTCCATGGGTGTCCTGGATTTGCTTCCTTTTCGACATCCTGAAAGCGGGTGGGGGCGTGTGGCCGAGGATTCCGTTGCGGCTGCCTTCGACGCGTGGGGCGGTGGTTTGCGGGCGGTCGTGACCCCAACGGTTGGTCTGCTCGCTTGCGATTGTTTGCCCGAGCATTTGGGAGACGCGTTTGATTATCTCCGGCGGATCACGGGGCCCGGGCGGATACCGAACGCTCTGTTCGAACGCGAACGCACATCGCGGACGGCCCGGATCGAGGACGAGCGCGACGATCCGGCCGAGGATGCCTGTTTCCGGGTGCGGCAGCGGCTGTTTGCCGGATGTCCGCTTGCTTCGGCTCCGCTTGGGTTCGTCGAGGATCTGGCGGGTGCCGGGGTGGACCGGATGGACACGTTTGCCGAAGAGGTTCTCGACCCCGGTCGCATGGTAGTCGCCGTGAGCGGCTCCTTCGAGATGCGGGAGGCCCGGGAGTTTGCCGCCGAATGGATCGGTTCACGGGAGCGGGCCGGGCCGCACGAGTGCCTGAAGGAAGCCTCCTGCGGAGAGCCTTTCATCGACGAGGCCGAGCATCGCAAGGAGCAGTCCGTCGTCGTGCAAGCCTTTCCCGTGCCCGGCCTGGGGCGGGGGGATTTCCGATTGCCGATGCTCGTGGGATCCTGCCTCAACGGGCTCTCCGGTCCCCTTTTCGAGGAGGTGAGGGAGCGTCACGGTCTTGCCTACTACAGCGGCACACGGATGTTGGCGGACCGGCGGCAGGGAGTACTGGCGGTGGTCTCCGGCTGTGCGGCGGCAAAGGCGGCATTCTTGGCAGAGCAGGTGCGTCGGGTCTGCGACCGTCTGGCGGTCGAAGGATTTTCGGAGGCTGAGTGGGAGGCCGGTCTGGCCCAATGCCGTTCGGGCCTCTTGTTCGGAAGGCAGAGGACGGCCTGGAGGGTAATGCGCATGGCAACACGGAAGATTTCCGGGCTGCCAGTGGATATGGGTGCTGGCGACGAACGTTTTTGGGAATGTGTGAGCCCCGGTCAGGCCCGTGATTGGTGCGCGGAGTTTCTCGCGACCGAGCGCGAATCGCGGTTTGCATTCTACAATGACAAGCGAAACGGCGATGAGGGTGCGGGCGGCTTTTCCCGGCAGATGTAGGGGTGACCTCCTGGTTTGGGGCGACGCCGAAGCACTGCCGGAATAAATCCGGCCGGGAAAAATGTCGGCTAATTTCTTATGGTTTGACGTGCCTGATGGACGATGCCGGCATCCATTACCTCGGCCGGCATCACGCGAATGATGGTCTCATCCGCTTCGCGAAGGGACATCATGGCATCGGCGAATCCGTTGATCCGTACATCCGGGAAGGAAAACAGGTATTCTTCCCCCTCCCGGGTAGCTTCGCGATAGAGTCGGGCTCCCATTCTCGCAGCTTCCCGATAAAGAGGAGCCGGGTCGGCCCCATAACGCAAGCGTACAGTGACCATGTTCGCGTAAACGATTTGTTCATCCACCTTCTCACGTTCACCGGTGTCCGGATCAACTTCGTAGATGCTCGTGATCTCAATGGGAGGAAGGTTGTTCCTCAGGTTGATGAGGTAGATTTCGTCGGTCTTGCCCAGCGTTCTCTTATCAATAACCGTTTCGGGTGCAGCAGATCCGATGGTATGGAATCCACGCTCGAGAACAGAATCCCCGCGCTGCCCCAGGTCATTCTGCAGTCTGGACAGGTCTTCCGTTCCTTTCGGCTTCTTAACCAACGAGCTTTGGGAAGATGAATCCAGTTCACCGGTTCTACCGGGCCTCGATGTTTCGTTCTTCCCACCTTCGTTTATCAAGGATATGAGCAACAGCAAACAAAGAACCAAAAGAATGTAGAGATAGAATTTGTTTTTCATTATTACGCGCGGGTGAAATCGAGGGTTGGTCATGCCGGAGATTCCGGACGGAAAACGCCACCCGGGCTACTCCGGGTGGCGTCTTCTACAAGGCGGTTTAACAGGGATCGCTGACTAGGGGGTGGTCACGTCGATGTAGTCGATATTCGGCCCCTGGGTCGGGTTGGCCAGAAGCTGCACGGTGTTGCTGCCAGCGGCCAGCGGAACGTCCACCGTTACAGTGTAGATCGGCGTCCAGGAATCGGTCAGGGTGAACTCGACAGAGGTGGGATTAGCCGTATCACCATTGACTATCACATCGAGGAAACGAGAGCTTCCACGGCCCATGGCATAGCCGAAGGTGACGCTGGCCGTGCCACCGTCGCCGCCATCGATGCTGGCCCATTCGATGTAGCTGCCCGAGCCGCCATAATCGATGTATTTGCCGTTGGATACGTCCGTGCTTGTTTTCATGTTGACTCCGGATTGCGTCCCGGCATCTTCCGCTTCGTAGCGGGTGGGCGTCCCCTGGCTGAGTGCAGTGACTGCATAGTTATCGAAGACCGCCGTGGCGTTGCTGCTGCCGTCTCCGCTGATCGTGAAGAGACCGACCTGAACCGTATCACTCAGACCGGTCAGCGTCACCGTGCTGGCGTCGATCTCCGTGTAAACGAGGTTGCCTGCGCCGTCGTCTTCGCCGGTGCGGTAGGTGATAGTGTCTCCCACGCGCTCGATCATCACCCACTTTTCCGGTTCGCTATGGCTGACGTCCGTGCCGCCGATCTGGCTGGTCACGGCCACGGCCGCTCCGCTGC
>CAZBLJ010000285.1:0-2738 GCA_964492605.1 uncultured Puniceicoccaceae bacterium
AGCCGGAGTTCCTTTTGGGAATTCGACCCACTGCGAGTCAGATGAAATGCCCCTGGTCAACCTCCGCAGGATCCGCCAAAATTTTGTCTTGCCAAGCTCTATTTCGAGAGAATTCAATGTCGTCCTTGAAAATGATTTCCCTATGAACGAGACTTGATTCGTTCCTTCCGGAGCATATCACACACAACATGAAAAAATCACCGCTGGTATCCGTTCTCGCCGCTTTTACAGCCGCCTTTCTGCTTTCGGGTTGCGCAACCGCCTTCTCGACCAACGAGTATACGGTCAATATCCGGACTCCCGACAACCCCGGGGTCGACTACGAGGTTCAGGACAGTCGAGGCGAATTCATTTACGCGGGCACGACGCCTGATATTGTCCGGCTGAAATCGCAGGGCCACGATTTTCACCGGGAAACCTACACGATCAGCGCGGGCGACGAGTCCTTCGAACTCAAGGCGGGCATTTCGCCGATCTACTGGGCGAACGTCGTAGGCCTAATCGGTTTCGCCGTCGACTATGCCACCGGTGCCATGTGGAGTCTACCCTCTCACATCGATATCGAAAACTTCGAGCAGTCGAACATTCTTCTCAATACAGATTTCTGATTCCAAAGCCACCTGAGCAGGTCGCCTGCTCAACGTTGGCGGCCCGCTCGCGGAGCTTTTCGAGAGACACCACAAGGCGGTTTTTCATTGGAAGGAAGGCTATGGGTGTTTATTCTCTCTCGATTATGATTCGATCCCTTGCTCCCTTCCGTCTGTACGCTCTGTCGTTTCTGGCCTTTCCGCTGGTCACATCCGGAGGAGATGCGACTACACCGAACCTGGATGAATCGGTTGAAAAGGCACTTCCGGCGGTTCAAAACTATGCGGCGGAGGCGATGGAGCGGATCGGAGTGCCCGGTTTGGCGGTCGTCGTGGTTTATCAGGATGAGGTTGTCCTCCTGGAGACGATGGGAACCCGGAAAGCAGGAGAGGATTGGCCTGTCACCGGGGATACCGTATTTCAGTTTGCGTCCCTGTCCAAGCCCATGACCTCCTCGGTAGTGGCAGCCGCAGTTGACCGGGATTTGTTGGCGTTCGGTGATCGGGTCACGCATTACGGGGTCCCTCTCCGTCTCAGCGAAGAGTGGACGACTCGGCATGTGACGGTGGCGGACCTTCTTTCGCACCGGAGCGGACTTCCGGACCACGCCGGTGACTACCTCGAAGATTTGGGGTTTCCCGTGGAGGTAATCCTTGACCGTGTGGGACAGCTCGAACCGGGGTATCCGTTTCGCGATGGTTACGCGTACACCAACTTTGGCTTTACGGCGGGCGGTTTGGCTGCCGCAGGGGCTGCCGAAATGAGTTTTGCGGACATGGCGGAGGCCTATATGTTCAAGCCTCTGGGAATAGAGAATACGAGTTTCCGTTTCAGCGATTATCGGGATGCGAAAGAAAGGGCTTATGGCCACTACCGGGGCAAGGATGATTCCTGGAAGCCGCTGTTCGTCAGAGATGCAGATCAGCAGGCACCGGCAGGAGGATTGAGCGCTTCGCTCAAGGACTACTCGCGGTGGATGCGGATGCAGCTGGGGAAAGGGGAGTTCGAGGGCGAGACCATCGTATCCCCGGAGGTCCTGGTCGAAACGTGGAGACCTCATTCACAGACCGGCTATAATCCGGACTCTTACCAGGCCGGATACTATGCGTTGGGATGGAACGTCGGCAGCGATCCGGACCTCGGCTTGAAGTTGAGCCACTCCGGAGCCTTTAACCTTGGGACCCGGACGGCGGTTTATCTGTTTCCGGAAAGTGACCTCGGGATTGCCGTGGCGACCCACGCGGGAAGCAACGGAGTGCCGGAAGCGATCGCGCTGGCTTTCGAGGATTTTGTGACACGCGGCGAGGTTCGGCGCGACTGGATTCAGTTCGCCGACCAATACTTTCTGAAGATGGAGAGTGAATTTACGGAATACGAAATCGATCCTGCGAAACGTCCGGAGAATCCGGGGCCACCAGCGGCTGATTCGGCCTATACCGGGACTTATCGAAACGAATATTTCGGCCCGCTGGAGGTCACGGCGAAGGAAGGAGCGCTCTCCATGAGTCTTGGCCCGGAACCAAAAGTTTTCCCGCTCCGTCACTGGGATGCCGATACGTTCCTGTTCCAGCCCACCGGAGAAAACGCCGCCGGCCCCGGAGCGGTTCTCTTTGACCGGGATGACAAAGCGGTGGCGGAGAGCGTGACGATTCCGTATTTTGACGGCGACGGAATGGGGACCTTCGAGCGGGTGGAGTAGACCTTGCTTCACAAGGCCTCTACGGAGTCGAGTAGACCTTGCTTCTCAAGGCCTCTACGGGGCGGCGGAAACTTGTAGAGGCGTGACGAAGGTCACGTCTATTCGGATAAATAACGACTGGAGGGGGGCCGGGAATGTTTGAAGATCAGGCGCTTTTCCAGACGATCTTTGCCCAATCCATCTCATTTCCAAACAACAGCACCATAACTGTCAAAATTTGGTAGAAGTGACATAACCATCGACCGGACACGGAAATTGGCTGACTTTTCCCGGGACTTCCGCCATAACGGTTCGGAAACCGAAAGGAATGCCATGGAAGATTTTGTGTCGGCGGAGGATGCGAAGGACTTGTCTCTTGAGGAAGTGCGGGCTCGCCTGGGGTCGGACGAAGGGGGGCTCTCTTCCGCCGAGGCGACGGATCGGCTGGGGCGGGTCGGGCCGAACGAGCTGG
>CAZBLJ010000286.1:0-2735 GCA_964492605.1 uncultured Puniceicoccaceae bacterium
TCGTAGCCCGAAGGGCGAAGTCGGTTCAGCCGGAGAGTAAGCCCGAAGTGGGGCAAAATCCCTGAACAAACTCCTGTTTTCTTCCAGATGAAGGAATTCAAATCAGGTCAGGACCGCTCTTTTTGCCCGGTTTCGGTTTTGAAGGGGTCCGGTACCGAACATGCGCAGCTTCCTCCACAACCGGTCTTTCTTCGTTGCCGAGAGGCTCGACTCCAACGCTTGAGCAGGTAGGCGGCGGCACCGAGGATTGCCGCGCCAACAACCACTATTTCGAGCGGGGAGGTCATAAAAGCATCCCGACCTGGTAGACGACGACGGCGGCAACCCAGGCCAGCACCGTCATTCCCAGGAACGATCCCAACGCATACCACTTGTTCAACTCTTTTGCGATCACGACCACGGTAGCGCCGCACTGCATGCAAAGAGCGAAGAAGACCATCACCGCCCAGACCACGGGCATCGAGTAAATCGGCTGCCCCTCTCGGGGTCCGCTCGACCATCGCTCTTGCGCAATGCGCTGGCGAAGACCTTCCGACTCCTCGTCCACCTCCGGTCCCATTTTGTAGATGATGCCGAGGGTCGACACGATGAGTTCCCGGGCCGGAAAACTGGAGAGCACACCAACCGTGATCTTCCAGTCGAACCCGGCGGGAGCGAAGACCGGTTGCACCCAGTGACCGAAGCGACCCAGATAGCTGTCTTCGATCCAAGCCGCTTCCAGGTTCCTTTGATACGTTTCCTCCAACGGAGATTCGCCGCTTCTCAAGGCCGCTTCCGCCTCGGCCTGCGTCAACCCGGGGTCCTCCGATACCCATTCCGAAGCAAGTTGGCTCGTGACTTCCGTCTCGACCGATTCGCTCCTCGGAAAGAAGAGAAGCGCCCAAATGATGACGGAAAAGGCAAGAATCACCGTTCCCGCCCGAACGATAAATTCGCGACCGCTCTCCCACATGCGGATCAACAGATTCCGGACATGCGGCACCTTGTAATCCGGCATTTCCAGAATAAACGGCTCGTTCGCCGTCCGCCCCGAAAACCGGTGGGCCAGCCAGGCGAGAGGAGCCGCCACGAGTACGCCTACGAAATGCATAAAGAAGAGCGCCCAACCCGCCGCCATCGCTCCGTAACGCGGCTCGATGAACGCACCAATCAGCAGCGCGTAAACCGGAAGCCGGGCGGAACAACTCATGAAGGGTGCCATCAGAATCGTCGTGGTTCGCGCCCAACGATTCTCCAGGGTTCGCGCCGCCATGACACCGGGGATAGCGCAGGCATAGCTCGACAAAAGGGGCACAAAGCTTTTTCCGTTCAGCCCGCACCAGCTCAGCGCCTTATCCATCAGAAAGGCCGCCCGTGCCATGTACCCCGTCTCTTCGAGTAAGCCGATAAAAAAGAAGAGAATAAAAATCTGCGGGAGGAAGACGATGACTCCCCCCACTCCGGCAATCACGCCGTCGATGACCAGACTCTCAAGAAGCGGCGTCGACGCAAGGAGAGGCCGCACTCCTTCCTGAACCAGAGCGGTCACGGTTTCCAGGCCGTCCATCAGCGGTCCCGCCCAGGTGTAGACCGATTGAAAAACGACCCACATCACCGCGAGGAAAACACCCAGCCCCCAGAAACGGTGCAGCAGGATCCGGTCGACCGATTCGGATGCAACCGCTTTCACTTCGTCGTCCGGCCCCGTATTGGCCAAGGCTTCCCGGAGACGGTCGTACTGCAACACGGCTTCGGCTGGCCCCGGATTGATTCCGGATCGTTCCAATGCAGCCCGTCCGTTCGCTACGGCTTGGCGAATGCCGTCGCCGTCTCCGATTCCCTCGACCGGATGCGTACCCGAGGGATCGAAAAAGAGCCGGACGGCTTCCCCCCGTCCAAGATTCGGAACCGTTTCCTGCAATTCGGCGACCGCCGCCTCCACGGGCTCGGGCCATTCCTTGATGTGCAATTTCTTCGGCGTCTCCAACGACGCCTCGATCATTCGTGAAAACTCGTCGAATCCTTCCCCGCTCCGAGCCGATATCGGCACCACGGGAACACCCAGGCTCTCGGACAAAGCATCCGGATCGACGGTTATTTTCCTCCTCTTCGCGATGTCCCACTGGTTCAGGGCAATCACCATGGGCAACCCGAAATCCGCCACCTGAAACGGAAGAAAGAGGTTTCGCTCCAGATTGGTGGAATCGACGACGAAAACCAACAGATCCAGAGGCTGGCGTCCCCCGCGCGCCGACAGTGCATCCAGGACAACCCGCTCGTCGGCGCTCCCGCCGGCCAGACTGTAAGTGCCCGGCAAATCGATCCACTGGATCGGCCGACCGCCCAACTTTCCGGCCCCGATCCGTTCTTCGACCGTGATTCCCGGATAGTTCGCTATCCGCTGGCGCAATCCCGTCAACCGGTTGAAGACCGTCGATTTGCCGGTGTTCGGATTGCCGAGAAGCCCGACCCGGCAGATCCTCTGTTCCTCAAGAACCCTGACCATCCGACTCCTCTTCCGGTTCCAAAACAATCGATCTTGCCTCCGAAAGACGAAGCCCGATCCGGGTACCGTTGATATCCACCGCAATTGGATCTCCGAGGGGAGCCGTCCTCGCCAACTTCAAAATTTGGCCCGGCAAAAATCCCAGGATGCCCAATCGGACACCGGAAATCCCGGTGTCGCTCACCCGTCGGATTCTCCCGACGCCACCCGGCCGCAAACAATCGACCGACCGTTCGCCGCGTATTTCATT
>CAZBLJ010000287.1:0-2719 GCA_964492605.1 uncultured Puniceicoccaceae bacterium
GTCCACTTCCCTCTCGCGGTTCCATTCCCGGATCTCCTTTCCCCGTTGCTCGAGAAAGGGTTTCAGCAACTGGATCCTTTGCAATTCCCGCAGCAGCTCCTCGTCCACGAATCGGATCGAACGCAGGTTGATGCGGATGGACCGCTTGATCCGTCGGCCGCCCGAATCCGACATCCCCCGCCAGTTGATAAACGACTTCGAAATCAGGTCGTAGGCGGGGATGCTGGTGATCGTTTTGTCGAAATTCCGCACCTTGATCGTGGTCAGGGACACGTCGATCACATCGCCGTTGGCGCTGTTCGACTCCATCTCGATCCAGTCCCCCGGCCGCACCATGTTGTTCACCGAGATCTGAATACCCGCCACGAACCCGAGAATCGCATCCCGGAAGATCAACATAAACACCGCCGTAAGCGCCCCGAGTCCGGAGAGGATCAAAAAGGGTGGTTTGTTGAAGAGAACCGAGACGAATAATATCAAGCCGATCAGGATCGCGATCAACTTGGTCGCCTGGATAAAGCCCTTCAGGGGTAGATTGCCCGCCCGCGCATGACTCGCGAGCATCCGGTAGACCGCGTTCAGGACTCCATCGAGTACGAACAGCGTAATCGCGATCAGATAGATCGATACGAACTTCCGGATCGTCTCCAGGAGAGCCCCGTCCTCCTGGAAGAGAACCGGAGCCGAAAAATGAATCACCAACGCCGGCAGAATGTGGGACAAGCGCGTCAGCGCCCCCGATTCCAGGAAGACGTCGTCCCTCTTGGTTTCGGTACGCTGAATAATGGAGCGGACCACCCGCAGAATCACGTTCCGGCCGATCCAGTTGACGATCACGCAGGCCAACACCAGGCCCGCCACCTTCGCGACCTCGATCAGGACCGGCAGGTAATGCTCGCCCACTCCCTCGAACAGGGTCCCCTCGAAAACGGCCAGGGGGGCCTCAAGCATCGTCGTCCCTTCGGTCTCCCGTGCTCGCGTCGTGGCGTTTCAGGTCCTCCAGACGGATGATCGCGAGGGCGGCTTCGTGGGTGGCCTCCAGATTGACCGGCGGCGCGACTCCGGCCTCGAGGGCTTCCTGCCACCGACTGGCGCACAGGCACCAGTGGTCGCCCGGTTTCAGCCCGGGAAAGCCGAATTCCGGCCGGGGGGTTGAAAGGTCGTTCCCTCTTTTTTGCGTAAACTCGAGAAACTCCTCCGTCATTCGCGCACAAACGGCATGAATCCCGCCATCCGTCGGCAGAACCTCACAACTCCCGTTCCGCGTGAACCCGGTCAACGGATCCGTGCAACACGGAAGCAGCGCTTCCCCCAACACATTACGCTGGATGCCGGCAATCATTACGCGGCTTCGTCTTCGGCCAAATCGTCCCGCTCCAGAATGAGCCCGAGTTCGGCCACCTCCCGAAGAACCTCGCGGAAGCCCGGGTCGTTCCAGAGCCGGTCGAAGGGGATGTTCGAGTTGATGCGGATAAAGTATTGCTCTCCGGTCCCGCTCATGTGGGAACGAAGGAGGTCCCTCACGTAAGTGTAGGGCGTCGGAAAGGCGTTGGACCGCTTTCCGTACTCGTAGGATTCGCCGCCCACCAAGTGCCAGTAGTGGACGAATTGCTCGCTCCCCTGGATCTCGAAGGCCCTCCATTCCGCAGGCAGGAGAGACTCGCCCCCGATCTCCTTCTCGACCGCGTGCTCTTCGTCCAACTGCGTCCACCCGTTCTCCGTCCAGCACCGGTCGGGCGTGTGGGAGGACACCTCCAGGATAGAGGCTTTGCCGGCGGCCCAATACGCCACATAGACCTCGAAGAATTCCTTCCCCCCGTCGCGGGAGTAGTTCCGGTACACGAAATCATCCAGATCGAGGATTTGCTGGGAGCGCTCCTTCATCGACTCCGTATCCCCCAGCTCCTTGTCCGCCACCGTCCACCCCGTCGCGGAAGAGGGAACGTATCGGGCCACGTGTTCGCCCCGTCCGGGCTCCGGCTCCATCCCCCACGGATTGTAGAAGTGGAAGAGACCGAGGAGGGCGAGGATTCCAAAGCCAATAAGAGAGAAGGTAAATTTCATGGATTCGGCGGATAGAAAGAAAAATCGTTTACGGGAGGGAGGAAGTCGATAGTCTCAAAACCCAATTATGAAACTCGCGGCCTGTTTTTCCACCGTTCTTTTCGGTTTTTTTCTCGGATGTTCCACTACGCCCGTGCCTCCCGATCCGGATACCGCCCCGGCCGGAGAAGCCTCCCTCCTCCACCCGGTTTACGGCCCGAAAGTGATCCATATGGAAGTCCCCAACCGGTTGTCGGACCTGCAAATGCGCCAGGCGATACAAAACGCCGCCTTCGCGAACGGGTGGAGAGTCGTCGAAAACGGAAGCGTCGACGGCAAAGGCATGGTGGCGATCTACAAAAAGACGATCTTCGCCGAAACCACCTTCACCTTTCTCTTCGGTCCCGGCGAATTCGACGGCTACTCCGATTCCTACACGCTGGACATCACCGGAAAACGCACCAAAGCCTACACCCCGCCCGCCCGCACCGAATCCATCCGGCGAAGCATCAAAAAGAATCTGACCGCCGAGCTGGCGGGATATTGACATTGATCTGCAGGCGTTGGAACCGCATGAGCAACGAAGCCTTTCAACACTCGCTTTACCCCATGGATACGGGGTTTTACAACAGCCTCGGCAATTACACTTTGGAATCGCGCTGCGGTATCGCGGCGG
>CAZBLJ010000288.1:0-2716 GCA_964492605.1 uncultured Puniceicoccaceae bacterium
AAAAGATTCCGTCACCGGGGACGAAGCGACTTGCCAGAATCCGGGGGAAGAACATCTTGAGAGGTTCATGGATACCATGGGAGCAGATTGGCAGGAACAGCTCCCCGGCAATTTTCCGGCGGGAACCGCCGCGAATCCTATTTTGGTCCCGGATCTCTGGCAACAGGAGGCCATCCGTCGTCTCCGCGCCGGGGAAGATGTCGTCGTCGATGCCCCGACCGGGGCCGGAAAGACCCTCATCTTCGAGAAATTCGTCGAGCAATCCGCTCCCGGACGCTGTATCTACACCGTTCCCACCCGCGCTCTCGCAAACGACAAACTGATGGACTGGCGCTCGCGGGGATGGAACGTCGGCATCGCCACCGGCGACCTGGCGGAGAATCTGTCCGCTCCGATCGTCGTGGCCACGCTCGAAACCCAGCGCCAGGCGCTCCTTCGCGGAGAAGGTCCCGATCTGCTGGTCATCGACGAATTCCAGATGCTGAACGACCCTCTCCGGGGTCTCCACTACGAGCTGGCCATCGCGAGCGCCCCCGATGACACGCAACTGCTCCTTTTCAGCGGGAGCACCGCCAATCCCGGGTTGATCACCTCCTGGCTCGACCGACTCGGCCGGACAACCGCCCTGATCCGGTGCAAGGAGCGCCCGGTGCCGCTCGAAGAAGTGAATCTGGATTCCCTCCGCCATAAGATTCCGCAAGGAGTCCGCGGTCATTGGCCCCGCCGGATCGCCAAGGCTCTGGCGGCCGGTCTCGGCCCCATTCTGATTTTCGCCCCGCGCAGACAGGCCGCCGAAGAGATCGCACGCCGCCTGGCGGCCTCCCTCCCCCCTTGCGAACCGCTTGAATTGACCGCCGGGCAATCCGCCATCGCCCGGGGGTCGTTTCGGAAACTGCTCTCGCGCAGGGTCGCCTTCCACCATAGCGGGCTCGATTACCGGCTGCGCGCGGGGGTGATCGAACCGCTCGCCAAACACGGCCAGCTCCGGGTCGTCGTGGCCACGACCGGCCTCGCCGCAGGCATCAACTTCTCCCTTCGATCCGTCATGGTCACGGAAGCCAACTACCGGTTCGGAGACGAACTTCGATGGATTCGATCCGACGAACTCCTGCAGATGTTCGGCCGTGCCGGACGGCGGGGTATCGACACCGTCGGATTCGTGCTGTCGGGCGCGGATAAACCCCGGCTTCGCGACGGGCGACCGGTCGAACTCGCGCCGAATCGGCGGATCGACTGGCAGGCGTGTCTGACCCGTCTGCAAGAAGCCTCCGCCCGGGGAGACGATCCCCGGGAGTCTCTTTCGAACCTCAATCAGCGCTTTCTTTCCGGAGGTCGCCTCCACCTGGGTCTCGACGAGGATCTTCCCTTGCGTTTCGACCAAACGGCGGCTCTCGGGGGAGGAAAACCCCTCCGGATTACGGAGATGGAGAACCCCGACGGAGAATGGGAACGCCTGGGCAAAAAACGTCGGGTCGCCCTCGAAGAAGCCCTCTTTCGCTCCCGCGGTTCCTGGTGCCCCGCCCTCTCCTCTCCCGAGGTGCTCGACACCGTCCACCACGGTTCCATGTGCCGGCTTCCGGAATACAATCCGACCCGCTACGGTCGACTGTTGACCCTCGCGGTGTTCCCGAAGGAGAAGCACAAGAAGAACCTCGATCTCACCAAGCGGTTTCGGAAGATGCTCCTGGACGACTGGAAGACGCACCGCGACTATCCGCAGCCGAAAAGCCATTGCCCGCTCGACCTTCTCGAAAGCCGTTACTTGCCGCTGCTCCCCCGGTTGACCGGCGGCGGGGAGGCCGTTCGCTGGGACGAAAAAGACGGGGCCGTCCGCGTCTATCTGGACTATGGAAAGGCGCTGGCCTTCTGCCGGATGGATCAAGCCGGCCGGGCGTTGATCAACCCCGTGGTCCGGGAAAGGACCGAAACCGACACCCCCGACCTGACCGCGGCGCTCGGAAACCGCATCGACGACAAACCCCGCCGACCCGCCCGGAACTGGTTCGACCTCGGGCTCATCGATTCGAGATTCCGTCCGACCCGCCGCGGCATGGTCTTCAGCTTCTTCAGCCAGGGAGAAGGCCTCGCCATTGCGGCCGGGCTCGAAGATCCTTCCTTCGCGGTCGAGGAGATGATTTTCCAACTCGCCAACCTCCGGGCCGGACACCGTTTCGAGGAAATGGGTAATTCGGATGGTCGCCTCGGCGATTTGAGCCGTCTGCTTTACGGCTGGCGCACCATTCCCGGCTATCTCAAACGTGGCGTTCCCACGGAATACGGCGAGGGGGCTGCGGAAGTCGTCGCCGCGCTGGTCTCCGGCCAACGCCCCGCCGATCTCGAATCCGGGCTGGTCCGTCCGGGGGATATCGAACGGGCCCTGCTCGAATGGCGCTCCATCCTCCGCCAGATCGTCCATGCACCCGATTTCGCCTGGGATCGATGGCTCGCGCTGCGCCAGGAGGCCTGGAAATACATCGATCGCCTCCCTTCCACCACGAATCTGGACAGTCTTCCGTCTCTGGCGACCCATCAACGGGTCCGCCTCGAATACGGGTGAGCCCCAAGGGGCATTTCATCTGGCAGAAAACGGGAGTTTGTTTAGGAATTCTGCTCCAACCAGGGATTACTCTCCGGCTGAACCGACTTCGCCCTTCGGGCTATGACGGTCACGAGCCGGAGTTCCTTTTGGGAATTCGACCCACTGCGAGCCAGATGA
>CAZBLJ010000289.1:0-2644 GCA_964492605.1 uncultured Puniceicoccaceae bacterium
CTTCGGAGGGGGAGTGGGGTTGCCGTAGCGGGTGGGGCTTCCGGTGTCGTGGGGTAGAACCCCGCGACTACTTTTGGATTCCCGCCGAGTCTTACGGAGTCCGCAGTGTCTCTCCCGCCGCAAAACTCTCGGTATTCAGCACGCTGCCATCCACCAGGTAGTGAGTCAGCGTGAGAAGGGGATCCCCTTCCTCGACGGAAACGGATCCATGGAGAAAGCCGCCTTGCTCCCAATTGAGCAGCGAGTAGATGGGAGTGCCCCCCAAGTTGCGGGGTTTGACCGAATGGGCGTCGGAGCCTGAACCGGGATCAAATTCCCAAAACCCCAAGTCCGGGTGGCGGGACACATACTGCCAGTGGCGATCTCCGACAAGGACCACCATTTCGTTGTCGGCGATCATCTGATGCAGGCGTTGAAATTCCGTCGAGTAGTTGGCAGGCATATGTGAGCCGAGAACTGGCGTGGGGCTGATGAGGATTTTGAAAGTGGCGGTCGAGTCGGCGAGGGTGTTTTCGAGCCAATCCAGCTGCTCGGCACCGTAAACATGACCACCCGTCATGCCGGAACCACCATTACCCTCCGAGCGAAATTCGCGCCCTTCGAGCAGCCAGATTTCCAGGTGGGCACCCCACCGGAAGTTCCGATACGGCACGGAATCACGGGGTGCCGGAGTATTCTCTTCGAACAGGGCGATGCCCTCATCCCAGGTCAGCGCTCCATAGTCCAGCCCAGGGTAGCAGTCATTGACCGTGATATCATGATCGTCCTTCATGAAATAGCTGGCAACGTTGTTGTGAAAGTCCACGATATTACCCGTGCCATACCAGCGGTTCCAGTGCATGCGGGCAAGGGGCACCGAGCACGCCATGGGGCTGCCCTTGTCGTAATAGACGACATCGCCGGTGTGGACGAAAAAATCGGGATCGCGAGCCAACATGTGAGGGTAAATGAGCAACCCGTCATTGCCCGCATCACGGCTGGGCCAACGCTGGCAAGTGACGAGCGTAAAGTCGACTTCCGCCGCATCATCGGCTGCCGGTGCAGTGCGAAATCGTCCCTCAATGGTCTCTCCCGGTGCCCCGGAAAGATCACGGCTCTCCACGGTCAGTTGATACTCACTTCCCGGCTGCAGGCCAGTCAACTCAATCTGCCGAATGTGATTGGAAGCGGGGTCCACCGCCAGCCAGTCCGTGCTGCCTTTTCCTCCCGCTGGATTGAGGTTCACCCACTCCAGGCGCACCTCTCCGGGGGCACCGGGCAGGGTGCCGTGCATCTCGTCCCAACTGGCATCGAGTGGAATTTGATCGAGTCCGTCGTAACCGGGGGCCGGACGTTTGATACTTTCCGACGGTTTTGACCAGGACCTCCCGTTCCAGTTCGGCTCCCCGGCAGTTGTCAGGCGGGTCCAGACGATGGCGGCATCCGCAGTTACCTCACCGACTTTGAAACCGTTCCCCTGGAAGACGACGGGAGGCGAATCACCAGCGGTAACGGTCGTGCCCTGGCTCCAGACCTGACCATTGCACAGCGGCAAAAGAAGAAGACCAATAAGAATTTCCTTCATAATCAATTTAATCACTGTTGATGCTCGACAAAAGTATCCGGGCAGCAAAACTTATCAATTTAATACAAATGCAGCCCCCTCCCGACCAGAAATCCATCGCTGCCGCCCTCGGTCTGAGCCAGGCCACGGTCTCGCGCGCTTTGCGGAACGATGGACGGATCGCCAGGAAGACCCGGGACCGGGTCTGGCAGGAGGCGGAGCGTCAGGGCTATCGCCCGGCTCCGTTGATCGCGGCACGATCCTCCAGGGAGCATTCCCGGGCGGGGCACCTGCGGGATGCACCGATCGCGGTTCTCCGGCATACCGAAGATGAGAGGAACCGCCCCTCTGGATCCTTGATTCAACTCTTCATGGAACCGGCCCTCCAGCGGGGGTTCCTGATCCGTGATTTCGACGTGCGGAAGGAAGGCAGCGTCCCGGCACTGCGCCAGCGACTTTTCGCACAGGGCTTCCAGGGCATCCTCATCCAGTATCACCGCGGAAGTCCGGAGTGGTTTCACGAGTTTGACTTCCGCAGCTTTGCGGTGGTCTCGATTTGCTCTGACTTTGAAAACGAGCCCATCATGACCATCCGCCCGCGCCAGCACCGCATGGTGCGGCAGCTGTATGGGAAACTGCGGGAG
The DNA here is from genome assembly GCA_964492605.1 of uncultured Puniceicoccaceae bacterium. GTDB lineage: Bacteria > Verrucomicrobiota > Verrucomicrobiia > Opitutales > Puniceicoccaceae > Puniceicoccus. The sequence goes on from CAZBLJ010000289.1 coordinate 2,188, forward strand.
CGGGGCTGCCGACGCATCGGAGCCGTCCTCTGGGACCCCTCTCACCATGCGGACGATGTCGCCCGCATGGCGGGGTTTGCCGCTGCCCAACTGGAGGAACCCGGAGGACGATTTCAGCCCGAGAGTCTGTATCTGGTGAAACCGAATGATCCGGATGCCGGACTCGGTTTTCGCAAATGGATGAAAACGTATCAACCCGACGGCTTGATCCTGATCAGCCTGCGGGAGTGGGGCTGGATGAAGCGCTTGCCCAGGACTCTCCAACCCAAACACCCCGCAGTCCTCCTCCGCCCCGAGACGGCACCCGCGGGCATCCCGGGGTTCACCCGCAATAGTAAAATGCTCGGGCAGATGGCGGTGGACTGGCTGGAGCAATCCATCCGCATCCGCCGCACCGGATTCCTGGAAGCGCCGCTCCTCCTCTCCGTGCCCCCGGTCTGGTGCGATTGAAAATGGG
>CAZBLJ010000290.1:0-2592 GCA_964492605.1 uncultured Puniceicoccaceae bacterium
GGAATGGTCAGCGACCAGAAGAAGTTGAAGGGGACCGGCTGTTCCAGCATGACAAGGCGCAGTCCTTCCACGCGGGCGGCGGGCCCGACAAGGGAGAACACCTTGCCTTGGGTTGGATCGTTGGTGCTTTTTTCCTGGGAGACATACCAGCTCGGTGACTGTGCCACGGGCTTGTCGAATGCGGAGGACTCATACCCTTTGGCAAATATCCGGTATTTTCCCGGTGAGGCGGGGATGGTAAATTCACCTTTATGGTTCGTCATGCTCGAAAAGGTTCGCCCATTGACGATGTTGGCCGCATGGACAAAGACGAATTTTCTGCCCGTGGTGGAAACCGTCCCTGAAATCGTCGATACCGCCGACGGGTTCCAGGCGTAGGCCAGATCCAACCGATCCTGTTCCGCGAATGTCAGAAATTCATGTCCGCTCCAGGAAGGCGTGCCGCAGCTCATGATGGAGGCGATCGTCACGGAATGTTGGGAAATCCCCAGGGCATGGCCTGTTTCATGGATCAGGGTTTTGAGCTTCATCGTGTACAGACCGGCTTTGGTGTTGAGAAACACATACCCCTTCCGGTAATTCTCGGGGATGGCCCCGGAATATCCGCCCGCACCCGCCACCATTCTGCCGAATTTACGGTCCCCATTCAGGATGTAATAGAGGGCTCCGTCCTCGGGCAGTTCCTCCCGCGAAGAATAGGATGCTCCGGCCGGTCCGGCGTACCGGAATCGGAGGTTGGCTTCCGGAACGGATTGCCAGAGCCGCAGGACGGCACCGATTTTATCGATAACGGTTTGGGGCGTGGGGACGCTCTTTTGAACCTCCGCGTTCCACATCCGCGAGGTGACTTTGTAGGGAATCACGCGGGCGTTTTCCTTATCGGTCGTCAAGCGGGGCGTTTTCGGCCGTTTTGTCGGCGAGGATTTGTTTCCGGCTTCCTTGCGAGAAGGCACGGTCAGTTGATCCCGGTATCGGGGCGGGACCTTTTCGATGGAATCGACAAAATGCACCTGTTTTTGGTCATCGACATACTTGAAGATTCCGGCGTGAACGGACGTGGGGGGCCCCCACACGACCGCCGCGAAAACGGAGACCATCACGATGATCGTCCATCGGTTTCCGGTATTTGGTTTCTTCATCTTCCCCTCCTTGATTCCGTATTTCTCCCGTCGATCCGGAGAACGTTCCGGGCAACCGGCGGCCGTCACCCATCTTGGCCGCTTGGAACCCCCCGAGCTTCGGCCGCGACTGCTTTTACAATTCGATCCGGAGCACGCTTCTCTTGTGCGATGCCGGATCGTACAACACCTCCACCGTATCCGTTTCCCTGTATTCCCCAACAACGGCCGGCGGCAACGCCATCGTTTTTCCCCGGAACGACCCGGCCTCGGTCGTGTATCGGTATTCGATGGTGCGGCCGCCGTCCGCGATCCGCCCCACCGTTCCTTCGACGGCGGCGCCCTCCCGGGCGAGGCGGGCGACGAGGCGGAGCCGGTACCGCGTATGCAGGAACCAGCGCATCCCCGCAACGGCGAAGAGAAGGCCCACGCCCAGAAACGCCCAACGCCATCGGTACCCCATGTTCTCGCCTTCGCCCGATACACGGTGGACAAAGGGGAGGACGGGTGAGTATTCCAGACGGATCGTCTCCCCGATGGTTCCGGAATAGCCCGAGCTTTGGCCGCTGTGGATCTCCCCCGCCGCGTCCTTGAAACGATACCGGATGAAATCGACATATCCGCCGGACGAATGGCGCACCGAACCGGTATCGATGATCTCGCCGATGACGTCCCGGCCGTGGACGGTCAGCAGTTGATCATACAGGATGAGGCGTCCTCCGATGACCGAGAGCAGGATCCCGAACAAAAATGTGGCGAGTGCGCCGAGCTTCGCGTATCGTCCCTTGGTCTGATCCGGCATGCGCCGCCCCTTTCCCTGCGATTGTCTAAAGATGAATTCGATATGGAACGCTGATCGTTCTGCTTTTCTTGATGCATCACTTGCCGCCTGCGGCAGTGCATCACGGAAGCTCTTTCCATTCAAACCGAATATAGGGGCGATTTTCGCTCATGGCAGATCGATCCCCAGACGATGGGCGTATTCCTGAAAGGCGCCCCCACGAAGGCCGGTAAGGTCGTAGGCTTCTTTGAAGCTCACGCGGCCGCTCTTCGCGGCAAAAATGACCTGTACGGCGAACATTTCGCCCACGCGGGTGTTCTGGTTATTGTAGAAATCGCCCCCGGCGCCGGCAGGACTTCGACTGCGTTCTCTTGCCATGTATTTCTGGTAGAACGCGAAAAACGTCTCCCGGTCCACCAGGCGCAAATCCATGGCGCGGCGTCCCGCCACGATCGGGCTCACTTTGAAACGGCGCGAGATAGTCTCGAACGGCGCTTCTTCCTGCCTCGCTTCACGCCAGCCGGCTTTTAGTTCGCGTGCTGGTATAAGGAACTCCGCCGCCGCCCGATCACACCATGATTCGATCCTCTGTGAGGGTGACGATATCAAGCCGGTATCCGTCAAGGCGCTTTCTCCGAGCCAAATGTGAGCCAGTTCGTGTGCCAGCGTGAACATTTGCGCCGATTTCGCGTC
>CAZBLJ010000291.1:0-2571 GCA_964492605.1 uncultured Puniceicoccaceae bacterium
GAGGGGAGCGCCACCATGAAAGAGTTCCGCGGGACGGACGAGTAATACCGGGCTGGACGCGCGGGATAGCCGCGGCAAATACGGGCCCGCGCCGCTCGCCGGACTCAATCTCCGTCGTCGTTTCGGAAATTCACCACGTGGATTCCGGATAGCTTCCGATAGCGATCCGGCGAATCGGTGAGAATCTTCAGATTGTTTTCCTTGGCGATAGCACCCTCGATCGCCGTTTCCAGCGGGACGTCATGGCTCCGAAAGAGAGCCGCAGCCCTGGCGATCAACTTCTCGTCGAAGCCGATCACCGGGAAGGCTTTGAGGAAGCGGGAAACGATTTCCTCCTCGTCCGCTCCGGTCGAGGAGAGCAGGCGAATGCTCGTCGGGATGCTGACGGCGAACGTGCTTCGGCTGTGGGCCTCCGCAAACTTGCGCGCGTCGCCCTCCGTCCCGTCCAGAGACTCCTTCCAGACGTTTTCGACGAAACCGATATCGGCGAGAAATTCCATAAACGGGTACGGGTGGCGGCAGCGCGGGGGCTAGCCCGACTGTGTCGTAATCGTAATCATGCTCGTAATCGTAATCCTCTCATAGTCAGTCGATTACGATTAGGATAACGATTATGATTAAGATTGGACACTGCCTTAAACTAGTGCCATTCGGGGCTAGCCCTTCTTCTCCTCTCCTTCTCCTTCTTCTTCACCTTCCTCGTCTTCATCCTCCCACCGCATCGTGTCGTCCTGCTCGATGGATTCTTCCTCCGCGCTTTCATCGATGCTGCTCAATTCCTCGTCCACCGCGTCCTCTTCCGAGGGGGTTTTCGCATCTTCGTCGACTTCCAGTTCGTAGCCCTCGGGGACGTATTCGAGAATGGAAGTGACCTCCTGGAAGAAGTGGGTCGCTCTTCCTTCGAGGAAATCGGTGTTCTGCTGTTCGCGGATCTCCTCCTCCAATTCCTCGACCGTGAGGTTCTGATTGAAATCGATCAGATCATTGAGCATCCGGACCCGCAGCCGGGTGATGTGGTCGATGAAATCGGCGTAGGGTCCCTTCTCCTCGTCGATCACGTCCGGCAGCGCGAAGATCGGTTCGTCCGCATCGAGGAATGAGGTCTGGGTGCGCACCAGCCGCACGTGGGCCTCTTTCAGCTCCTTGTCGATGGCAAACCCGAAGAAGGCGTTCTCCAGGAGCTGGGAGTCCAGGTTGTAATCCTGAAGCGGCTCGAGGAGGTCGATGATGTGCTGGAGCTGCCGGGGATCCACGATTCCCAGACCGTCGACATCCCAATGAATGTCGTCGCTGATCTCTTCGACCCACCAGTTCAGGTCGTTTCCAAGGCGGGCGATACACCAACTAAGTTTCGGATTTGCTTGCGACATGGTTCTTTCGTCGTCGGAAAAATCTGGGTGTTGCAAACCAAAAGTGGTTGCGACCGTGAAAATTTGAGAGTCGGATAGGAGCCCGCCCCGTTTTCATGGATACTCTTTACGAAAAAATTCTGCGACCGATCTTCTTCCGCCTGGGCCCGGAGAGAGCCCATGAATACGTGCGAAACCTTTTGCAGTCGGCGAGTGTCCTCCGGCCGGTTTGCCACTATCTGGCCCGCAGGAATCGGTCCGCAGGCGAACCGGTCGAGGTTTTCGGCCTTCGGTTTCCCAACCGGGTCGGACTTGCGGCGGGCATGGACAAGGACGGGGATTTCATCCCGGCGTCGATGGCCCTCGGGTTCGGCCATGTGGAGGCGGGCACGGTCACGCCCAAGGCCCAGCCGGGAAACCCGCAGCCCCGACTCTTCCGCTATCCCGAACACGAAGCGGTGATCAACCGGATGGGATTCAACAACCGCGGGGCGGAGGCGATGGTCGGTCGTTTGAAGAAGCTTCCTCCGCCGGGGAAACGCCCGGGACCGGTCGGGGTGAATATCGGAAAGAACAAAAACACTCCGCTGGAAGATGCGGGATCCGATTACCTGTCCTGTTTCGAGCGGCTCGCGGATCATGCGGACTTTTTTACGGTCAACGTCAGCAGTCCGAACACCGAAGGGTTGCGGGAGCTGCAGGAGAAGGGTCGGCTCACCTCGATCCTGGGGGAGCTGCAGCGGCTGAACCGTGATCGGGGCGATGCCGCACGTCCGATCCTGCTGAAGATCGCACCGGATCTCTCCTTCCACCAGATCGGGGACATTCTGGAGGTGATCGCGGACACCGGGATCGCGGGGATTGTCGCAACCAATACGACCATCGGCCGGGATGGGTTGCCGCAGGGCGAATACGAACGGGGCGGGCTTTCCGGCAAACCGCTCCGGCGGCGGTCGACCGATATCATCCGTTTTCTCGCCCGGGAGACGAAGGGACGTCTTCCCGTTATCGGAGTGGGAGGGATCCATGACGCCGCATCGGCCGGGGAAAAGATCGATGCCGGCGCCAGCCTGATCCAGGTGTACACGGGCTGGATTTACCGCGGTCCCTTTTTCGCAAGAGATCTCGCGCGGGCTCTGCGTTTCAAGGGGAACGCCTGGTAGCGCAGCAGAATCTGGGTTGCGAACGAATCGATCCCATCTAGGATATGCCCCTATGGTTA
>CAZBLJ010000292.1:0-2544 GCA_964492605.1 uncultured Puniceicoccaceae bacterium
CGGAGTTCCTTTTGGGAATTCGACCCACTGCGAGCCAGATGAAAGGCCCCTGTGGAAAAACGGGCTCTCTTGCCGTTTTCTCATTTTATTCCCTTGACAGAATATACTTATTCAGGAATATAGTGAGTTCCATGGAAGCCGTATCGGTCTACAAGTGTCTTTGCGACGTGCAGCGTTTACGCATCCTGAACCTCCTTCAGGACGGGCCGCTTTGCGTCTGTCATTTGATGACCATTCTGGATGAGTCCCAAGTAAAAATCTCCAAACAGCTTCTCTACATGAAACGACTGGGCCTTCTTGAGGTCGAGCGACGGGCCCAGTGGCGGATCTACCGCATCAAAGAACCCCGCAACCTACTTCTCGATAAAAACCTGAAGTGCCTCCAAGACCTGAAAACCGAAAAATTTCCGTTCACCGAAGACCTGAAAGCGAAAAGAAAGATTCTCTCCAACCAAGAACAAACTCCACTCGCAAAAGTCTGCTGCGCAGACACCTGAACAACGATGCAACCGAAAAAAATCCTTTTCCTCTGCACGGGAAACAGCGCCCGTAGCATCCTCGCGGAATACATCCTTCGCAAAAAAGACCCGATCCGCTTTGAGAGTTACAGTGCCGGTTCCGATCCAAAGGATCATCCGCACCCGCGAGCACTGGAGATTCTCAAGAATCGTTTTCTGATCGATGCATCGGACGCCCGCAGCAAATCCTGGGACGAGTTCAAGGACATCCACTTCGATTTCGTAATCACCGTGTGCGACAACGCCCGCGAAAGCTGTCCGGTCTGGCCGGGTCAACCCATTGTAGCCCACTGGGGATCTCCGGACCCAGCCGATGTTCCCGATGAGGAGGCAGAAAAGGTCTTCATAGATGTCAGCACCCAGATCGCTCGACGGATCGACCTTCTGCTCAATCTTCCCATCGAAAAACTAGACAGCCTCCGGGTGAAAATCGCCAAAGCTACGGCTGAAATCGGCACTCAATGAGCCAACCGAAAAGAATCCTCATCCTCTGTACCGGAAACTCCTGCCGCAGCCACATGGCGGAGGGAATCCTGCGCGCCGAAGCCGGGAATCTCTTCGACGTATCCAGCGCCGGTTCCAAGCCGGCGGGATATGTGCACCCGACCGCCATTGAGGTCATGAAAGAGCTGGATGTGGACCTCTCCGGCCATGAGTCAAAGTCCCTGGACCTCTTCCTCGACACCGATATCGACACGGTTATCACGGTTTGCGATAATGCCAACGAGTCCTGCCCGGTCTTTCCGGGCGCGGCAAACCGCTATCATTGGGGATTCGAGGATCCGCCCAAAGCAATCCGCCCCGGCGAGACGGAGATCGAGGCTTTCCGGCGCATCCGGGACCAGATTCGACAGGTCTTCGGGGCCTTCGTCGCCGGGTATCGCCAAGCACTGAACGTGAGCTAATCCAAAACCCTTTGCGAAAATGAGCACGGAAACCGAAAAGAAACACACGCCAACAGAAGAGAAGCCCAAGCAGGGATTCTTCTCCCGCTTTTTCACGCGGATCGATTCCGCGATGAAAGCAAAAGCCGAGAGCAAAGGCTCCAGCTGCTGCGGCGGCGGCAAATCGGGTGACAAATGTTGTTAGAAGCGGCCGAATGGCTGACAAACCTCCTCGGACTTGACCCTACTTCCCGTTTTGGCGGGGCGGTTGCGTTTTTTCTCTACGACAGCGTAAAGATTCTGCTCCTTCTGGCGGTGATGATGTTCATCGTCGGCGTTCTCCGCACCTTTCTTCCCATGCAGAAGATGAAAGGCTGGATGAGCGGACGCGGCATCTGGTCCTATCTCGGGGCGGCACTCTTCGGGGCGGTTACCCCGTTTTGTTCGTGCTCGTCGATCCCCCTCTTTTTCGGGTTTCTTCGCGCCGGGGTTCCGCTGGGAGTGTGCCTCTCCTTTCTCGTTACATCCCCCATCCTCAACGAGTACCTTTTCGTCCTCATGGCCGCCGAATTCGGCATCGGGATTGCGGGAGTCTACGCGCTTTGCGGAATCGGGGTCGGTGTTTTGGCCGGGTTCCTTATCGGAAAGACCCGTATGGACAAACAAGTTGAGCCGGATTTCAACGCGGACTCTCCCCAAGATGACGAGGCCAACTGCAATACCTGGAGGGAGCGATTCGCCTTCGGATTCCGAGACTCGCTCTCGATCCTGAAGTCGATCTGGCACTGGATTTTGATCGGAGTCGGAATCGGCGCCATGATCCACAATTTCGTCCCGACCGATACAATCGAGGGGGTCATGAAAGCGACCGGAATTTTCTCGGTTCCACTGGCGACGGTGCTGGGCGTCCCTCTCTACGGCAACTGTGCGGGCATCGTCCCCATTGCAGTTGTCCTGTTTGAAAAGGGCATACCGTTGGGAACGGCTTTGTGTTTTCTCATGGCAATGTCGGCGCTGAGCCTACCGGAGGCCATCATGATGCGGCGGGCTCTGAAACTTCCGCTGATTCTCTTCTTTTTCGGACTGACCGCTGCATCCATCATGGTCATCGGCTATTTGCTGAATTTCCTCCACGGTTAGTC
>CAZBLJ010000293.1:0-2501 GCA_964492605.1 uncultured Puniceicoccaceae bacterium
CAAAACAAATCAAACGAAGCATCGCAACGCGAAAGAAACTCTCCGGCTTCCAGGAAGCAGCGGGATCAATCGTCCTCGTCCCACTCACGGCCCTCGTCGTCCGGGTCCTCTTCCTCCGACGCAATGGCTTTTCCCATCCGCGCCCCCACCAGAATCGCCACCTCGTACAATCCGTACAGAGGAGCCGTCATGATGACGAGGGTGATCGGATCCCCGGTCGGTGTGATGACGGCGGAGAGAACCAGAAGCCCGATCGCCACCAGACGCCGCTGGCGTCTCAGAGCATCGGCCGTCAGGAGCCCCACGTGCACCAGCATCACCAGGATCATGGGAAATTCGAAGAGTGCGCCCATCAATACGCTGAGCCACACCACCAGAGTGTAATAATCGGAAGCTCCCCAGAGAATCTCCAGGCCAAACATCTCGTTGAAGGTAATCGAAACCCGAAGCGCCGCCGGAAGAATCACAAAAAACGAAAAAGCCACTCCGGCGATGAACAGGAAAAAGCCGATGATCAGCCCCGGAATGAGCACCTTCTTCTCCTTATCCGTCAGCGCCGGGGCCACGAACTGGGAGACCGAGTAGAGGATGAAGGGCAACGAGGTGGCCAATCCTCCGAGGAAGAGAACCTGAAGCATCACGGTGAAGACACCCATCGGCTTCAGGGACAGGAGTCCCTCCAGCGAATCGGGATCCGCCGCACCCTGCGCCCACACGAAGGGAAGCCGAAGCAGATCGGTCAGGCTCGGAAGAAAAAAGACCAGAACCGTCACCCCCAGGGCGAACGCTCCGATGCAACGGGCCAACGTAAACCGCAATTCCTCCAGGTGCTCCAGAAAGGTCATCTCCCCGTCGCCGGCGAGCAACTTGCGATCGCGCCGGTCCTTCCGTCCGCCCGGCTCTCCGTCTTTGTCTTCTTCGACCATGAGGCAGTCGGATTAACCCGCCAGGTGCCGCCTATGCGAGAGAAAAGAGGATCGGGCTCTGGTCCGCATCAGTCACGGTGGACGCTTCGGGCTAATCCCTGAAGCGCCCGCCAAAGCCGCGCCCGCCGCGCGACGAGCCGTAGGACCGGAGTCTCTCTTCAAACTCGTCGTCAAATTCGCTCTGCTCCAGATAATCGTTGAAACCCTCCTCGTCGATGTCCTGCCAATTGGCGGCCACCCGCAGCATGATGCGTTCGCGGCTCTGCTCGGAGGCGATCGACTCGGCCCAGGTCATGGCCCCTTGCGGATCTTCCGAGGCGGCCCTCATGCTGTACACCGCCACCGCCCGGTCGATCTCCGGCGAGGGGGGCATCCGGTTGAGCCATTCGGCCGGAGCCTGCAAGTCGTAACGGGTCCACCGCTCGATCAACGCGGAAACGGACCGCTCGAATCCTTCGTTTTCCGGACCCAGAGAAGCGACGAAGTCGGCTGCGGCACCGGGATCGGACTCCGCCCAGGAACGCACGATGTCCTGTGCCCACGGATCGGAACCCTCGACCGGATTGGCGAGAAAGTGTTGCGCCGCCGCCTCCGGATCTTCTTCCGCCCATTCGGAATACAGTTCCCGGAAGGATTCGTCGCGGAGTCTTCCCTCCGGAAGCGTTTCCAGCATCCCGATGGCTTCGCCGACTTGTCCCGCACGGATCTGCTCGCCGATCACTTCTTCGATCAGGCGCGTTTGCTCCCGAAGATCCCTGCGCCCCTCTCCCGGCCGCGCGGCCACGAAATCGAAGGCACCCCGCGGATCCACTTTCGCGTAACCCTCGACCCAGGATTCCAATCGGTTGAACTCCACCCACCCGGGCAATCCGGTCGAATTTTCCTCGATCCACGCCAGTGAAGTCGTCGGATCGCGCACGGCCCATTCCTCCAGGACGCCCCGCAGGGCGGACTCCCGCGCCTGCAAACCTCCGATCATGGAAGTCAGTTCCAGGGCTCCGGTCGGATCCTCTCTGGCGATCCGGGCAAGAAGCTGAGAAAGGAGACGATCGCGCCTCTGGCCGGGCGGCAAATCGATCACCGTATCGAACCAGGCTCGGGCTTCCCCGGTGGAGATCAACCCGGCTTCCCGCATCGCGCTTTCCCATGCGGCGGGCCCGGCCGAACCCGCCGAAACCATCGCAAGGTAGCCGCCCCGGCGGTCGACCGTATCCCCGTCGACCGCCGCCGCACTGTGCGTCCAGGCATCCCGAGCCCTTTCGACGATCACCTCCGGCTCCCCGTTTTCCGCAATCGTCGCCTCCCGACGATCACCGTCGGCCGACGGTTCGGTAGCACCCGTCGCGTCCATCCACCGACCGGCGGCGAACGCCAAAAGAACCGAACCCAACCAGGCACCGGTAAAAATCAAGCGGGGACGGGCAATGGACATACTCCCTCAATCCTGTCCCCTGCACGCAAATCTGTCCAACGAAAACCGGGAGGGCGGCTGTCCCAGCCAGGGGCCTTTCATCTAACTAGCAGTGGGTCGAATTCCCAAAAGGAACTCCGGCTCGTGACCGTCGTAGCCCGACT